>JAVEUP010000004.1:0-104717 GCA_034005525.1 Thermoguttaceae bacterium | reverse complement strand
TCGGGGTATTGTTGCCGAACACCAGTTCCGGGTGCGTCCCATCGGGCCGGATCGACCAGAGCGTGTGGCCGAAGTCGGCTCCCTTGTCCAAATACTCCGAGCGGGTCCATAGAATGCGGCCGTTCTGCATCACCGAAGGCTTCCATTCGCTCAGGTTGGCGTGCGAAAGCCGCTGTATGTTCGTGCCGTCGGCCTCCATGCGGTACAGCACATACGCCTGCGGGCGCCAGCAAAGGAACCGGACCTTGCATCGAGTAGTGTGAAACGCCAGACCACCGTCCGGCAGGCATACCGCGTCGAAGTCGTGGAACGGTCCCTCGGTAATCTTCCGTAGGCCGGAACCGTCGGCGCCCATCGCGTACATGTGCCAGTAGGAGGCCCAACCCTCAACCTCCGGCTTGTCGGGCCGATAGGCAAAGTAGATGGTCGCAGCGTCGTAGTCGGCCGTCGGCTCGCGCACGATCCCCTCGCTGCCGTCGAAAAACTGCTCGATGCGTGCCCGGTCGGGCCGGAACCGGTCATGCTCGTCGCGTGGAACATGCAGTACGAACACACCGCCGCCCGGTTCCAGAATGCCGTCGAGGTGCTCGCTGTAGTTGTGCGACTCCAGGAAGGGATGCCGCTTGGCGAACAGGACGCGTTCGATGGGCGCCAGGGCCGGGTCGCGGAAGAACAGGTCTCGCTTAGCCCGCCGGGCCGCCACGTAAAGGGCGTCGGACCCTGAGTCTTCGGCCGCCCGGCGTCGCAATTCGGCCGCCTGGGCGCGCTCGGCGGTCACGACGACTCCCTGCCGCGCAAGGCGCTCGATCATGGCCTCGAACAGCACCAGCACCCGCTCCACGGGTTCCAGCCGCGCAATGCGGCTCCAGTAGGGCGGTCCGCCGGGGTAGGCCGGACGATCGACAACCAACGGCGAAAGGTGGTCGTCGGCAGGAATGTTGCTCCACGTGGCCCGCTCGCGCAAGAAGGCATATTGCAGGAACCCATCCCAACGCTTCTCCGGCAACCGGTCGACCGGCATATAAGGCAGCCGCCGCGCCCGGTTGGCCGCGGTGCGATCCCGCCTCGCGACCGTCTGCCACTGCTGCCCATCCTGGGAGACCAGCACCTCAAAGACCTCGGGGATACGGTCGCGGTATTTACCGGTCCGGTCGCGTGTGATGACGACTCGGGCCACGGCAGCCGGCTCGGGCAGTTCAATTTGTGCCCACTCCGATTCGCGCGACGCAGCAATCCAGCTATGGTCGTTTCCGTAGCGTCCGTCGTTGAGGTGCTTCACTTGGTGAATCGCATAGCCGGGAAGGACCGACGATGCGGAGGCCACGGCTCCCCGTTCGGCCAGAGCGAGGTTCTCCTTGCCTTCGGGGCCGAATATCTCGAACTCATCGATACCCGGTTGCCCCCCGCCGCCCGTTTCGAGGATGGCCACACGGACAAACCGGGCACCGTGCGGGCCAAAATCAACAGCTTCAGGTGGCTTAATCTCCGCACCCAGGGCCATCTTCTCGGCGAACTCGTCGGTGACCAGTCGCGTTTCGGCCCCGTGGGCCAGCGCGAGAGAAAAGCCGACGGTCAACAACAGACAGCCACACGCAAGTTCCCTGGTATATAACCTCATTTGGGAGTCCTCCGGGTCTAGGCATCCTGGCACCGCATCCTACATTATGTCTGATTCTATCAGATTCAACCGCTCCGGTGAAGCACCCCCTCGGTCAATACCCCGCCACACGAGAATAAGCCACCGGCAACCGTTGTCTACGGGAAATTTTCAGATTGTGTCATTGACCCGTCGTGCTACAATCCGGCACGCAAAGGGCGTTTGATCCGATCAGGCACCGCTTTTGCCGCGAACATGCTACTGCCCCCTTCATCGAGCTTTTCGCCCCGTGAACAGTTGCTGGTGGTGGCAAAGTGGAGGAAGGCCGATATCGCGCACCATCCAGCCGGGAACCACGGTCTGTTCCAACGGATCGCGACCCAGCCGCCGCCGTAAATTCTCCAAGAACCGGACGGTGCCGAACGCGCGCGCCTTGGCCTGATACAAAGCCAGGCGGGTCAGCGCGCGCTGCGAGGCGTACCCCTCGCTGGGCAAAGCCTGGTGAAGGAGTAATGCCGCGTCGAGCATCTCGCCAAGTGCGGCGACGTCGGACACCTCGCCCGCTTTCAGCCGCCGCCACACTTCGTTCAACCGGGGTGGGTGGAAAGCCAACTCGTAACAATACTGAAGCTTCGCCCGATCGCACATGTCAGTCGAGCCCCCACGCGGCCATATCGTCCTTCAGATTCTTCAGGTTCTCGTGGATCAGCGGATCTTTGGCAAACGGGGTCGGGAGGCGTTCCACAGCCCGCTCAACCTCAGCGAACGGAATCCGGCTTGTAGCCAGCAGATACTGAACGTCGCTCCGGTCGAGGTCGTCGTAACGGATGAGTTTACTGGAAACCAAGTCGGCGATGTCACCCGTCCGGACCTGAAGTCGTGCGCCTTCCCACAGCGTCAGCCCTTTTCCCGGCATGGGCGGCTGAAGGCAGAGCCTGAGCGGACCGACCCATTCGATATGATCGCCGGAATAGCCCTCGTCGGGGTTGATGGGAAGGCCGGCTGCTTCGGCAGCTTGCCGGAGATCGCGTTCGTCAGCGACGGAATACGGCCCCGCGACGTCGACATCCAGGCTCGTCCGATGCGGCTCGTCGAGAAGGATGCAGGCCGCGCTACCGTAGATGTAGAGCGTTGCCCGCGATTGCAATGCCCGATCCATCGCCTCGAAATAGGCAATGAGCGCTTTCTTGTCCATGTCGCTCAGTATAGTGTGCCGAAGGCGCGCGTTCAACCACAAAACATCCGGTGGTGTTGACCCTACCAACTGATGCGTATCTCCGAATCGACAAGTCGGGTCGTACGGCCGGCACAGCGCCCGCTAACCCGGATTATTCATGTAGGGTGGGATGAGGTCGCGTAAATCCTTGGTGGGACTGCGCAAGCCACGTCTCGCCGGTTTGCACGCCGTGCGCTGGAAGCACGCCCAACCGAGCGACCGAAGTCCCACCAGGGTCTTGGCTTGCTCGTCTCCGGTTGCAGGGTTGCCCCAAGTGGGCTAGACTAGGCCGTTGCCGCTTTGAGGGTCGCAATTCGCACGGCTTGGGCGGATTGCCCTGGCGAGCCAATGGTGGTTCTTCCGTTTCTAGGTGCAGAACGGTCTGACGCGTGGGTGAACCCGGATGCTGAAACATCCGGAACCACCCACCCTACATCGTTTCACCACTGATTTGCACCCAGAAACGGAAGAGTCCCAATGGTGTAGCCAAGGAGGCCCTTACCTGGATTCCCGTGGTCAAGCTGCCCCCGATCCGCCATCAGGACCGATATTGCCATGCCGGAAATCATGCGGGCCGATCCGCGACAACGCAAACTGGCGGTGTTTCTGATACTAACCATCATGGCGGGTGGGGGAATCATGCTGTGGTGGCTCGACCGCCGGCTCGACGTCATTGATCGCCTGGCCGAGGAGAACTTGCCTGCGGCTGCCGAGAAGGCCCTGTCTCTCGTGGTCACGGCGGTGGTGTTCATGGGAGTCACTCTTGTCGGGACGGGCCTCTACCTATTCCGGCTGGGCGTACAGATTAACCGGGCGGGCCGCTTCCCGCCGCCCGGCATGAAAGTCATCCGGAACACGGTCGTGCGTACCGGCGCCCGCGCTGAGCTGCTGGCCAACATGGCCCTCGTTGCCTCCCTGCTTGCCGTGCTGGTGGGGACCGTCGGCATGTGGTATGTTTTCCGCTTAGCACAATCGCTGCTCCAAGTCCCGTAGTCGGAGATGGGAGTTGGGAGATGGGGAAAGAAGGCACTAACAGTCAAATGGCGGTGAACACGCGGGTGCTGAGTAACACCGTTGCAGCGCGCCGAGCAATACCGGAGTAGTTCCTCCCCAACTCCCAACTCCCAACTCCCAACTCCCCCATGCCTCACCGACTCGTTAGTTTCGCCGGCCTGTTTGCCATGCTGTTTTTTGCGTGGCTGTGCTCGGAAAATCGGCGAGCGATGAACTGGCGGCTGATCATCAGCGGGGTGCTCTTGCAGTTGGGGCTGGCCGTGGTGCTGCTGTGGAGCCCGCCGGGTCAACAGGTGTTCATCATTGCCCGTGTGTTCATCACCAATCTGATTTCCTGTTCCGATGAAGGGGCGAAGTTTGTCTTCAGCCCGTTCTTCTGGGACCGCGAGTACTTTCCCCATGGCCCTCCGTTCGCGCTGACCGTGCTGCCGACGGTGATTTTCTTCTCCTCGCTCACGGCGGTGCTGTTCTACCTGGGGGTATTGCAGTGGGTGGTGAAGGCGATGGCGCGGGTGATGGTTTGGGTGATGGACACATCGGGTTCGGAATCGCTCTGCACGTCGGCCAACGTGTTCATTGGCATGACCACGGCGCCGCTGACGGTCCGGCCGTACCTGGCCACCATGACGCGCAGCGAGTTGATGGCCATGATGACCGGGGGCATGGCCACGGTGGCCGGCGGCACGATGGCGGCGTACGCGGCGATGGGCGCCGACGCCGGGCACCTGATGGTCGCCTCGCTCATGTCGGCCCCGGCGGCGCTGGTGGTGGCCAAGATCATGGTGCCCGAACGCGAGCATTCGCCCACCAAGGGCGTGGTGCGAATCGACGTTCCCCGCGAAGATGCCAACCTGCTCGACGCGGCCTGTCGGGGAGCGGGGGAAGGGTTGAAACTGGCATTGAACATTGCCGCCATGCTCATCGCGTTCATCGCGATTGTCCACATGCTCAACTGGGGGCTCAGCACGTTTCCGCCCGTGGCCGGCGCGCCGCTTACCATGGAGCGCATGCTGGGCTGGCTGGGCGCCCCGCTGGCGTGGCTGATGGGCATCTCCTGGGCCGATGCCCCCACCGTAGGCCGCCTGCTGGGCGAGAAGACCATCTTCAACGAGTTCGTCGCCTACCAGAGCCTCACAAGCGCCGAGGTGCGCGAGGCCATCTCGCCGCGCTCCTTCACCATTGCCACCTACGCCTTGTGCGGGTTCGCCAATTTCGGCTCGATCGCCGTGATGATCGGCGGCATCGGCGCCCTGGAGCCCTCGCGTCGCGGCGACTTCGCCGCCTTCGGCTTTCGCTCGCTCATCGGCGGCGCCCTGGCCGCCTTCATGACCGCCGCCATCGCGGGCATGCTCATCGAGTGAGCCGGTTACACCAGCCTGTCGAGCAGAGAGCTGATCTCGGCAAGCAGCGTGTCGGCCGGCGTCGGCTTGACAAGGAAGCGGTCGGCACCCAGCCGCTGCATGTGGCGTTCCAGTCCAGGGTTGCTCTTTCCGGTAAGGACGATTACAGGAATACGGGCCGTCTGCGCGTTGCGTTTGAGACATTCCAGAACTTCCTCGCCCGGCCCTTTGGGCATGGCTAGATCGAGTACGATGGCATCGGGTTTCTCGGTTGATGCCAACCAGAAGCCCTGCATGCCATGAAAGGCCCTGATCACTTCCACCCCGTGCCGCGAAAAGGCCCTCGCGATGGCCTCGGACACGTTGGGATCGTCGTCCACGCACAGAATCTTGGGTGCTTTGCGGCGCTCGGCTACCGCCTTCGTGCCGTTAGGGCACAAGTCTTGATCCATAAGCCATCTCCTTGAACAGAAGTAAAGGAGCCGTCACCGGACGCGGCGATCGATCGCAGCCATGCCGGCCGAACCGCCGGGTCGCGCGACACGCGCCGATTGAACGAGACAAAGGCCGGCTCGACGCGAAGCAGGCCAACTGAAGCATAGCTTAGAATCGGCTACGATTCTTGTTGCTCACGCAACCCCAAAAAGGTCCTGCCATCCGAAAAGTATGGATTATGCCGGGGCTTCCAACCAAAACCGCAGCAGCGCCGTGGGTTTCCACAACACATGGCCCGAGAAAAAGCTATTTATTCCATGAGGGGACTTGCGCTCTTCGCCACCGAAACATGTGCTGTCGCAGACGCGCAAGTTGTCACACCAGAGCCGATTGCTTTGTCGAAACCGCATTGTTAGGTTTCTGCAAACGTGGAACAACCTTCCAGCTTACGATGACGGGCCCGAATGCCTCGGTAAGCAGGATGCGTATCCCATGTTTGAACTGTGACGAAGCATTACTCGCTCCGACCCGTTTCTTACAGGAGATGTGTATGGCCAATGCCGGATCGGTTGTCGATTCGTCTCGCGAGAGGATTTCGCTGGACCAAGTGGTTCAACGCATTGACGAGATATCAACGTTGCCCCAGGTTGCGTTGCGGGTCATGGAAGTAGCCAACGATCCTGACTCGGGGGCCGCCGACTTGAAAGAGGTCATGGAGGGTGATGCCGCACTGAGTGCGCGCATACTCCGTTGCGTCAATTCTTCGGCTTACGCGACGCGCACGAAGATTACCAACCTGCAGCAGGCGATCGCCTATCTGGGCCTGAAGCAGATTCGGAACATGGCCATGACCGCAAGTGTAAGCGACTTGTTCAAGAAGGATGAACAAGTCGGATCGTATCGGCGATTGGACCTGTGGCGGCACCTTGTCTCAGTCGGCATTTGCGCAAGACTGATTGCGCTGCGGCGCAAGCTGCGCGATTTTGAAGATGCCTTTCTTGCGGGGCTATTGCACGATATCGGCATCATCCTGGAAGACCAGCATGTCCACACTGCCTTCTGCCGCATGATCGGCGCGCTGGATCAGGAGCACGCGCTTACTGTGGTTGAACAGAAAGAGCTTGGCTTTGATCACACCCAATTGGGTGGGCGGGTAGCGGACTCATGGAACTTTCCCGAGGCTGTCAGGGCCGCCATTCGTTATCACCATGCGTCAGTGAGCTACCGCGGCGAGGCAGTTAATCTTGTCCGGTGCGTGGAAGTGGCGAATCTGCTCTGCACGCTTACTGGGGCACCATCGATTGGCTTGAAACTGGTTCGTGTTTCACAACCGGCACTAGCAGCGCTGTCGCTCACCCGCGAGGATATTACAGTGCTGGCGGCCGACCTGAAGGACGAACTGGCACAGAACGCCTCTCTGTTTTCCATGTGACCTGAAATAATGCAAGCCCTCGCCACCGACCTCACCGACTTGCTTGCCGCCGCAGTCCCGTCCGAAATGGGCGAGAACGACTGCGAGGACGCAATTGTCCGATTGCAGCCGTGGCAACCCCGCCTCGTGCTGCTCGCGGAATCGGACGGCCGGCTGATTGCGGCGATGGGAAACAGCGGCGAGGACGTGGCGGAACTGGCGGTCCCGCTGGCCATCCGCTGCGCCGATCGACTGCAAGAATGCTACACGTGCCGTTTCGCGCACGCCGAGACTGGCGTTTTGGGCACCGTGCTGGCGACCCGCCTGCCCAGCGCTACCGGCGGTACGATCGTTGCCTGCGTTCTCCGTTCCGATGCGGCCCATAAAGGGCGGGCCAGTGCCAAGACGGACTTGGGCTGCCTCATTGCCGCACTTGTGGCCCGGTTGGCGACCGGAGCTGTCGAGCAAGCTGCGTTGGCCACGCGCATCGCACATTTCCAGGCTGAGCACGACACCCTGCGCTCCGCGCATTCCGAAGCGATCATCGCGGCGATTGAAGAGCGCGAGGAGCGGCTTCTGGTTCAACAAGAGCATGCCCGTCAACTGCAGCGCGACATTGCTGTACGGCAGCGGGCCGAGCAGGAACTCCAGCGCCTGCACCTGCAAAACGAACTAATCCTTAACTCGGCCGGCGAAGGGATATGCGGGCTCGACGAGGAGGGGCGCACCATATTCATCAACCCGGCCGCGGCTCGGATGCTCGGCTACCAGCGCAAGGACCTTGTCGGGGAGCGATTCCACGAGAAGATTCATCACAGCCGGTCTGACGGAACACCAGTCTCCTCTGGGGAGTGTCTGATGTGCCGGGCACTGTATGGCCAGTTCGCCACGCGTGTGGATACCGAGGTGTTCTGGCGCGCCAACGGTAAGCCGTTCCCGGTCGCGTACACGGTCCAATCTATCGACGACGACGGAAAGGTGGTCGGCGCCGTAGTCACGTTCCGGGATATTTCTGAGCAGCGGATGCTCGAGGCACAACTCCGCCAGGCGCAGAAGCTCGAATCGATCGGCCAGCTTGCCGCCGGCATCGCCCATGAAATCAACACACCCACCCAGTACATCGGCGACAACACCCGATTCCTGGAGGACGCGTTCACCGATATCGGCACGGTACTGGAGCACTTCACGCGGCTCCTTGACGCGGCCAAGACCGGGCCGGTCGATCCCGTGCTGGTCGACGAGGTGGAACACGTCATCGCAGCAGCGGACCTCCAGTTCGTCACGGCGGAAATCCCGCTGGCCATTCGGCAGTCGCTCGATGGTGTGGCTCAGGTGACAAAGATCGTCCGCTCCATGAAGGAGTTTTCACATCCCGGTGGCGATGAGAAGCAGCCAGTGAACCTGAACGAGGCCATTCAAAGCACTCTCACTGTTTCCCGCAACGAATGGAAGTACGTAGCCGACATGGTCACCGAATTCGACGAATCCCTGCCAAGCGTCACGTGCATGCCGGGCGATTTCAACCAGGTGATGCTCAATCTGGTAGTCAATGCCGCGCACGCGATTGGGGAACAGTTGCGCGAGATGCCCGGCGAGAAGGGCGCCATCACGGTCCGCACCCGACGCGATGGAGAATATGTGGAAATCCGCGTTGCCGACACCGGTACGGGAATCCCCCCGGCCATTCGCGACCGGGTGTTCGATCCGTTCTTTACGACCAAGGAAGTTGGCCGCGGAACCGGGCAGGGCTTGGCCATTGTGCATTCGATCATCACGGAACGGCACGGCGGAACCATCCGCCTGGAAACCGAACTCGGCCGCGGAACCGAATTCATCGTCCGGCTGCCGATTGAGCCGAAGGAGTTGTGTCATGCAACGAATCCTGTTTGTCGATGACGAGCCGAAGCTTCTCAGCGGGTTGCGGCGTATGCTGCACGCCATGCGTGGCCAGTGGCACATGGATTTCGCCGGGAGCGGCGCCGAGGCACTCACCCGGCTGCTTGAACAGCCGTTCGACATCGTCGTGACCGACATGCGAATGCCCTTCATGGACGGGTCGGAACTGTTGCGGCTGATTCGTGAGCGGTTTCCGTCCACGATACGCATGGTTCTTTCGGGCCAGTGCGACCGCCACGCGGTGCTGAAGGCCGTCGGCCCCGCTCACCAATTCCTCACGAAGCCGTGCAATTCGGAAACGCTCAAAGAGTCGCTGAACCGTGCTTCCCAATTGCGCGACCGGCTGGGTGCTGCTTGGCCGAGAGAGGTGGTATCGTGTGTCGAAGCCGTTCCGAGCTTGCCGGACAGCCTGGCTGATCTCAGCACTGAACTGGCCGAACCCGATAGTGGCAACGATCAGATTGGAAGGATTATTGGCAACGATCCGGGCATGGCGGTACGCGTGCTGCAATTGGTCAACTCGGGCTTCTACGGAAGCCCCCAACGTACTTCGGACCCGCCTGGCGCGGCCAGCCTGCTTGGCGCTGAACGACTCCGCGAGTTGATCGACTCCAGCGAAGCGTTCGTGGCGACCACACCCGGTCAGCCGCACTGGATAGGCGTTGCCGACGTCGTGGAGCACAGCCGCGCAGTGTCGGAGGCGGCCGAAAGCATTGCCGCGAGTGAATCGGATGACCCCCATCTGATTGCGGAGGCCCGATGGGGCGGCCTGCTGCACGACGTGGGTGCGCTTGTGCTCCTGCAACAGGTACCGGAACGCTACGCCGCGGTGCTCATGACGCGCACTGGAAGTCAGTGCATTTGTGACCGCGAGCAGGCAGAGTTCGACGCCGATCATGCAGCGATGGGCGCCTACCTGCTGGCCTTGTGGGGGCTGCCCGACTCGGTCGTCCGGATCACAGCCTTGCATCATGCGCCCGCTGAGTCGGATGACTGCAACTTTACGGCCCTGACCGCCGTTCACGCGGCAGACTGCCTCACAGGTGACCCTGAGGACCACCGAAAATGCACACTGGACTTTGAGTATATCGAGCGGATCGGCAAATCCGATCGCATTGCCGCATGGACCGAATTGTGCCGCACACTTCAACCGGAAGGTATCCTGGCATGACCGAACGCATTCTCTGTGTTGACGACGACCCGAACGTGCTGCAAGCGTACCAGCGTGCGCTGCGGAAACGGTTCCACATTGACCCCGCCCTCGGTGGCGAAGAGGCGATCGAGGCTGTACGCAATGCGGGACCGTATGCCGTCGCCGTGGTCGACATGCGCATGCCGGGACTCACGGGGGTCGAAGTTCTGACACAAATTGAGGAGATTGCGCCGGACACGGTCCGCATGATGCTTACCGGCAACGCCGATCAGCAGACCGCACTCGAGGCGGTTAACCGCGGGCACGTATTCCGCTTCATGACCAAGCCCTGCCCGCCCGACGAGTTTGGTAGGTTTCTGGAGGCGGGCATCGAGCAGTATCGGCTCATCCGGGCGGAGCGCGATTTGATGTCGCGGACGCTCGGCGGCTGCATTAAGGTGCTCACTGACGTGTTGGCCGCGGTGAACCCGACGGCCTTCGGGCGCGCGTCGCGCGTCCAACGGCTGGTCAATGCCATTGCCGCCGAACTAGAGGTGGATGACGGCTGGCGCATGCGTATCGCGGCGATGCTTTCGCAAGTCGGTTGTGTTTCCGTCCCTGAGGAGACGCTCGAAAAAATCTTCCACGGCCGGGACCTCTCCCGGGTCGAGGCCGAGCAATATGCTGCACATCCGGCACTGGGACGCGAAATGCTCCAGAACATCCCACGGCTGGAGCCGGTTGCCGAAATCATCGGCCTCCAGGAACATCCTTATGAGGGAGCCTTTCCGGACGATCCGATGCGTGGTGAGCAAATACCGCTGGGCAGCCGTGTCCTCAAAACCGCACTCGATTTCGACGCCCTGGTCCACAGCGGCTACACTGAAGAGATGGCCATGGCCCAGCTTCGCCATCGCGCCGGGCAGTACGATCCACGGGTGCTTGAGGTGCTGGAAAAGGTCCTGTGCATCGAACAGACGTGCGTTATCCGGCAGGTTCATGCCTCGCAGCTTACCGATGGCATGTTCTTGGCGGAGGACGTCCGGACGATGCAGGGCACGCTGCTCTGTGCCAAGGGACAAGAGATGACACCCTCGATGCGCGCTCGCCTGCGCAACTATGTGGTGAACCTCGGTTTGAGTTCGCCGATCAAGGTGTTCGCTCGTACGGATGCGTCGGATCGGCAGGCATCCTCAATGAACGGTTCCGGGCTGGAAACAAATCGAGAGCACGTATGAACGATCCTTCCCCAACGCGCATCCTGGTTATCGACGACGACCCGGCCATCCTCACGCTGTTTCAGGTCGTGCTCGAGAAGGCGTACGGTGATTGGCGATTAGCTACAGGCGCCTTGTCGTATGGCAAGCCGGAGAACAACAGTTTTCCGTCTGATACGGCGCCGCACCCCGGCATATGCATCGATACAGCGGCCTCCGGGGCCGCGGGAATCGAACTACTCCAACGTGCATGCCTCGCAGGCCGGCCGTACTTCATTGCCTTTGTCGACCTGCTCATGCCTGAAATGAACGGCATCGAGACAACGCGCCGGCTCTTCGAGTTGGACCCCTCACTATTGGTGGCGACCATTTCATCTTCAGAGAACGCCCTGTTATTCGCCGAGTTGTCACGAGTTGAGCAGAGCGATCGGCTGCTTTCACTCCGAAAACCGCTGAGTCCGGTGGAAATCCGGCAAGTAGTGCGCTTCATGGACAGACGCAAGCGAGCGGAGAACGCCTTTCGCAGGAGGAAGCAGGAGCTGTACGAACGTGTGAAGGAGCTGCAATGCCTCCATGCAGTGGCCAAGCTACTCGATGACACTGAGTTGCTCATCCCGGACGTGCTGGCCTTCGTTGCCGAAACGATTCCCAGTGGATTCCAGCGCCCCGGGAGCATCGTGGTCCGGCTGGTCGTTCGGGACCGAGTGTACACTTGTGGCGATTTCCGCGAAACGCCCTGGACGCTGGCCTCACCCATCCTGGTTGAAGGACAGGGTGCGGGCGCGTTGGAGGTCTGCTCTTTGGATGGGCTGTTACCGAACGGAGCCGGCCCCTTCCTGAATGAGGAGTTGGCGCTGGTGGAGAGCATTGCCATACAGGTGGGTGACTTCATCAGCCGGCGCGAGGCCGAGGAGAGCCTCTGCCAGAGCGAAGAACGCTACCGGGCCCTGTTTGAATGCTCACAAGACGCCATCATGGTTTTTGACGTGTTGACTGACAAGTTTACTGTCGGCAATTCTGCGACCCACGAGCTTTTCGGCGTGGCGGATGAAGAGCAGTTCATGCTCTTGGAACCGTCGGACCTGTCGCCGGAATACCAACCGGATGGCCGCCGGTCGGCTCAGGCAGCCAAGGCAATGATCGATCGAGCGGTGCGCGAGGGCAGCGCCTTCTTCGAGTGGCAGCACAAGCGGCTCGACGGAACCGAGTTTCCAACCACCGTATTGCTGACACGCATTGAACTGGCAGGCCGTGTTCTTGTCCAAGCCACCGTGCGCGACATTTCCGCCCAGAAGCGCATGCAAGCCGAGTTGGCCCAGGCGCACCGGCTGGAAGCAATCGGACAACTGGCCGCGGGCATCGCGCACGAAATCAACACGCCCACCCAGTATATTGGCGACAATACCCGGTTTCTTGGCGATGCCTTCCGGGATATCCACCGGGTGATGGACTGCGTGGAACAACTTCTGGCTGCAGAGGATCCACCGGACACGAAGTTGCTCGACCGGCTCCGAATCGCTGCTAAAGCGGCTGACTTACGGTTCCTTGCCGGTGAAATCCCGCAAGCCATTACTCAGTCTCTCGAAGGGGTCCAACACGTCGCCAAGATCGTGCGGGCCATGAAGGAGTTCTCGCATCCAGGCGGCGAGGGCAAGACGGCCGTGGACCTCAATCGGATCGTCGAGAGTACCCTGACGGTCTGCCGCAACGAGTGGAAGTACGTGGCGGAGATGGTGACTGATTTCGACCCCGCTTTGCCACCGGTGCCCTGCCTGCCGGCTGAACTGAACCAGGCGATTCTGAACATTGTCATCAACGCCGCGCACGCCATCGCCGAGAAGGTGGGTGAAAGCGGTGAGAAGGGAATCATCACCGTCCGCACCCGTAGCGACGGCGATGCCGCGGAAATCCGTATTGAAGACACGGGCACGGGGATCCCCGACCATCTACGGTCGCGAATCTTCGACCTGTTCTTCACCACGAAGGCCCCGGGACAAGGCACGGGACAGGGGCTGACCATGGCGCAGGCGATTATCATCGAGAAGCACGGGGGCACGATTGAGTGCCAAAGTGAGCCGGGCATTGGGACGACGTTCATCATCCGTCTGCCTCTAGAGCCTGCGGCCGATGCGAGAACTGCCAGGTGCGCGGCCCGATTTGACGGCCATACCGCGAACGAGTGTGATGCGACCTTCTCCGGGGTCACTGGCTGGAACACGTTTTTGCGTAAAGCTATCGCCGCTACGATGCGGCAATAAGGAGACGTACCATGCAACCGATTGTCCTGCTTGTCGACGACGACCAAAACCTGCTGCACGGACTGGTGCGCGCGCTGCGTCGCCAGCCGTTCCAGCTTTTCACCGCGCGGTCCGGTGAAGAGGCGATGGCGGTAATCAAGGCCCGCCCGATCGACGTGCTGGTGACCGACTACAAGATGCCGGGCATGTCGGGCAACGAACTGCTGGCCTGGGTGACCAGAAATGCTCCGGAGATCATGCGCATCGTGCTCACCGGGCACGCGACGACCGAAGCCGTAATCAGGGCCGTTAATGAAGGGGACGTGTTCCAGTATTTCACGAAGCCGTGCCGGGAAGTCGATCTGGCCATGGCCATCCACAATGCCGTGGAATACCGCAACCTCTCCCGCGAAAACCAATGGCTGACCGAAGAGGGACGGCGATGGCACGAGCAGCGCCGCGAGGTGAGCCAGCGGATCGACCGGATCCGGCGGCTGCTGACCGGCCCGCTCGGCCGGCGGTTGTCCCTGTTGAGCGACCGCTGCCAAACCAGCGAACCGGACGGCGCGCCCGGACCGGACGCCGAAATGTGCGAACTGCTCGAAGAAGCCGTCGAATTGCTGGACGAAACCCAGCGCATTGCAGCCGAACTCCGCGCCAACCCAAGCTTTCAGCCTGCCGGGGTTCCGGTGCCTGCCCCTGTTGAAACGCCGTGAGGCGATGAAGGCTTCGCCCCTCATCGCCGGTTGGCCCCTCACCGCCGGTTGGCCGCCTCATTGAGGACATGTCCGGCGTACCGCACGAAGATGCCGCGCCAGTCGTCCAGGTAGGCCGTGAGGGTTTTCCGCCCGAGATCCTTGTGGTCTCCGCAGCGCACCAGGGCGCCGGCGACGTGCAGTTCAATGTATGAGTTGACGAACGTGTGTGCGCGCAGCGATTGCGGATCACCCGCCGCGTCGACGTGGCCACGGACCCCCTCCCGGTTAAGAAACTCATGCAGCGCCGGGGCCGCGGCGGGACTGCCGATGCGCCCCAACGCGGTCGTGATGGCCCGGATCTGGCTGAAATGGTTGCCGCCCGCACTGTAGTCAGGCGACGAGGAACCGCGTTTTATGGGGTTGAAACTGGGCCCGCCCGTGGTGCATTGCTCCAACTTCTTCACAAGCGACCGGACTGCCCGCGGGTCGCGAGGCACGCCCAGCAGCCACATGACGGCCTCCACGTCCGAGACGTTCAGGAACGCTTCCCAGTCGTAGGCCAGCCCGTCGCCGAGCGGTTGGTTGTCGAGCCAGTCGCACAGACACTCCACTGCGCTATTGTCGCCGAGCACACAAAGCGCCTTCGCCTTCTCCAGGGTGGGCCCGGCGGCGAACGATTCCCGCACGTGCGGAATACTCCGCTCGCCCGCCCGCAGGAGCGTTGCCAGCCGAAGCTTCGTGGTCGGGTCGCCGGCCGCCTCCTTGAGTTCCTGGTCCGTTGGCTCCGGCGTATCGACGCATCGCTCGCGCCGGTCTTCCCAGGAGATGTTGCCGACTTCGGCCAGGTGATCCTGAACCGGGCCGAGGTCGACATGCCGTAGCGGTCTGTCGGTGCGGACCGCCTCGGCCGCCACGCAGCCGGCCGCGTAACCGAAGTTGATCACGTCGGGATTCATGCGTACCGACGCCTGAACGTCGTGGGTGACCGAGTGGGACCGGCCGGCAACCATGATGCCGTCCAGCCCTTTCGGCAGCATGGCGCGGAGAGGGAAGTAGGTGATGAAGCCAGGCTTCCCCGCCGCCCGCACTTCATGCTTGGTGGGCGGCATCAGGCCCGCGTAAATGTAGTCGCTGTTGTGATACCCGTGCGGATCGTACGCCGACCAGGAAACGCCGACCAGGTCGCGGTACGTGCGCTCGATAATCTGGTCGAGCACGTTGATGACGTAGTCGCCCTTGATCAGCCGGGTTTCGCGAATGCCGACCATCGGATAATAGTCCCAAACGTCTTCTTCGTCGGCTTTCCGGGCGAGTACGTGGTGCATGGTCGAACTATGGACGTCGAGATGGTCGATGGGCAGTACGTTGCCGTAGAGCCCCTTGACGCAGCGGAACGAGGCCTCCTGCAGGCAGAGGTCGCCATCGTTGAGGTAGTGGTACTCGGCGCCGGCGGCGACGCACACGTCGGCGTCGCCCGTGGTGTCGATCACCACCTTGCCCAACACGGCGCCGCGGCCCAGCGGCGTGGCAACCACAACGCCGCGCACGCGGGCATCCTCCTTCAGGGCGCCACACGCGAAGGTGTTGTACCAGATGTCGACCCCCGCTTCGCGGGCCGCGTCGAACGCCTGGGCGGCCCGCCAGCGGTGGGCAACGGAACCGAACCGGTTGAATCCGTGCGGGTATCCTTTCCAATAGCCGGCGGTGCCCAATTCCCGGTTGCCGCCGATGAGCCCGAGCATTTCGATGACCAGCACCTTGGCACCCTTGTCGGCGGCGCCCATTGCGGCGGGCATTCCGGCCGTACCGCCGCCCACCACGATCACGTCGTACTCGGCCCATACCGGAATGGCGGTTTCCGGCTGTTGGACCTCGCCGAGGTCTTCCCGCAAGTATCCCCGGTGGCCCGAAAGAAGCTCAGAAACGTCCAACCCTTCGATGGCCGTGGCATTGGGCGAAGCCTTCACGGCAACGCCGGCCGGCATCGGGCGCTTTGCGGCGGCCTCATGCGCCGCCCGGCCGACTCGCTCGCCAAGATCGGCCAACGCCACCGGCCGGGTCAGGTTCGCGGCGCAGGTGCGCGGAACGTCGGCCGATTGGCTCAGCACGTACACATTCGCAACGCCACGCGGGCGGCAGCGGTCCAGATCGAACTTATCGGCGCCCTGCCACGGGGTATTGCCGGCTTGCGATTCCGAGACGATCGACGTCGGCTCGATCATGTGCATGGCATGGGCGTGCGCCCTTCTCGCATCGACCCGATTGAACTTCTCGCGCAACAGCACCTCGGCCCGGCAGCGTTCGGACCAGCTTCCTTGCGGCATCGGCACTTCGAGGGAATACTCGCAGAACCGGCCGAACTTCCGGCCGCCGGGAACATCCGCGCTGAAGACAACCCGGCTCACGGTGACCTGCCCGGCCGGCCACGGCGTTGCGGCTGCGCCTACCATGCGGGCAACCGTCGCCATTGGCGTCGCGTCGATGACCGTCTTCGCAACGACCGCTTGCAGTCCTGCCTTGTTGGCAGTGACCACGCCCGCCAACTCGCCGGCACTGTCGACGAGCACGCCGGCGGGCCGGCTGTTGAAATGGAATTGGACGCCTGCTTCCAAGAGAAGCCGTTCGATTCGTTTCTTGTACTCCCCCGGCCTGATTTCGCCGGGTCTACCATCGGCGGCGATTCCGCCGAAAAGCACCCTGGCGAACTCATACTGGGGCACTTCATCCGGCTCGATCCAGTAGCGTGCCTTGGCCGCGATGTCGTCGCTGAAGAAGTAGTGGCTATTGACCACGAGTACCGACGAACCCGACTTCGCAGCCGCCCATGCCGCGGCAATTCCCCCTTCGTTGCCGCCAACGACGACAAGATCGACCCGTGCGCTGACGGGAATGCTCCGGGCCGAGGACTCGACGAATCGCTCACTCCCCGCCGCACTGCCCGATAGCGCCAGGACGCAACCGACAACGGCCGCCAACAAAGCTGATTGCGTGGCGTAGGGTGGGTGGTTCCGGCTGTCTAAGCAGCCGGGTTCACCCACGCGCCCATCAGTCTTGCATCCGGGAGCAAAACAGACGTCGCTGTTCAACGTAGTGGACTCCGCCGAATATCCTGTCTGATCTTTTTGCATGAGTTCAGTCACTTCCTTAAGGATGTTTTCCTCGTTGCACCGTCCAGCTTGCACCCGCAGCCGAACACTTGTACCATTATAGCAGGCACGCGGGCAGGCAACCAGCGCGGGTGTTTGCTCGGGATCTGCCCAGCCCTTCAGTCCGACCTTGGGGAGACGTTCCAATGACTGCAATCGCGACCCGACTTCTTGGAATTTCGGCCCGCCTGCTATGGGCCGCCGGCGTTCTGGCTGCCGTTGCCGGCACGGCGACGCTGTCCCGCGCCGACGCGCCCACGC
The DNA here is from genome assembly GCA_034005525.1 of Thermoguttaceae bacterium. Classification (GTDB taxonomy): domain Bacteria; phylum Planctomycetota; class Planctomycetia; order Pirellulales; family Thermoguttaceae; genus PWXP01. The sequence goes on along the minus strand of JAVEUP010000004.1, from coordinate 87,117 downwards.
GAGTCCTCATTGTGACCGGCGAAGACTACGCGGGCCACCGCTGGCAGGAGACAACACCCTTGCTGAAAGCGGCCATCGAGAGCCGCGAGGAAATGAAGGCCGACGTGCTCGACGATCTGACCAGGCTGGCCGCGGCCGACCTTTCACCCTACGCCTCCGTGGTCTTGCACTTCAAGAATTACGACCCAAAGGTGCCCGGCCGAGCGGGCTTTGAGAACCTGAAACGATTTGTCGAGCAGGGGGGCGGGCTCGTTCTGGTCCACTTCGCCTGCGGGGCGTTCGAGGAGTTCAAAGACGAGTTCGAGCCGCTTGCCGGCCGCGTCTGGTTCGGCGCGCGGTCGCCTGCGGGACGCCACCAGCACGATCCCTATGGCGAGTTCACCGTCAACATAACCGATGCCGATCACCCGATCACGCGCGGCATGAAGTCCTTTACCACCATCGACGAACTCTACACCTGCCTGGAAGGCGACGCGCCCGTCACGGTTCTCGCCGAGGCCACCTCGAAGGTGGACGGCAAGGTGTACCCGATGGCCTTCGTGCTTCGGTATGGGAAAGGATGTGTGTTCCATTGCGTGCTGGGGCACAACGCGGCGTCATTTCAGAGCGAAGGCGCCGCCGCTTTGCTGTGCCGCGGCACGGCATGGACTGCAGGCGTCGAGTAGAAGTAGAGTTGAGAGGGGCTACTGGTTTCCAACCAGTGCGAAACAATAAGCTACCGGGAACCGAAATGGTTCATGCATTTGCCGGCCCTCATTGCGGCAACCTGTTTCAGGCGGCGGAATCCGCCATTGGCGGGACCAGCCATAACTGCCGGCTGCAGGACTCGCAGCCGTCCCAACAATAGGTGCATACGTGACCCTTGGGCACCCCGATCGCTTCGATTAGGTCGTCTAATCGCTGGTACTTCAGCGACGTGAGCCCCAGGTGCTGCCGGACACGCTCGACCATCACGGCGTGCCGCGTCGAGTCGGGGTCGGCGTAGTCCTCCAGGTGCTTGCCGTCGTCCCCCTCCAGTTCCTTGATGGCCTGCCGTGCGGCCAGGTCCAACTCAGACCGGGACTGGGAGAAGTTCAGGAACTTGCAACCGAAAATCAACGGGGGACAGGCCGGCCGCATGTGGACTTCCTTGGCCCCGTACTCGAACAGCCGCCGGACTGTGTCGCGCAACTGCGTGCCGCGGACGATCGAATCTTCGCAGAAGAGCACCCGCTTGCCCTGGATCACCTCGCGAATCGGAATCAGCTTCATGCGGGCGACAAGATCGCGCACTCGCTGGTCCTGGGGCATGAAACTCCGCGGCCAGGTCGGCGTGTACTTCACAAACGGCCGCCCATAGGCGGCGCCCGATTCGTTGGCGTAGCCGATGGCATGGCCGGTGCCGGAATCGGGAATGCCCGCCACAAGGTCGATCTGGACATCGTCTGCCCGCGCCAGCGCCGCCCCGCAGCGATAGCGGACCGCTTCGACGTTGATGCCTTCGTAAGACGACGCCGGATAGCCGTAATAGACCCACAGGAACGCGCAAATCTGCATCTCTCGGCCAGGCGGCTTCAAGGTTTCGGCGCCGTCGGCGGTCAGGCGGACGATCTCGTCGGGCCCCAAGTAGCGATCGACGTCGTAGTCGAGATTCGGCAGGGCGCACGTCTCCAGCGTGGCGGCACAAGCGCCCGGTTTGCGGCCGATGACGACAGGCGTGCGGCCCAGCCGGTCGCGCGCCACGTAGATCGAGTCGTTGGTGAGCACCAGCAGGGAACACGATCCTTTGATGACCTCTTGCGCGTACGCGATGCCGGCCGCGAAACTGCTTCCCCGATTGATCAAGGTCGCCACCAATTCCGTCGGATTGATGCCATCGCCTCCCATTTCCGAGAAGTGAGTCCCGTGTCCCCGAAACGCCTCGGCGGCCAAATCGTCGAGATTCAGAATACGGCCCACCGTGGCCAGTGCATACGTGCCCAGATGCGAGCCGATGATCAGCGGCTGGTCTTCGAAGTCGCTGATAACGCCGATGCCCAAATTACCCTGCAGTCGCGGAAGGTCATCCTCGAATTTGCTGCGAAACTGGGCATTGGTGATGTCGTGGATAAAACGGATGAAGCGATCGGGGCCCCAGGTCGCCATTCCGCCCCGCACGGTTCCCAAGTGGCTGTGGTAATCCGTGCCGTAGAACAAATCGGCGACGCAATCGGTTTTCGCCACCACTCCAAAAAATCCGCTCATATCGCTTCCTCGACAAGTCCTGCTTCAGTTCACTTCACTATGTTAACCCGAGGCGCCAGCGAGAGGGAGGGGGGACGGTCACGATTGGGTTCAGAACTGCACAAATCACTCGCCTCGGGCGACACCGTTCCCCGCACGGCCGGTTGATCGCAACCCTTCGGAGGCTTCTCACCGTGCTAGTTGAAGCGATGGATCCAGCCGCTGAAGTAAGCGACGGCCACGACCGCAAGGATGGAAAGGAGAGCGGCCGCCAGCGCCGGGGCTACTCCGTAATTGACGATAATGATCGGAGCCGATGCCGTGATGAAGCCGCCACCCAACATGGGCTCGTAGATAATCTGCTTGAATCCGAAGGATTTGGACGCCGGCGTTTCAAAATGCGGGTCGGCGACCCGAAGAAGTAGAAGTCCGATGGCGGTAACCCCGGTCTGCATGCCATATTCCGTGATAGCGCGTTCGAACCATGCCTCCGGGAGCATCCGGGGAGCGATGTACCAGGTACAGAAGAGAATCCAACTCAACCCGGCGACCATCAGGATCGTGAAGGGCCAGAAGTAAGCGAGAAAGACGTCCAATCGGATGGAGGCGACGGCCGAGAGGACGAGGAAGTCAAGTGCCAGTCCCAGGATGCGATCGAATGTACTCGGGTCCAAATACTGTGCAAGCCCGGTCCTGTCGGCGAAGATCTGGATAATCAACCCGCCTATCATCGCCAGAGGGAAGAGTGGGAAGCTCTCGAACAGGTTGGGCTCCATATTGGCACTAAGGCTCTTGATGGCCATCAGCATGTACCAGCCGATCAAGATAGCCACGCCCACGAATGCGGCATGGAAGGCGAAAGGCTCGAGGGCGTTTGGCGAGATGGTTTGTGTCGAGCCGACGGGGCGACTGCCCTCAGGGAGCAGGCCGGAGACTTCTTCGTGGGAAAGCTGCTGCGGGGATTTGATGATCGTCGTCAGCCCGCGCCGGGCTGCAATGTTGGTCAAGGCCATTCCGAAGACCACGGCGCAGATGATCCCGACAGTTGCCGACATCAATCCCAGATCCGATCCGGCCGCGAATCCCATCTGGCGAAAGGTTTGGTCCATGCCGGCCGCGGTCCCATGGCCACCGGAAAAGCCGATCTCAAGAATGCAACCGAAATAACTGGGCACTCCGAAAAAGGGGGTGAGCACCGCGACGCCAATACCAAGGCCGACGACGTATTGCCCCATTCCCACAAGCCATCCGTAGCAGAACTGCGGGCCGCCTTCCTTCCAGATGGTCTTCACGGATGGCACCGTGAATCCAAGGAACAGGCAGGCAAAGACGACGTTGATCAGCCGGGCCGGGTACAGGCTCCAGGAATTCATTACCTCCTGGGGTATAACGGTGAAGAAGTACTTTCCGGCGATGTTGGGACCGAGGAGAAGCCCGAGGAATCCAGCGATGAGCGAGGCGGGAAGGAAGAGGTTCTGGAAGAGACGGATCCTGGTGCGGAGATATTTTCCGATGAGGAGAAGTAAGCTAAGCCAACACACGTTGACCATTAACTCCGTGAGCTGATCTCCCGTAATCGGCATCGTTGTCAACCTCTTATTGGAATTGACGGCAAAACGCTCAGTATGGGCAGGATCGCAGAAGTTGTCAACCGGCATTCTCCATTCAGGTGGTTCTTGAGTACGCTGGCTCTTCCGTTTCTAGGTGCAGGCCGCGGCAATGTAGTAGGCACACGCCGCTGTGCCGTCCCTGAAATAGAGGCTGTCTTCACCTAGAAACGGAAGAGCCAGCGTACTTCTGGCCAGCGAAGGCGAGCCGACACCGGAGTACCGGCTTCAGCCGGAGAGAAAGACGGCCCAAAAGGCAGGGCTGCGGCGGCTATTGGGCGTCGTGGGCCTCGTTGGCGCGCTTCCACATTGCTATCAGAAGCACGCTCGACACAACGGCAATCGCGGTGAACACGACCGCAGGCAACAGGCGGCCGTAAAGCCAGTAGCCGGTGGCGAACAGGGCGCTGTAGACCACGACGCAGCCGACCACCATGCAAAGTATCTCGAAGGGAACCCCCCAGGGTTGCGAAGCGCCGGCGATGGGTGCCCCGGCGGCTTCGGCTCGCTGCACCACCGCCCGCCAGCCGGGGCCACCTGGCCGAATGCGGGCGCAGAAGCTCCGCAGGGTCGCTTCGTCAGACGGCCGAGTCAGCAACGTGACCCCGATCCATGCCGCAGTCGTAACGGCCACGCCGATGACCATCTTCACCCACGCCTCGGTTTCCGAGGGCATGTAATACTCAAGGCCGACGGCCATGACAAAGGAGCAGATCATGGCTGCCAGTTCGCTGAAGGCATTGATCCGCCACCAGAACCATCGCAGGATGAACAACAACCCGGTGCCCGCGCCGATTTGCAGAATGATCTGGAACGCCTGCAGCGCGTTGCTGAGGCAAAGGCCGAGCAGGGCGGCAAGGATCATGGTCAAAAGGGTGCAAAGCCGGCCGGCGGCAACTAGTTCGCGTTCACTGGCTTCGGGACGGATGAATCGCCGGTAGAAGTCGTTGACCGCGTACGAAGCGCCCCAGTTCAGGTGCGTCGACAGGGTCGACATGAACGCGGCCATCAGCGAGGCCAGCATGAGGCCGCGCAATCCGCTCGGAAGCAGCGTAAGCATGGCCGGATAGGCCAGGTCGTGCTGGACGACCCGCGGGTCCATCTTCGGAAACGCCGCCTGGAGCGATTCGATCGTGGGGAACACGATGATCGAGCAGAGCGCCACGACGATCCACGGCCAGGGTCGCAAGGCGTAATGCGCGACGTTGAACAGGAGCGTCGCGCCGGTAGCGTGTGCCTCGTTCTTTGCGGCGAGCATGCGCTGGGCGACGTACCCGCCGCCACCCGGCTCCGAGCCTGGATACCACACGCTCCACCACTGGATCGTCAGTGGAATGACGAACACCGCCAAGAGCAAGTCGGTGTTGCGAACGTCGGGAAACATGGCCAGTTTCGGGCTGACCTGTTCGTGGGCGAGCAAGGCGCCCATACCGCCGACGGCATCGAGGTTCACCAGATAGACGGCGGCGGCGATGGCCCCGAGCATCGCGACGGAGAATTGCAGAAAATCGGTCAGCAGCACGCCGGTCAGCCCGCCCATCATGCTGTAGGCGACGGTAACCGTCCCTGCCACGAGGATGGTTTCGAGCGGCGAGGCTCCCAGCATGGTACCCGCCACCTTGATCACCGCGAGCATAGCCGAGGCCATGACGACCACGTTGAAAAGCACCCCGAGGTACACGGCGCGGAACCCGCGCAGGAACGCGGCCGGCTTGCCACTGTATCGGAGTTCGTAGAACTCGATGTCGGTCATCACGCCGGATCGGCGCCAAAGCTTGGCGTAAACGAAGACGGTCATCATGCCAGTCAGAAGGAAGGACCACCATATCCAGTTTCCCGCGATGCCTTTCTGCCGCACAATGTCGGTCACAAAGTTTGGCGTGCCAGCGGAAAACGTGGTGGCGACCATCGACATACCCAACAACCACCACGGCATTCCCCGCCCTGACAGGAAAAACTCGGCTGAACTGCTGCCCGCCCGCTTCATCACGGCCAGGCCGATGACCAGCGTCACTAACAGAAAAGCCCCTACAATGGTCCAGTCGATCCAGTCGAGCAACATTGGCATCCTCGGCAATTGGAGACTTCGCGGGTAGGCGAGACCCGTCGGGAAGGTTTGCAGTAGCAGCACAATTGCAGCACAGTGCTGTTACAATGCCGTTGTAGCATGGCGGCGCACCAGTTGCAACCCCTTCGAGGGCATGCTTGTAGCAGCGTCTCTCCGAGGCGCTCAGACAGGTAGGGTGGGTCAAACAAGCCGCTTCTCTGGTGGGCCATCGGTCGCGACTGCCGGCACACTTCCAGCCTGGTCTTTTCATGACGATGTAGGGTGGTGACAAGCAAGCCAAGACCCTGGTGGGCCTTCGGTCTTGCTTCCAGCGCACGACGTGTAAACCACCCCAGGTCTGGCTTGCGCAGGCCCACCAAGGACTTACGCGCCCCTGTTCCACACTACATGAATAATCCGGGCCCGGCGACGGGCTGCAAATCACCTTTGGTTGCGGCTTGTGCGGACCCACCAACGATCCACGCAACCTTGATCCGGCCCACCTATGTCGGCAGAGATGCCACTAGCCTTTCGGGTGTCGAACCGCGACGGTGATGAGCCGCGGCTGGTCGGCTCGCAGCGAATCGGCCACGGCGGCGCTGAGGTCGTCGGGGCTGTCAACCCGGAGGGCCTCGACGCCGAGCGACTGGGCCAGGGACACGAAGTCGATTTCCGGGGTGTCGAGGTCCAGCCCCTCAAATCGGTTGTCTAATGCCGCCGGCAGCCTGAGCACCCGGGCGCAGTCCTTGAGAATCCGATACTCGCGGTTGTCGGTTACCACAAAGGTCACGGGAATGCGGTATCTGGCGGCGGTCCAGAGTCCCTGGATGCCGTACATGGTTGACCCATCGCCGAGGACGGCCAGCACGGGCCGGTCGGGCCAGGCAAGCTGGACGCCAATGGCGCAGTTCAGTCCCCAGCCCAGCGCCCAACCTCGTTGGGCGAAGTAGCCGTCCGTGTTCTTCAGCGCACCCACGCGCTCGAAGTAGCTGCCCATGGTCGTCGTGGGCGATTCCTCGACCACGGCCACGTTTTCGGGCAGCACACGGGCGAGGCTTTCCATTACGCACAGCGGCGAAATGGGCCGAAGCGATTGCTCCTTGCAGGCCCTACGGCGCAGTTCGGCGCGCTGCGCATGATGGTCGGTGCCGAATCGCGCTGAACGCGCCTGCGCCGCCGACTGTTGCTCGGCGGTCATTACCTTGGCCAGGCGGTCGGCCAGTTCCTGCATTGCGATTCTGGGGTGGCCGACAATGCCGACCTCGACCGGATAGTTCTTTCCCAGTTCCCAAGGCGCGTCGTCAATCTGTACGATGCGGATACGTTCGGGAATCGGCCGCGCCGGCTCGTGGTAGATGTACTGCTGCATCAGTTTCATGCCCGTTACGAGCAGCACGTCGTGCGGTTCCAGCCGGCTGCGCACGTCGGGCGACCAGAAGGGCAACGGCTCCGCAAAGAGTGGATGGTCCGGCGGGAAACTGCACCGTCCGTGGGAAGTGGTTGCTTCGTGAATGACCGGCGCCCCGAGCCGCTCGGCCAACGCGACCAACTCGGCCACGGCATCGGCCTCCTGGACACGGCTTCCGGCGAAAATTACCGGATTGTTGGCCGCGGCCAGAATCTCGGCGGCACGGCAAAGCGGTTCGCGCGGCGGGCGTACGCGGCTGTCGGGTACGCGAGGCGGCGTCAGGTCCAGACCCTCAGCCGCCGCCATTTGCACGTCGAGCGGAAGGGAAAGGAAAACGGGGCCGGTGGGCGGGGTCATGGCCGTTTGTACTGCACGGCGAACGGCCGACGGGAGGTCTTCCACCCGCATTACTTCCGCTGCCCACTTGGTCCAAGGGCGGACGGTCTCGACCATCTGACCCCACAGAATCGGTTCTTCGAACATCATTCGCCGATCCTGCTGCCCCGCGGTCAACACCAGCGGCGTTCCCTCGCGCCATGCGTTGTAGAGCATCCCCATTGCATTGCCCAGCCCGCAACAGATATGCACGTTTACCACACCCGGCCAACGCGATGCTTGGGCGTACCCGTCGGCGATGGCAACCGCGGGCACCTCTTGCAGGGTCAGGATATAGCCGATGCGGCGATCGTCGGCCAAAGCGTCGGAAAGCGGTAGTTCGGTCGTGCCCGGGTTTCCGAACAGGTACCGGACACCGTATCCGGCCAGCATTTCCAAGAAGGCACAGATTCCCGTCATGGCCATGTTTGCAGCGGTTTTCAGGAACTGTCAGCTTGCCATGCTTGACTATAGCATGGGGCTGCGCCCGTGTTTGAGAACATGGGTGGAACGCCCATGGTACCCGATTATGGCACGAGCTTCCAGTCGCCTTACCGCCGCACGGCCTCAAGGCGCTGTGCGGCTACCGTCGGCTGCTGCGCCGGCTCGCCGACCACCCGATCGTCAATTGAGATGATTCTCGGAGCGAAGCGGGAGTCAATCTCCGGATGGGGCCGCGTCATGACAGCCGGAGAACGTAAACGCGGTTGATGCTGCCCGAGATAGGCGGGCTCCCGTATCGCAGTCGCTGCCGGAGGACGCGAACGCGGTTGATATTGCCCGAGATAAGCCGGTTCCTGCGGCATGGCTACGGTTGGGCGATGTCTACGGGCAAAACCGGGTGCCGCCGAAGAGCACCCGCCATCGGCACAGCCGGACTCGCACCCATAGTCGACGCATGTGCCGGACTCGCAACTATAGTCGACGCATGTGCCGGAAGCACAGCCGGCGCCCCGCCGCGGGCAGTTGCTTACGTGCATGCCGGTGTAGTTCCCGTAGCAGTCGCATGGATCGCAACAGTCGGGGGGCTCGCCGTAGAAGTCGCCCCAGTAGCGTTCGCCGCACGAGGGTCCCATCCACGTCACCGGGTCGAATATGCGGAAGACGGCGGCCAATGGCCCCAGTGGCGAGTATTCGCCGTAGTAGCACGGGCCGCACGGATCGCACGGATCACATTCGGCGGAGCCACAACCTACTTCGCACCGAGCCGCGCCCAACGTCGGTCCGCAGGTGTCCGTGCAATGCGTCGGATCGCACACGGCACCCGGCCTGAACGGACGGTATCCCATGTGGCAAGGTGTGCAACCGCTTCCCACGGCGGATAGCGTTGCCAAGAGACTGAGCACAGAAAGCCATTTGAGCATGGTGTATCCCCCGAGTGTTTGCTGGCCGCGATCGGCACACGAATCCATGACGAGCAAGTCGAAAACTCTCCTGGAGCTTATCGGCTGCGGAATCGGAAGAATCGAGAAAATCGTTACAAACAGTATTTGCTTCCGAAAGCGCGCAGACGCCCTAAACTCCGCAGTCTTCCTTGCTGGCCGGCTTATGCAGCCATTTGGGGCAATGCGGGATGCCGCCTATATCGGGGGGCAAGTTGGTGCATACAAGGAAGAGGGTCTCCTGCACGTCACATTCCTCGCATATTGCACGGCTCGCCCCTCGCATTCCGTCCGATCGGAAGATATGCTAATTCGCGACAGCTCGCTGCGCGCCACCGGCCAAGACCCTGTAGCCTGATCGCACGATAAGCAAAGATTAGCGGATTATTCGTGTGTGTAGGGTGGGTCGAGGTCGCGTGGGTCATTGGTGGGCCCGCACAAGCCGCACCCAACGTCATTTACAGCCCGCCGCCTGAACGCACGCCGGCAGTAGCGAGCGATGGCCTACCAGAGAAACGGCTTGCTTGACCCACCCTACCCATCGTAAATGATCGGCGTTAGCCCTACTTTGAAGGAACCTTCAGAAAGGAGCACAAACATGAACCGCCGTTGTCTTCTGATCCTTCTTGCCGCACTTGCCCTTCGGGCAGTGATCGGCTCGCCTGCCGCCGCCGACGTGAAGCTGCCGGGCGTCTTCTCGCCGCACATGGTGCTGCAGCGCGAGTTGCCGGTGCCGGTCTGGGGTTGGGCCGATGCAGGCGAGAAGGTTACTGTGGCTTTGGCCGGCCAGACGCGGGAAGCGACTGCCGATGCCGACGGCAGGTGGTCGGTACGTTTTGACCCGATCACCGAGCCTGGACCGTATACGCTGAAGGTCGAGGGCAAGAACACGATCGAGGTTCCGGACGTCCTCGCAGGCGAGGTGTGGCTTGGCTCGGGGCAATCGAACATGGCCATGACGGTCAACCGGTGCCTCGATGTCGAGCAGGAGACCGCTTCGGCCAATCACCCGCGGATCCGCATGTTCACAGTGGCTCGCACGCCCGCCGAAACGCCCCAGTCCGACGTCGAAGGCTCATGGCAGGTGTGCAGCCCGGAAACCGTGGGCGGTTTCTCCGCGACGGCGTACTTCTTCGGTCGCGAGTTGCACCAGGAGTTGGACGTACCAGTAGGGTTGATCAATTCCTCCTGGGGCGGCACGCCGGTGCAAGCGTGGACCAGCGTCGAGCGTCAGCAGGAGCAAGCCGAACTGAAGACACTCTTGGACGACTGGTCCCGGCAAATCAGCGAGTGGAACCCTGACAAGGCCGAAGAGCGATTCCAGCGGGCGTTGAAGGCATGGGAGGAAAAGGTTGCACAGCTCAAGGCGGACGGGAAGACGGACCTGCCCAGGCGTCCGCCGGGAGTGGTCGACCCTAAACTCAGCCCCCATCGTCCGGGCACTTTGTTCAATGGCATGATCGCCCCGCTGGCGCCTTTCGGCATGCGCGGCGCTATTTGGTATCAGGGCGAGTCGAACGCCGGCCGGTACAACGCGAACCTGTACGGGATGCAGCTTGCGCTGATGATCTCCGACTGGCGAGCCCGCTGGGGCCAGGGCGACTTCCCGTTCCTCTACGTGCAACTTCCCAACTTCCGGCGGCCCCAGGTGGAGCCCGTCGAAACGACCGGTTGGGTCATTGTCCAGGAAGAAATGCTCAAGACTCTGAAGGTGCCGGGCGCGGGTATGGCTGTAACCATCGACATTGGCGAGGCCGACGACATCCACCCGCGGAACAAGCAGGACGTCGGCCTCCGGCTGGCGTACTGGGCATTGTCCAAGGTGTACGGCCAGGATCGCGTGGCCTGCGGGCCGTTGTACCGTTCGATGACTTCGGCCGACGGCAAGGTTGTGGTCAAGTTCGACCACGTCGGCACCGGGTTGGGGGTTCGAGGCGAGAAGCTCGAGGGTTTTGCCATTGCGGGCACGGACCGGCAGTTCGTTTGGGCCGAGGCCGCGGTTGCCGGGCCCGATACGGTGGTCGTTTCCAGTCCCCAGGTCGAGAACCCGGCCGCTGTGCGTTATGCATGGGCCGAGAACCCGAAGGGCAACCTTGTGAACTCGGCCGACCTGCCCGCCTCGCCGTTCCGCACCGACGATTGGGACTTGGAGTAGTCACCCGCGAAATATCGCCACCTCGGCCATGCGGCCTTCGAGGTTGGCAAAGCGGTCGCAGCGGCCGCCCACGAATACGTCGGTGCAGCCGTTGGGCCGGGTGACTGTCGCGTTGCCGGAGAAGATGGGCTCGGGGCCTTGGTTCAGGTAGACGGCAACTTCCCCGCCACGGCGCACCATGCGCACGTGGTTCCATGTCTTCGGTTCGATGACGGGCCCGCCGGCAATGACCTCGTTCTGCTCGTTCCCGTTGAAGAAGAACAGCCGGCCGGCGATTCCGTCGGGCGCGGCAGTGCCGGCGATGCCCAAATGGTCGCCGGGACATGCCTTCTCGCCGTCGGGCCCCCAAGAGAACAGGTACGCGGTGACCGGACGCACGTCGTTGGGCAGGCCGTTCCAGAAGAACAGTTCGACGGTGTATTCGTCGTCCGGGTCGAGCCGCGACTTCATCCGACCGCCGGCAAACTGCACAGCCCGCGGTTTCTCATTGCCGGCGCGCAGATCATCGCGCTGCGGGCCATCGAGGTAGAAGGCGTAGCCGGTCTCGTAGGCGCCGTGATTCTCATGTCCGGAACTGTCGAACGCGCAGGTGCCCTCGATCTCACCCAGCCGCCAGTACGCGACCGGTTTTTGCGCGAGTATCCGCTCGGCAAACGGCCCTTGTGACAGGACGACGTCGCGCCGCTTCCGCCCGGTGACCTCCTCGAACATCCCGAGCAGCGACTCGACCATGATCGTCTCGACGTCGTTCTGCGTGACCGTGTGGCGCGCCGGCCAGGTGTTGTAGCCGCCCAGCGGCCGCACCTCGGGCGGTGGAATGTAGCCGAGGAATCCGTTGGCCAGCTCGACGTTGAACATGTCGGCCAGCGGGCACTGCAATTTGAGCTTCAGGCCGGTGATGGCATAGACCTCGGCCGGCAACGCGGCGATGCCCAACTCGCCGATGCGCATTACCTGGAGCTTCTTCGTCACGACGTCCAGCTCCCGGATCAGCATGACCTCGCGTGCGTAGACTTCCGGGAGGGATCGCGGCGCGCGCCCGTCCATTTCGCCGAACAGCTTCTCGGCCCATGCTTGCGTTTCCTCGCCGGGTTGCTGCAACTTGACATCCACCAACCGCTGAGCGACGGCCAACGGCACCGAGTCGTGGAACTCGATTTTCCGGTACGCCCGCAACGCCGCCTCGGCAACGTCGGTGGCATACTGCTCCCGGGAGATCTGCTTTGGTGGGTTAGTGTAATCGCGCCACTGCTGGTCGCCGCTGGTGCCGTGGGACATCATGGCGACGAACGCCTCGTCGCCTTCGGCCAGCCGTTGGGAAACGATTCGGACGAAATCGCCGTAGTAGTCGGCCGAGATCGCGCTGGCGCCGAAATAGTGCATCCCGTAATTCGCCAGCAGGGCCATCGGCTTGCCGTCGGCCGTCTGCACGGCCAGCACCGACACTTCCGGGTCGGCCGGGCCGCAGGGGCCGATGTACTCGGGGTTCTGGTGGCCCGGATGCATCATTGCGCGCACGTTCCGCCGGCCGGTAGGATCGGTGCCGAGGCGATCAGGACGCCGAATGAACACGCGGCAGAACGTGCCTTCCGGATGGTCTTCGCCCGCCCATCCGACCTTCGCCGGCCGGAGGTTCGCAGCGGCCTTTTCGATGCACTCGACCAGCTTGCCGGGCAGGAACACGCTGTAGGCGGGATCCGGTTCGGTGGCCAGCGCGCCGACAACCGATCCGCCCGCGTGCGTGTGCGTTGCCGAAATCATCATGTTCTCGGCCGGAATGCCGGTCGCCTTCGAGGCAGCCGCCTTCACCTGGTCGTCCATCGTGTCGGGAATGGCGATGGTATCGACCACCATCAGGACTAGCCGAGTTTCGCCGTTGTCCAGCGCCAGGCACCGCGCGAACAGCGGATCGCTCACCTTCGAGGCTGAACGGCTCAGGAAGCTGCCGCACACCAAAACGGGAAACTCCTGCGGCGTGATATCGACGCAGGCGGTGCCTGCGCGAAGCGTGCCGTCGTTCGTCGCCTGTGCAGTTCCGGCGACGGCTGCCGGCAGAACGCCGCCGAGGCATCCTAGTCCGGTGAGTCCGACGGCCGAAGTTTGACGCAGAAATTCCCGGCGATCAGTTAGACGGCTCATGGCAAGGCTCCTGGTATGGTGGTCAAAGGAAGATCAGCGATGTCCCCGGCCTGATTCGTTGGGTAGGTTCTCCAGATCCGCCCGGTCTTTCGGTCGATTGGCGGCGGCTTTCATGGCTCTGAGCAAGGGCAACGCAACGTATTTGTGCCCTCCGCATTCCAGCGCCGACGCGAACAACTCCTCGACCGACAACTCGGGAAGCCCGGGAACGTAGTCGAAGACGTCCAGGAACCCGAAGTCGGTCACCAGCATCATCGTACGGGTCCCACGAATGTACGCGGCGGAAACCGGGATGAGGCGCTCGATGCCGGTTTCGGGATCGATCTCGTCGCCAATCCAGTTCGCATGGACCTCGGCCAACGCGCGCAGCAACGCCGACTCGCTGCGGGGAGTGCGTTGGAAGATCACGTCGGTGTCTTCCGTTGCTCGCACGAAACCGTGATACGTGACCGCGTGTCCCCCAATAACGACAAACGGCACGTTATGGGAGTTGAGCACGTCGAGTAAGTGCAACGGGTTTCCACTGTCCATCGATGATCTCTGCCCGGCGGGCGTAAAAATTCCTTCGGAGAAAATGCCGGTAGCCGTCCGGCGAGCTTTGCAGCACCTGGAACGAAGCCTGCTGAAGCCTCACAAACGCCTCGAGCCGCTCGCCGGGCGTGCGATTGCCCTGCATCTGCGCGGCGCATCGTTGGCGCCGGTCGATGGCTGCCTGGATTTCTTCGCTGTCAGCGGACATGGTGACTTCCGGTTTCGGGCGTCCCGACGATTCGACCGCCACCACCGAATCTGTCGGAACATCGGTTCCCTTCTAGGGCACGAAGCCGAGCCTAGTCAGTAAGAACCTGCACGTCAAGGGGGAGTGGAGAACTGGGCAGGGCAGGACAAGGGGACATCACTGACGAGATATCATGGCAGCTTTTTCGGCCCTCTCTTGAAGCCTGAAAATGTTGCCCTTCTGAAGCCCACCATCATCCGGACTGCAATAAAGTGTAAAAGATTCGTCGAAAACTATAATTGACGGCAGTGCTTGCGACTCTATAATGGAGGATGAGTTTGGGTTCATGTCCTTCTTCCGTTGTCCAAGTCAAGGCCGGGGCGACACAACCGGTGTCCATATTTGCTGTGGCAACTGTGGTATGTTTTCGGACAAATCAGTGGCGGTCCAAGAAACCGCCTGATAAGATAGCGCGTGTGGACTTCGATGACGCGGTGGCAGTTAGCGCGAAGGTGGCACTGATTGCGCCGCCCGTCGAGTTCTTGTCGGAAGGATCAAACGGGTCTCAGTAGTCGGATAGCCAGTTCCCTGTTCTTTTGCGAGGTCCGCCATGAAGTACCAAGTTATGACTGCATTGGGGTTACTGTTGAGCTATGCCGTATCGGCCCGTGCCGACGTGGTCGTCTTCCGGGATGGGGCCATCGAACCATTCGGGGCGGCGGTCTACACGGGCGCGGGGGATAACCTGATCGTTTGGAGCACCGCTGCCGGCGTCGCCGACAGGAACTACGGCGGCCACGCCGATGTCTTCGTAGGGTTTTCAAACGGCCTGCCCCGGCGAGCGCTCTTCCGCTTCGACGTTAGCTCGCTAGATGGCCGGTTCGAGAAGATCAATTCCGTCACCTTGCGGCTCGGCTTGTACGACAAGGTTGTGAACTTCTCAAATTCCATGGACCTTTACCGGCTCTCAGCCGACAACCAGTCGTGGGTTGAAGGGACGGCAACCGGCCAGGCGCAGGTTGGCTCCGCCTGCTGGAACCACCTTGCCTACCATGCCACCAGCCCGACGCCATGGCACAGCGGCACTCCGGGCACCGCCGCTTCGGACTACGTGCCCGGCGGACCGATCGCTTCGACAGCCTATGACGCAACTACGCCAACGGGTTACTTCGACCTGACGTTCACCGATACGTCCTTCATTGCCGATTGGGCAGCCAGTTACGCCGAAAACTCCGGTCTGCTGCTGCGGGCCCGGACGGAAGCGAACAACTCGCTGCTATACTTCCGTTCCAGCGAGTTCACCGCCGACCAAACAATGCGCCCGCAGTTGATCATCGACTACGACCCGGTGATTCCCCCGGCGGCGGCTACCGTTCTGGCCACCAACCCGGCGGCCTATTGGCGGCTGAACGAGACGAAGGCCGCCAGCACGGCCGTCGACGCGACCGGCAACGGTCACAATTTCACGTACAACGCCGCCCCCGGCGTCAGCCGAACGGGCAGCCCTCCGGACGTCGGGCCACGACCTGACCAAGGCTTCTCGGGTTTCGAGTCCTTCAACAACGCGCCCACGCTTGCCGCAACACCGATCGGAATGGTGGAGGGCTTGCTCACCGGACAAAACGACTACGGGGCGCAAATGTGGTTCCGCCCCGGCGACAGCGTCCATCCGTCCGGCCACTACCTTTTGCATCGGGGTACCGGCAGTAACGACGGCGATTACCTTGGCGTACTGCCAGCGTCGGACACGCTGTACTTTTATGACGGCACCGGCGGCGCCCTTCCCGGGAGCACCACACTTACGAAGGGCCAATGGTATCACGTAGCGATGACCCGCGAGGGCAGTGCCGTGAAAGTCTACCTCGACGGCCAAGAGGAGATATCCGTAAGCCGCGATCCCAAGGCGGGCTTGACGACCGGCCAGTGGGCCTTCGGCGGCCGTTCGGACACGCCACCTGCTCCTGTTATGCATTTCACCGGCAATATCGACGAGATCGCCGTCTACGGCCGACCGCTGGGCAAGTTCCACGTGCAGGCCAGCTACCTGAGTGCCTTTGCCCGCGACGTGTGCGATTATTCCAACGCCGTACTGGCCGACAACCCGGCGGCGTATTGGCGGCTGAACGAGGGTCCCCAATGGGTGGCTGCGATGGACTCCAGCGGCAATTCCCACCACTTCGAGTACCACGCTTCGGCCCAGCGCGGCGCTGTCGAGTTGGGGCCGCGCCCTTCGGTTCATCACCTCGGTTTCGAGAACGACAACCCGGCGCCCCGGCTCACCGGCGGTCCCACAGGGAGCGTGACCAATGGCTACCTGGGCATCGCCACCGGCGTGCTGCCGGGCCAGAACGACTATACAGCGGAAATGTGGTTCCGACGCGATGCGGTGGGAACCATTGGAGCCTACCTGATGCACCGCAACGATCTGGACGCGACTGGTGGAGTGGTCAAAGGTGATTTTCTCGGTCTGCGGCCCGCGGATGGCGAGACCAGGCTGTTCGTATATGACGGTTCCTACCCTTACATTACCTTGATCGAGGGCTCCACGGACCTCTTGCAGGATGAGTGGTATCACGTGGCGATGGTCCGCCAGGACGACGATGTCTTTGTGTATCTCAATGGACGGCTTGAGATCGAAGGAACCATGGCGCCGCTCGCCGGCACGAAATGGGTGGACGGCACCTGGGCCTTTGGTGGGCGTACCGACGCACCAAGCTTGGACCAACGGTTTGCCGGCAGCCTCGATGAGATTGCCATCTACGGCCGCGCGCTGTCGCAGGAGGAGATTCGCGCGCATTACCTGGTTGGCGTACCCGAACCCTCGGCTTGGATGCTGTTGGCCCTGGGCGGCCTGTGCTTGGCGGGCGGGCGGCCCAAGCGGCACGCTATTTGAGATCTCCAATTTGAGATACGTAGACGGACTCTTGCGATGGTTTACACGGTAAGGGAGTAATACAATGAAACGACCAGTCCACGTTAGTCGCCGCAGATTCCTGGGCGCCACAGCGGCGACCGCGGCCGGATTGCTGCTGCCCCCCGCTCGGAAACTGCTCGCGGCTGATGCCGACTTTCCGTCGACCGACCACTTCTGGTATCGCGTTCCAAAGGAAGGTCCCTACGTCGAGTCGCAGTGTGACAACAAGGCGTTCGGTTTTACCGACGACACGGTCTTCCTGTCCACCGACAATGCCCGGACCTGGCCGCACCGTGTCGCCTTCCCCAACGCCCGGAACATCACATTCAGTCATATCTTCAAAAACGGCAACATTCTCTTTGCCACACGCACGAAGCTGTACCTGAGCGAGGATAGCCTGAAGACCTACCGGCAGGTCAGCTTGAAGAACGCCGACGGCACGGACTACGCAATCCACACGCCCCAGAACCCCGATAATCCGGGGTGGTATTTTTCGCCACTGGCAGGCGTGAACTCGTGGCAGGTCGGCGGCGTGGAGATGCTCGTGTGGGGGAACTACTGCAATGTTTTAGGCGGCGCGACTCCACCGAGCATTTACTATTCGATCGACAACGGCCAGACTGCGAAGATCGCCTATGCCTTCGGGCAGAACCCTTACCATCGCGACAACGGCGGGCCCGGCGGCGGTCCGGCCGGCACCCTGCTTGGCGATCCGGACAACCCGGTCTTCTGCCGCCATATTCACTCGGTAGCCTACAATCCTTCCGAGAACGCATTCTATGCCTGCACCGGCGATCATGACCGGCCCGAAGGCTACGAATGCCATTGGCTCCGGGGGACTTACGATGCAAGCGCCGACCGGTGGGACTGGAAAGTCATCGTGTCGAACCGGTTGAACTCGCGTTACAAATGCGGCGGCATCAACTTCGTCGACGGGCAGGTCTACTGGATCAGCGACGCAAATGGACCGCAGCCGCACGACCGTGGACTGTTCCGCTGCGCCCCGGCCGACATTGCCGATCCCGGGAAGCACACCATGCTGTTCAACCCGCGGTATGAGTGTGCGAACATGATCATCCAGGATGGAGTCATCCTGGCGGCGCACTATGCGACCGCGTCGCCGTTTACGCTGGGGATTATCTTCTCGCCGGATATGGGCAAGACCTGGGCGGAATACGACCTGAAGGAGTTCGGCAAACGCTCGCCGTTGGGGTTCCACCGGAAGAACGCGGAGGGTTGGTTCCGAGTCGATCTCCGCGAGGGGTGGATCAGCCGGGCGGATGTGATGTTCATTAAGCCCAAAGAAGGCTGATGCCGGCGCCGGCCGGACGGCTGGCAGCGGAAGACGATTTGTGGAGGAAGAAGGCGGGAGCCAATTCCCGCACTTCAGATAGAGCAGGAGCTGTCCTATGCGACACAAAGGAAGCCACAAGGTCGTCGGGTTTACGCTGGTGGAGTTGCTCGTGGTCATTGCCATCATCGGCATTCTCATCGCGCTGCTGCTGCCGGCGGTGCAGAGCGCGCGCGAGGCTGCGCGCCGAATGCAATGCACGAACAATCTCAAGCAAACCGCCTTGGCGGTACATCTCTATCATGACGTCCACCGGCGGTTTCCGCCCGGCTACGGCTACTTCAATACGCCGTACGGGACGCACAGCCACCAGGAATGGCCCTGGTGCGTGCGGCTGTTCCCGTACATGGAGCAGGGTTCGCTTGCCGAAATCATGAAGTCGTACTGGAACTATGCTTCGGGCGGCACGGGGGCGAAGCCCGCTGCCCTGCTGCCCGTTTTCAAGACCGCCATTTCCACCTGGCAGTGCCCGTCCGACCCGACGGCTTCAACCCCGTTTAACGACGGTTTCAAATGCGGGATGTCGTCAAATAATGCAACGTACGCCCGCATTTCCTATGCTGCCAGTTTGGGAATCGGGCCAATGGAGGGCACCCGCGTGCCGGCCAGCAAGCTACTGACCGGGTTGGCGTCGGATGAACGGGTCGAGGGCGTATTCGGCGTCAATCGGGGTGCGCGCATCTCCGAGATCACCGATGGCACGTCCAATACACTGATGCTTTCCGAGTTGATTTGCGGCGGGACCTGTACGATCCGGTGCGTGCAGGTGTACGACGAGGGGCCTGTCTTCATGCAGGACTACACGCCGAACGACCTCACTCCCGACCTGGTCCGCTGGTGCGACCCCGAAGACGCTAATCGTGGACCGGCTCCTTGCGCTCCAGGCTCCGGAACCTACGGCGGCGGAATCCTAGGCAACAACTTCAACAAGGTTGTCCACGCCGCACGCAGCCGTCATCCCGGCGGCGCGAACGCGGCCATGTGCGACGGCAGCGTGCAGTTCGTCAGCGAGTCCATCGCCCTGCGGATTTGGCAATCGCTCGGTACACCCGCTGGCGGCGAAGTGACCGGTGAGTTCTAATAGGGAATAGGTGCCGGGAGGCTCCTGGCGACGCTTACTATAATCACAGACATGTTACACAGCGAGGTACTACGTTGAAACCTGCAATAAAGTCCGGACTGCGCCCGCTCGTCGCGCTGGCGGTATTAGTCTTGGTTTCGGGTTGTGGCGGCGACGGCCGCTTGAGCGTGTCGGGCAAGGTAACGGTGGACGGAGAGCCCCTGGCTAGCGGCGTGATCAGCTTCCAGCCAACGGCCGACAACCCGGCACACTCCGCTGGCACGGGAATTGAAGCAGGTCGATACCAAGTCCCGGCAAGCAGCGGACTCATGCCAGGCGAGTACCAGGTCCGAATCCAAGCATTCCGAAAGACCGGCCGCATGGTCGAAGACCCGCAGTTCGGCCAGGTCGAGGAAACCGTCCCGGTCGTCTTCAAGGAGGCTGGGTCCCTGCGGGCAACCGTAGCAGCCTCGGGCAAGAACCAGATCGATTTCGACCTTCATTCCGTGCCCGATCCGTGAAATGACACTAGGGATGGAAATCGAGTGCGGCACTGTTGAAGTTCATGCTTCAGTGTGCGAACCAAGTATCGGTCAAGTCCGGCACGCTGACGCGTGAACTCCAACAGCGCAGGAGCGCGGGTGTCGCAAGGCGCGCTGGTGCATTACCGAAAGATCCGCCCGCCTGCATTGCAGAAGATCAGGCTGTCTTCATTCCCACCTGAATTACCAGGAGTACCAGTCATGCTGAGTAGAGGATCGATGACACGGCGCAGATTTCTGGGGACCGCCGCCGCTTTGGCTGCCCCCACCGTGGTTCCCGGAGTTGCCTTGGGCGCTGACGGCACGACGGCCCCGAGCAACCAGATTGGCGTCGGGATGATTGCCTTGGGACGCCAGGCAATCGGCCGGAATCTGCCGGTGTTTCTTCGCCATCCGCTCAGCCGAGTGGTGGCCTTGTGCGACGTCGACCGGTGGCGGCTCGAGCGGACGCGCGGGCAGGAGGGGCTGAACGATTGCTTCTGCACGACCGACTTCCGCGAGGTGCTCGACCGCAAGGACGTCGACGCGGTGATGATCACTACGCCCGACCATTCGCATGTGACCATTGCCCTGGCCGCCATCCGGGCGGGCAAGGACGTGTGCTGTGAGAAGCCGATCGGGCTGTGTATCGAACATGGCCGAATCCTGGCCGATGCGGTGGCCAAGGCCGGCTGCGTGTTCCGCACCGACAGCGAGTTCCGCTCCATCCCGACGTTCTTCAAGGCGGTAAGCCTGGTGCGCACCGGGAAGATCGGCCAAGTGAAGGCCATCCGCATGGCGGTGCCGCTGTGGAACGAGCCGCTACCCATGCAGCCGGAAATGCCCGTCCCGGAGGAACTCGATTATGACGTTTGGCTCGGGCCGGCGCCGGCGGCTCCTTATACGGAAAAGCGTGTGCATCCGCGGAAGGATTACGGCCGTCCGGGCTGGTACGCCAATCGGACCTATTGCGACGGCGTGATATCCAACTGGGGTTATCATCCGGCCGACATTGCCCAGTGGGGCAACAACAGCGAACGGACGGGCCCGGTCGAGATCGAGGGGCGCGGCGACTTCCCGCCTGCCGACGGGCTGTGGAACGTCATGCTCGGCTTCAACGTCCGCTACCGGTACGCCGACGGCGTCGAGCTGTTCTATACGGCGCTGACGGACAGGTCCAAAGGCCAGTCCTACGTCCGCTTCGAGGGGACCGAAGGGTGGATTTGCGTCTGGTACGGCCCCGACCGTCTGGAGGCCGAGCCTGCGTCGGTCCTTACCGCCGAAGTCAGTTCCGACGAATTCCCGTTCCTGTGCAAGAACGAGAAGCACGATTTCCTCGACTGCATCAAAAGCCGTTCCCGAACGCTGCAAGACGCCGAGGTCGGCCACCGGTCCAGCAGCATCGGACAACTTGGGTACATCGCCTGCCAGGTTGGGCGAAAGCTGACCTGGGACCCGGCAGCGGAGAGGTTCGCCGGCGACGACGAGGCCAACGCCCTGCTGAGCTTGCCGCCCGGGCGGGCGCCGTGGAATGTCGGCTAGACAGACATTGTACTGGTCAGTTCTGACGGGAGTTGGTGACGGTTGACCATCTCAGGGTTTCCTTGTAGACTAAAGATTGTTTTCCACGTTTAGGAGCCAACGGCTCGGATTGGAGATTCTGTCCGGCCGAATCGCGTTCCGGCTTTGAGGTGTACAAATGCATCCGCAACTGCAGCATCTTCGCGCATTGCCCGTCGCCGAGAAACTACGCGTCGTCGAGGAGCTTTGGGACGACATCGGCCAGTCGGAGGAACGATTCCCCTTGCCCGACTGGCATCGGCGGGAAGCACAACGTCGCGCCGACGAGTTGGATACCGACCCGTCAATCGCGTTGACTCGTGAGCAGCTTTGGCAGCGCGTCGACTCAAGCAATGGCTAGACATCTTCGTTACCATCCGCAGGTGGCTGACGATCTCTCCGCTGCCATCGATTGGTACGAGGCCCGATCCACGGGTTTGGGCTGGCGGTTTCGTGCGATTGTGGACGCTCGATTCGACGACATTGCCCGTATGCCCGAAGTCTTTCCGCAAGCATTCGACGATGCCGACTTTCGCTTCGCTCGCGTGCCCAAGTTTCCATACCTTGTTCTGTTTCGAATTCGGGAACAAACCGTCTTCTTGCTGGGGGTCTTCCACTCCGCAACCAATCCAGCGAAATGGCGTGAGCGGGCCGACTCGGAGTAACGCAACAATGCGTTGCTCATGTCTCCCAATGCCCTCGTGCGCGCGCCCCCATTGTCGTACGCAAGTCCTGGCCGCCACCGGCCGGCTTGCCCGGCCTGGAGCGGTTGTCAGGCGGCTAAGACGGCGCCCGGGCTCCCTATCGCCCCTGCACGCTGCCGCCGCTGGAGGCGGCAGCGTGCAGGGGCGATATTCAGGTGAACCGTCCTCGTTCAGCCGACTGACCACGGCTCCGGCGGGGCGAGCCCGCAGGTGGCCCTTCCTGCGACTCCAAACTTCTGTACAAAACGAGGGCGCGCGCCCTGGAGCGCCGGGTAGCCGGAGAGTATACTGGCAGGGAACTCCGGTGTGTTTGTCTGTTGTGTCCGCTTCGCATTATGGGAGACTTAGTCATGCGTAAACTGTCGTCCTTGCCGCCCCGATTGCTTGCTTCAGTGATCTTTATCGGGACAGTAGCCCTGTCTTCCCCGAGTGAGCCAGGAGGTTGGCGGGCAAACGCCGACGAGGCAGCCAAACCTGCGGCTGGGCGGGCCGCCGGCAACCCGGTAGGCGCAGTGCGCGACCGGGAAGACGGCAAGTTGGGGATTGTCGTTTTCGGCGCCCATCCCGACGACGCAGAGATCCGCGCGGGCGGAGTGGGCGCCATGTGGGCCGCCCAGGGCCACGACGTGCAAATGGTCTCGGTCACCAACGGCGATATCGGCCATTTCGCCATGGCTGGCGGTGCGCTGGCGCAGCGGCGCACCGCCGAGGTGGAAGAAGCGTCGAGGATTCTCGGCACGACGGCCACCGTACTCGATATCCACGACGGCGAGTTGGAACCGACGCTTGAAAACCGCCGCACGCTCACGCGCATCATCCGCCGTTGGAATGCCGATATCGTCATCGGTCACCGGCCCAACGACTACCACCCCGACCACCGCTACGTGGGCGTGTTGATGCAGGACTGCGCGTTCATGGTGGGGGTCCCGTTCTTCTGCCCTGATGTCCCGCCTTTGCCAAGGAATCCGGTGTTTCTGTTCTCTTACGACGGGTTCCAGTACCCGGCGCCGTTCCGCGCCGATATCGTCGTGGCCATTGACGACGTGATCGACAAGAAGGTCGAATCCCTGGTGGTCATGGAATCCCAATTTGTCGAGGGTGGGGCGTTGGGCAAGCCGAACCCGGCGCTCGACGATCCTGCCGAGCGGGAGAAGAAGCGCGAGCAGGTCCGCGCGAACTTCCGCCGCCGCTTCGCCGGTATCGCTGACAAGTACCGCGACAAGCTCATCGAGCTTTACGGTGAAGAGGCGGGCAAGAAGGTACAGTACGCCGAGGCATTCGAGATTTGCGAGTACGGCCGACGGCCCAGCGCCGAGGACATCCGGAAGCTGTTCCCGTTCTTCCCCAAATAGCCACGGTCGCCGGTGTAGCGGGACTTGCCGTGGTGATGCATGACGGTCCCGCTCGGCTCGCGGGACCTACAAACAGCGGAAACGGCCTGTGGCGCGCATCAGGAGCATGCGCGTGGGTGAAGTAAGGCTGCTTTGGCAGCCGGAACCACCCACCCTATGCCTTCCAGATTTTGTCCCGCCCCACTGCAACGTGTTTAGTTGCGTTGCGGGTATCGAGCACCAGGGGCGCGTGGCGGGCAATTTGCTCGTAGTCGTACGCCGAGTGGTCGGTGGCGATGAGCACGGCGTCCTGGGCGGCAAGAAACTCCGGCGTCAGGTCCTTGCTGGACCAGGTGGAAAAATCGTAATGGCGCTTGCGAGGCAGTCGCGGCACGTGCGGGTCGCTGTAGCTCACTTCGGCTCCGGCGGCCAGTAGGCGATCGATCAGTTCGAACGACGGGCTTTCGCGCGTGTCGTCCACGTCGCGCTTGTAGGCAACGCCCAGTACGCAAATGGCGCTTCCCTTCAGCGGCTTGCCCTGTTCGTTCAGCGCTTCCATGAGCCGCCCGATCACGTAGCGCGGCATGCTCGTATTGATCTCACCGGCCAATTCGATAAATCGTGTGGGCATGCCGTGCTTCCTGGCAACCCAACTCAAATAGAACGGGTCGATTGGGATGCAGTGTCCGCCGAGACCCGGGCCGGGATAGAACGCCTGAAACCCGAACGGCTTCGTCTTGGCCGCCTCGATCACTTCCCACACGTCGATGCCTAGCCGGTCGAAAAGCATCTTCAGCTCGTTGACCATCGCGATGTTCACCGACCGGTAAGTGTTTTCGAGAATTTTCGAAGCCTCGGCCACCTCGCAGCAGCTTACCGGCACCACTTGCACTACCGCATGCCGGTACAGGGCTACTGCCAACTCGCAACTGGCCGGGTCCATGCCGCCCACCACTTTCGGAATCTTCTCCGCCGAGTAAGTCGGGTTGCCCGGGTCCTCCCGTTCCGGCGAATAGGCCAGGAAGAAGTCCCTCCCCACGGCCAGCCTCGTTGCGGCAAGAATCGGCAGCATCACGTCGCGCGTGGTGCCGGGATAGGTTGTACTTTCCAGCACGACAAGCTGCCCCGGGCGGAGCGTGCGGGCGATTGCCTCGGTCGTGTGCTGAACATAGGCGAGGTCGGGGTCTCGGCTGTCGGAAAGGGGCGTGGGGACGCAAATCAGCAGCGCGTCGGCCTCGCCCAGCCTGCCCATTTCGGCCGTAGGCTCGAAGGTCCCCTTTGCCACACAGCGGCCGATCCACTCGCCGGGAATATGCTCGATGTAGCTCTCACCTGCTTGCAGCCGCTCCACCTTGGCCGGATCGACGTCGTAGCCAATCGTACGGAATCCCGCGGCCTCGAACGCCCGCACCAGCGGCAAGCCGACGTATCCCAAGCCGATAATCCCCACCAATGCCGTCTTTCCGTCGATCTTCTGCCGCAGCGCAGCGGCGGACTCATGTTCTTCCGTGGTAGCCATAAGGTCCTTCTTTCTGAGAAACAGTGCCCTTCATTACAGCAGGCATGCCTTCCCAAGACCCGCAGCAGGACTGTCGGGAAAACCGGGAGAATGCAGCGGCGCTGTGTATCACAAACGGCATCCCTTGTCAATCGCTCCTCCACCGAAACGATTGATTAGCTGTTCCAAATCTGGTACATTGAGGTTCGTATTGCCAAGTAGTGTGGTTGCATTGGCCGATGGAAGACGCGGTGCGCGGCATGTGTATTGCGCAGTTGACTCCAGCATGGACCAGAAGCAACAATGAAAGCAAGATTACAGGTATCCCTTGGAGACCAGCCATGAAGAACACAAATCGGCGGAACTTTCTGAAGTCGACGGCGGCGGTTGCGGGTAGTGTCATGGTAGCTGCCCCGGCCATTGCCAAGGAGCGCAACCCCAACGACCAGCTTCGCGTGGGCCTGCTGGGGCTTGGCGGGCGCATGAACAGCTTGGTGGCCGCGCTGGCCGAAATGGCCCCGGAGAACGTGAAGATCGTGGCCGTTTGTGACTGCGATCAGAAGAAACTTGCCCGGGCCAACGAACTCTACAAACCGCATCTCGAAGGGCTCGAGCTGGCCGTCTACGACGATATGCGTAAGATGTTCGACGACAAGTCCATCGACGCGGTGACCAACGGCCTCGGAGACCGCTGGCACGCACTGTCGACCATCTGGGCCTGCCAGGCAGGCAAAGACGTATTCGTCGAGAAGCCGGGTACCCACAACCTTCTCGAAGGCCGACAGATGGTCGCCGCCGCCCGGAAGTACAACCGCATGGTCCAGCACGGAACCCAAAACCGTTCTAGCCCCAACATCCGCGAGGGCATCCAGCAACTCCACGACGGCCTGATTGGTGACCTGTACATGGGCCGCGGGCTTGACTACAAGCTGCGAGGGAATCTGGGCACAGTCACGCCTGCCGAAGTACCCGAGGGGCTCGACTGGGACAAGTGGCTGGGACCGAAGCCGCTGCGCCCGTACAGTCAATTCTGGCACCGCCGCTGGTACTGGAACCTGGAGCTGTCCAGCGGCTGCTTCGCCAACCAGGCGGTCCACGAGGTGGACATCCTCCGTTGGGGGTTGGGGCTTCAGCAGCATCCCGTATTCGTCAACGCCACCGGCGGCAACTATGTCCATGAGGACGACCGTACCTGCCCCACCCATGTTGCCATTACCTTCCAGTTCGAGGGCAACAAGCCCCTGGTCACCTATGAGCACCGCTCGTGGTACACCAACAGCGAGGCCGGGTTCCGCGACGAGTATCCCTTCGTGCAGCCCAACTTCCCCGTCGGGACGATCTTCTTTGGTGACAAGGGTTACCAGATATTCCCCGACTACACGAGCTACTACAGCTTCTTCGGGCCGAAGTGTGAACCGGGGCCATCGAAGATGGACCCGTCACGCTCGATGTCCAATACGCCTCACTTTCAGAACTGGGTCAAGGCCATCCGTGCCCGCGATCACAAGCTGCTCAACGCCGATGTCGAGGAGGCGCACAAGTCGATGGCCATGTGCCTGTTGGCCCGGACCTCGTGGCAGGTGGGCCGGCCGCTCCGCTTTGACCCGGCCACCGAGAAGGTACTTGGCGATGATGAGGCCGATGCCATGTTGAATCAGCCGGAGTACCGTGCGCCATACCTGCTGCCGAAGGAGGTCTAGCGTTTTGCCGGACTTCAAACGTGGGGCCAGCATCCTGCTTGCCGAGGCATTTGAGTCCGCCTTCGCAACCTGGAAGGTTGCTCCACGTTTGCGGGAACCCAATCATTGGCTCTTCCGTTTCTGGGTGCAAACTAGTGGTGAAGAGGCGTAGGGTGGGTGGTTCCGGATGTCTCAGCATCCGGGTTCACCCACGCGTCAGGAAATCCTGCACCCAGAAACGGGAGAGCCCAATCATTTGGCTTTGCCCGTTGACAAGCGGATTTCGCTTGACGATGATGGAGTTTGCGATTTGGGCATCCCAGGCAAGACTGTTCCGACCGTCAAGGAGTATTGTTATGAAGAGTTCAGTTTCCCGCCGGAAGTTCCTGGCGTTCTCTGCCGCGTCGGCCCTGGCCGGAGTCACACGTAGGGGCTGGGCGGAGCAGCCGGCTCCTATGGCCGGCATCGGGTTGAACGACTACTGTGTTGCTGAGGTTTCCGCGTCCGCCCTGAAACACAATATCGCGCTGATTCGGCGCGAGTTGAAGCCGGCGACCAAGTTCTGTGCGGTGGTCAAAGCGAACTGCTTCAGCCTGGGTTGGCCGGCGTGTAAGGATGCGATCATTCCTGAGGCCGACTGGCTTGCGGTAGCCACTCCCGAGGAGGCATTCGCCGTGCGGCAGTCGGGTTGTCAATTGCCGCTGCTGCTGTTGATGGCAAGTGGCTTCTATGGCGATCTGGCCCGCGAGAGGCTGCGGCAGTTCATCGCGCAGGATATCACTCTGACGGTCGCCGCGTCCGGCGACCTTGCGCGGATATCGAGCGTGGCGGAGGAAGTCGGGAAGCCCGCGAAGATACACATCAAGATCGACACCGGCATGGGCCGCTCGGGCGTGCTGCCGGACCTGGCGCCTGCCCTGGTGCGCCAGGCACGGCGGCAGTCGGGTATTGTACTGGACGGCATTTACACCCACTATGCGACTGCAGACGCGGCGGACAAGACGTATGCGCGGGGACAACTGGCACGATTTCGCGCCGCCGTCCGCGCGTGCGGCGCCGAGGCGAAGGGCGTGATACTCCATACCGCCGCGTCGGCCGCCACGATCGACTTGCCCGAGTCACACTTCGACATGGTCCGCGTGGGCACCGCCATGTATGGCTACCAGCCGTCCGATGAAATGCACAGGGTCTTGCCGCTTCGGCCCGCTCTGCGCGTGGTCAGCCGGTTGGCACAGGTGAAGGACGTACCGGCCGGTTCGCAAGTGGGCTACGGCCTCACGTACAAGTTCAAGCGACCTGCAAGGTTGGGCCTGGTGCCGATCGGCTACGCCGACGGATACCGCCGGGCCCTCTCCAACCAGGCCGTAATGCGCGTTGTTGGGCAATACGCGCCGGTTCGAGGGCGGGTGAGCATGGACCAGACCATCATCGACCTGACCGACGTGCCTGCGGCCAAGGTGGGCGATGAGGTGGAAGTCATCAGCCGTGAGACCGAGGCGCCCAACAGTGCGGACAACCTGGCGCTGCTGGCCGGTACGATTGTCCCCGAGATTGTCAGTGGACTCGGCTCGCGCGTTCGACGCGTGCCGACGACGTAGCATCTGGTCTCGATCAGGTGTTCCCCGGAGTCGAGATCTGTGGCAGAAATCGTCCGTTATTTCTATCGCTTCCCTCGGAAGTACGCCGTTCTGGCTCTGGTGTTCGCGGCGCAGGCGGCGGGCTTGTTGCTGCTGGCCAAGCCGATGGCGCCCGTCAAGAAGGGAACCTCCGCGACGTTTTGGCATTTCGCGTGCAGCGTCGGTCCGGGCGGGCGAGATGCCGCGCTGGACGGGGTGATGGGCGGGGGCTACCAACCGCGCGACGGCTGGTACATCTACTACATCCAGGACCTTCACCGTCGGCTTCTCTACCGGGTCGAACGCGCTGAGGCGGTGGCGGACTATCCCGACGTGCTGCAAAGCATCGTGGCCGCCGCCGGCAGCCCGCAACCCGCGCCGCGGGTGCTGCGGGCCAGCCGCATTCTGAAAGAGGATGAGCCCGGCATTCGAGCGAATCCCGAAGTGTTTCTTGCACGGATGGCGGAAGAGTGGCTCTTGAAGATCAAATCGGAGGACGAAAAAGTCTATGAAGCTTACCTCGACGACGAGCGGGAATTTGCAGCGCGGTGGGAACGCGTCGGCCGCTACTGGTTGAACCTGCTATTCGAGGCCGCGTTCTTCACGAGTCTGACCCTCTTCGCATTCTGGCCCTGGTTGAGGCGAAAGGCGCTCCGGCGCTGGTGCATTCACGTAGGGTTGCTCCCGCTTCTGCTCTTTGCGCCGTGGTACTTCGGCTACGCTGGGTGGACGTTCACGTCGGCCGGTCCCAGTGGAGGCGTGCTGTATCCGTGGGTCATCGTGCTGTTTCGCGGTCTGTTGCCTTGGACGCACGCGGACACGTGGATTCTCGAAAGGACGGCACACATCCTTGACCCGATCTCGCAGCCGCTGGGGCCCATGTTGGTGGTCAGCGGCGGAACAGGCGTCGGCCCCGTGGCAGCCGTCGTGACGGGACTGATCCTTGCCGGATTGACCTGGGGCGCATTCAAGCTGCACGAGCGGTGGAGGAAGGCAAGCAGGCCAGGCATCACGTGTCCGACGATTTCCTGAACCTGGCGCCGACGACGAGAATAGTCGCAAAGGGACGTTGCTAAGGACCGGTGCCAGAACGACTTGCCGATTCTGCGAGTAGCACGGGGCTTTCCATCCCGTCAAGACCGCGACGGACAAGAATGTAGATTTGGGGTCAGAGCGCACGTTGTCATTAGCCACTTCGCGCTAATGACAAAGTGCGCTCTGACCCCAAAGGTTTACTTCGCGCTAATGACAAAGTGCGCTCTGACCCCAAAGGTTTACAAGAATGTCCATCCCACAATCCCCCCGGCGTTCTTGCGCCCAAGTGCTCAGTAGTAGGCACAAGGCGGGCTTGTCGTCGGATCGCCCCCGCTGCGAGTAGTCGTGAACCAATAGCCGGAAGGATCGACCGCGGTGCTCACACTCTGAACAGACGCGTCGCCCAACAGGTGATTGACCACATCGGGATGGTTGCTCGACGCGCCATGGACGTAGTTCACGCCCTCATACGGTCCGTCCGCGCCCGCGTAATCCCAAATGAGGTAAGTGCGCACCGAGGGGGCGACTTGGTTTTCTGCTTCATCTCGCCAAGTATCGAGGTCGAAGTTCGCGAAGTGCACAAAGGCGTAACGGCTGAGCCACCCGACTTTGCGGGGATTCATCGGCCCGACAATGTGGCGGTTCACCGCGTCGGGAAAGCCCACCAGGGTTGCTGTGCTCCCATCTTGCCAAACGGCGGACTTCTCCTCGATCGTCTCGGTTGCTATGAACGTATGGGCGAGTCCATCGCCGAAGTCGGCCATGCGCAGCGGCCTTCCGGGAAAGGACGCACCGTCGGGGTGCTGGGCGGCCGTCGCGTAGGGCGCCTTGCCGCGGGCGGTCGCGTCGTAGAACGCAAGACTGGCTCTTGTCGTGGCGCCCATGGCCTTGTAGTTGGCGATACCGCCGCGTCCGTCGTCAACAAACGCCGGGCCGGTGTAGCTCGGGCAGACGTACGGCGTTGGCCGCGCCACCATGGCCGCATCCCCGGTGGGCGGGTAGTTGCGCACGTTCAAACAATCAAACAGTTCTTCCTCTCCCGTGTACGGCAGCAAGTCGACAAGCCAACTCCACCCGAACCCGTTCGTGCGGTCCCACCGGCTTGCCGGGAATTCTTGGAATCTATCGTAGTAGTAATAGCTCGCGAGGCCAATCTGCTTGAGGTTGCTAATGCATCGTGCTCGGCGGGCGGCTTCGCGTTGGCTCAGCACGGCGGGACTCAAGAGGACAAGCGGGACGCCAAGCATCGCAAGAACCACGATCCACGCGACCCACGCGTGCGAAGAGGCAGCGCCGACGGGCGGCTCGGCCCTCGGTTCCGGCGGAAGGCCGGCATCGACTTGTCTGCCGACAGGGACTCGCCGCTCGTCGGAAGAGTGTTCCGGCTCGCCACCGCGCCGTGCATCCTTTTCCATCGCCAGCCTCCCTTCGCCCCCAGGAGGAGAAAGTGCGCCAACCGTCACACTGGCAGTATCGCACGAAGCGCGCTCGGCTGTCAACGGCCGGAGCACCGCGGAATGCACCGTCCCTCGTAGACCAGGGGTCAGCGTAGACCAGGGGTCAGAGCGCACTTTGTCATTAGCCACTTCGCGCTAATGACAAAGTGCGCTCTGACCCCAAAGGTTTGGCATCCTCGGCCAGGGCGGGAGTTCCGAGTTCGTTGGCTGGTTTATGCCGCGCAAGGTGGCGGGCGGCACGGTAGGGAAGAAACTCGTGAAGTGGCTGGCCGAAAAGGGCTACGTAGAGGACGCCGCGCCGCTTGCTCAGTGTTTCAGACCCCGCTTGCGGAACTCAGCCGGTGTGCAGCCGACCGCCGCACGGAAGGCGTCGTGCAGGGTTCGGGGGCTGGCGAAGCCGACGACCACGGCGATCTGATGGATCGTCCTGTCCGTTCCGGTAAGCTCGCGCTTGGTCCGCTCGATTCGCAGCCGCTGAATCTCCGCGGCGATCGTCCGGTTCAGCTTCGTGCGAAAGCGGGTTTCCAGGTTCCGCCTGGAAACGGCCAAGGCGTCGGCCACCATGCCAACGTTCAGCCGCTTGGCGAGGTTCGTGTCGATGTACCGCATCGCGTCGCGGACCAGGTCGTCGTCGACCGCGTAGAAATCGGTCGAACGCCGCGCCACGATGCCGACAGGCGGCAGGAGGATCGTGGTCGGCTTGGGGCTCCAAGCGACCGCCTGTCGCCGCCGCCGGTGGTTCGCCTTTTCGTCCATCAGCCGGTCGAGCAACCGGGCGGCCTCGTACCCGACCTGCTCGTAGGGCAGTTCGAGACTGCTGATGCTCGGGTTGGGCCGGCTGCACGCCGCCTCCTCGTTCCATCCGGCCACCATGGCCACCGACTCGGGAATGCGCCAGCCTCGCTCCCGGCATTTCTCGATGACCACACGCGCGACGTCCAGGCCGTGTACATACAGGCCGACCGGCAGTACCCAGCGGTCCATCCACCGATCGACCTTTCGCATCGCGCTGCGCCAGTCCCTGGACGTCACCTGGCTGCCCTGGCTCTCTTTCCAGATAAGTCCAAGACCACCTCGGCAAAGGTCTCGCAGCCGGCCTCGCGAACCGCACTTTCGAACGCCTTGCCTTCGAGCAGCGAGGCCCGGTCTCCTTGGTCAACCTGAACGGCGAAGTTTCGGAACCCGCGGGCCAGCAGGTGTTCGACCCGCAGCCGGCCGCACGCGGCATAGTCGGGATGGACGCCGGGCAGCCCGCGGGCGTGGGAACTGAAATGGACGTTGACCACCGGCACGCCGAGCCGCTTCGCCCGGCGGGCGCCCAGGGGCGTAATGCGCCCCACGATGCCGTCGTAGGGCGAGGGTCTATCCGCGCCGGCGGGCAGCGTGTGGTCGGCCCACTCGTCGATGATCAGGTGCCAGTTCGCGTGCTGTTCGGCATAATCGTGGATGCCGGCGAAGATCGCCACGTGCCGCTTGTACGGCTGGTCGATCCCCATCGGCACGGCTACGCGTCGTAGGTCGGGCATGGTTTCAGTTCCCCGGGGTGGAAGAACAGCGCTGCAGCAACCATCATGGGCCCCCTGTTGGAGTTCACGCTTCAGCGTGCCGGTTGCCGGCAACACCTCGACCACACGCTCTTGGGTGAGAGCGGATTTCTCCGAGAGAAATGCGCATATCGGCACAATATTTGCGCACATCCGCCGCTGAATCCAAGTATACTTGTTAGCGTGCGCCGACGCCAGGAGAGGAAGCGCCCGGGCATGAAAGGTACCTTGCCCTGAATAAGGGCCTCACGCGAACAACATGACCCCTGATCGAAAGGACCAGCCGTGAAACAACGACCCGCGTTCCACAAGCTCGTGCTCCTCGTGTTGCTGGCCGTGCCCCTCGGCTCGCACGCCCAAGCTCAAACCCAACCGGCCAACGGCAAGCTGAAAATCTTCATTCTTTCCGGCCAGTCGAACATGGTCGGGTTCGGCCAGCTTGCGGGCAACCCCGGCACGATGGAAACCTACGTTAAAAGCAACCCGGAAGCCTACGGCCGCCTGGTCGACGAGGACGGCAACCACGTCGTGCGCGACGATGTCTGGATCGTCGATATCTCCCAAGGAGGCAAGGAGCGAATGGGATGGCTCACCACGGGCTACGGGGCAAGTGGGGGCCATATCGGGCCCGAGTACGGCTTCGGCTTCGCCGTGGGCGATTACTACGAAGACCCCGTGCTGATCATCAAGTCGGCGTGGGGCGGCCGGTCGCTCGCCCACAACTTTCTCCCCCCCAGTGCGGCGGAGTATCCCACGCCGGAGAAAGACGGCGACATGGGCTTCCAGTACGCCGAAATCCTCCGGCACGTTCGGGAGATCACCGGCAACCTGAAGAAGTACTATCCGAGCGACGAGGGCAAGGGATACGAAATCGTCGGGTTCGGGTGGCACCAGGGTTGGAACGACCGCATCAATGCGCAAGCCGTCGATGCGTACGAGGCGAATCTGGTCTGCTTCATCAAGGATATCCGCAAGAACCTGGGCGTCGCGAAGCTGCCATTCGTCATCGCCAACACCGGCATGGGCGGGTGGGACATCCCGCCGCAGGCCTCGTACAAGGCGCGGGTCGAAAAGCTGATGGACGCCCAGCTCGCCGTCGCCGACCCGAAGAAGCACCCCGAGTTCGCCGGCACGGTCGCCGGCGTCGAAACCCGCGGCTTCCAGCGTTTGCAGGAGGAGTCGCCGTCGAGACAGGGGTTCCACTGGCTGCGGAACTGGGAGACGTTCTACCTGATCGGCAAGTCGATGGGCGACGCCATGGTTCGTATAGTTCAGTAAGCCAAGGCGACCGGCGCCGCAGCGCGGCGCAGCCGGCGCGGAGGCGATACAGGCGCCGAGCCACTCCGCAGGTTCTCGGGCGGGGGCGTGCTGCGGGCCACGTGCGCGATGGCCCCGGTGGCGATGCCGCCGCCCCAACTGTCCTCGATCGTCATGTCGACGCCCAGCGCGACGCACAGGTTCAGGACCCCGCTCTGCCGGCCCGCCGGAATGACCCCGGCCAGATGACGATGGCAGGCACGCGAGTGCCGCCCGCCAGGACGCTCCATTTCTCGCGGCGGAACGGAATGGAATTCGCCTCCTGGCCGAGTACTCTTGGCCGGAACGGTCGTTCGGTTGCTTCGCGCGAAAGGTGCGCGCCCGTGGAGATGCCCGCCCGAACACGGGGGCGGCACTGGCGGGATTTGTGGGGACGCAGCAAGTTTTGCGTATATCTGCGTAACTTTTGCGCAATATCGCAGAGATTGTCGATTATCATTACGGAAGGTGTCCACACCTCGCTGGAGCCTGCGGCGAAGTGGAATGGGGCGAGTCCCGGCGCGGCCGCCTGACCGGGGCCGTTTGGGTCGAGCATTCCATGTCCTTCGACATGGGATCGTTTTGAACGCCCGCCCACGTTACCCGCTTCCGTGTACACGGACAACCACGCACCCTCGGCCAACTACGACCGCATGAAGCCCATCAAGACGCGAAAGTCGGAGGCATTCGGCAAGGCAAACCTTTACCCCCGTTTCGTAACAAACTGAGGGAGTACGACAATGAAGACAATCTGCCGAGGCGCGACTGTATTGACGGCAAGACCATAGTGTACGCCGGCTACAAGGATTCGCCGGACAAATGGGAAAAGGGCACAGAGCCGGAGCCGATCGGCTGGTACGCCGGCATGCAGTACGACGGCGACGTGCGCAACGCCAAGACGGTGCTAAAAAACCTCGAGGAGTACTACCCCGGCGCAACGGAGTACGAGGTGGCGGGCTTCTTCTGGTGGCAGGGCGACAAGGACCGCTACAACGCTGCCCACGCCGGCCGCTACGAGCAGAACCTCGTCCAATTGATCAAGCAGCTCCGCAAGGACTTCGGCGCCCCAAACGCGAAGTTCGTCCTTGCCACGCTCGGCCAGACCGAGAAAGGCGCCGAAGGCAACGAAGGGATGATCCTCGACGCCATGCTCGCGGCCGACGGCCGAAGCGGAAAGTATCTGGAGTTCGCGGGCAATGTGGCCACCGTGTACACGCATCGCCTGAGCAAGGGCGGCGCTTCCAACAGCCACTACGGCGGCCACGCCGAGACCTACATGGACGTCGGCGAGGCGATGGGCCGGGCTATGGTGGAAATGCTGAAAGGAACGAAGAAGTAGACCGAAATCGGCGGCTGGCTCCCGGCTATTGGAGTTCACGCTTAAGAGTGCTTGTGCCCTACGGTCGAAACGCCCCGGGGGAAGGGAGCTTGTGAAGAGCAACCAGAAGACTGCCCGGGGGCGGATCCAACGCGTTTGGCTGCCGCAGGCACGATTGCACACGCAGGAAATCGGTGGTAGCCTATTCTGTGTCAACCCAGTTCCCGGGATCCCCCATGAAGAACACCGATCGAAACCTCTCCTCGCGTCGCCAGTTCCTCAAGCATTCCGGCCGCATTGCGGCGGCCGCGGCCGCCACGGCGGGCGCCGTGCCGCACGTCCACGCCGCCGAGAACAACACTCTGCAAGTAGCGCTGATCGGCTGCGGCTTCCGCGGCACCGGCGCGGCGGCCAACGCCCTGGCCGTCGAGCAGGGGCCGATAAAGCTGGTGGCCGCGGCCGACGTGTTCCCCCACCGCATCGAGGCGAGCCTGCGAGGACTGAACCGAGCCGTCGAGGCCCGCTACGACCGCCTCGCCCACGCGGGCTACGAAAAGCAGATCGACGTGCCCGAGGACCGGCAGTTTGTCGGGTTCGACGCCTACAAGAAGGCCATCGACTGCCTGAACCCCGGCGACATCGCCATCTGCACCACTCCGCCGGCCTTCCGCTGGGCGCACTTTGCCTATGCCGTCGAGAAGGGGGTCCACATGTTCATGGAAAAGCCGGTCACGGCCGACGGCCCCACTTCCCGCCGGATGCTCGAACTGGGCAAGCAGGCGGCGGCGAAGAACCTCAAGGTGGGCGTCGGGCTGATGTCGCGCCACGCCCGCAACCTGCAGCAGCTCCACCAGCGCGTGCGCGACGGCGAACTGGGCGACATCCTGCTGATGCGCGGCTATCGCATGCACGGGCCGGGCGGCTCGGCCTTCTCGGAGCCTTGGCCCGGCACTCCCAGCGAACTGCTCTGGCAAATCCAACGCTTCCACTCGTTCCTCTGGGCCAGCGGCGGCGTGTACAACGACTTCTACATCCACATCATCGACCACTGCTGCTGGCTGAAAGGGGCCTGGCCGGTGACGGCCCACGGGCTTGGCGGGCGCCACTACCGCGGGAAGTGGGTCGATCAGAACTTCGACTCCTACGCCGTCGAGTACACCTTCGCCGACGGGGCGAAGCTCTTCTTCAACGGACGGTGCATGCCGGGCGCCCACTTCAATTTTTCCAGCCAACTGCACGGCACGAAGGGCTGCGCGATTGCGGCGCGCGTGAACGACTGCGGAGGACCTTCGAGCACGTACGAGGGCCACACCTTCGACGGCGCGAAGCAGCTTTGGCAGTCGGACGTTCCTCCCGCCGAGATCAGCCCCTACCAGAACCACTGGAGCGCGCTGGTCGGTGCGATTCGCGAGGACCAGCCGTTCAGCGAGGTCGAGGACGGCGTGATGGCCAGCGTGGTCGGCTCGCTGGGTCGCAAGGCGGCCCATACGGCCACGGAAATCACCCTCGACGCCATGCTCAACAGCCCCGACGAGTACGCTCCGGGGCTCGACGGGTGGACGATGGACTCGCCCGCCCCGGTGCAGATGAAAGACGGCCGCTATCCCGTGCCCATGCCGGGCATCGTGACCGATCGGGAGTATCCGATGTGACCGTGCGATAGGTTCACGTGGTTCCCCGGTGGTAGATCTTCGACAAGGGAGGCGGGTAATGCTGCTCCAGCCGAGCGGACTGCTCCCGGGTCATTTGGCGTTTGCGGTTGCGGCGATCGAGCCATAGGACCGGCAGTTGCACATACGAGGCAAGACGATTCCATTTGCGATTCGGGTTGACGAAACGTAAGAGACTTGGTATTTATTGACGCCCTCGGCAGGGAACTCGGCCACCTCTTATTCCCCAGAATCAGGTGCTTTATGCGATACGGCCGTCT
Organism: Thermoguttaceae bacterium; assembly: GCA_034005525.1. Taxonomy (GTDB): domain Bacteria; phylum Planctomycetota; class Planctomycetia; order Pirellulales; family Thermoguttaceae; genus PWXP01. The sequence continues at coordinate 50,270 of JAVEUP010000004.1, read as the reverse complement.
GATGGCCATGGCCATGTTGGGAACCGCCTTCTTGGCAATGTCGGGCTGCCTTAGTCTGGGCGGAACGACGTACTCTGAGTCGCCGCAAATGGTCGAACGGCTCTCGTCGTTGGAGAATCGAGTGGGCGTGTTGGAGCAGGCTGTTTCGGCAAGATCCGCATCAGCGCCCGCTCCGCCCCACCAGTGAGGAGTGCATGCTCCTGGTTGCCCTGCACCGCAAGTGCCAAGGTGACGATGGCGGCAGAACGGGATTAGGGATTCGCGAGGCGTCTGGCCACTCTCTTATCCATCGCTTTCATCTCTCGTGACAGTCGCGTGCTCCCATCCATTGATGCTGTACGTACCGTCGGGGTCCATACCGTCGGGGTCAGAGCGCACTTTGTCATTAGCCACTTCGCGCTAATGACAAGGTGCGCTCTGCCCCCAGGGGTTTCCCTTCGCGCTAATGACAAGGTGCGCTCTGACCCCAGGGGTTTCTCTACCCCCAGGGGTTTCTCTACCCCCAGGGGTTTCTCGACCATTTCGCCGGTGATGGGCGGCGGCTACGCCTGCCCGGTGCCCACCGCGTGTGTCGCCATCGGCGAGGCCGACCGCGTCTTCGCCACCGACTGCCAGCTTTCCTACGTGAAAGTGTTCGACACCGCAGGCAACCTGATCACTCGGGTCGGCGCGTGGGGCGGCGCCGACTGCCAGGGCCCCGACAGCCGCTACCCTGAGCCCGAGATCGCCTTCAACTGGGTCCACAACGCATAGCTGTAGATGGGAATCTTCCTTGGGAAGGTCGAGGTGTTTCCGTAGGCTTGGCAGGCAGAGGTCGCGACTGACTGCTTGAAGAATCCGTGCCGTTTGTGTAGACTAGGGACGGAATCGTGGTAATGGAACATCGGCCCGTCCGTTGGATTGCATCGGGGCACGATCGGCGGGTGGACGTATTCTCTCCGGGAGAACTTGTCATGAAATGCTTCGCTTCCTTAATCCTTGTGGTAGTTGTCGGTGTGCTGTTCCCAGGAGCCGTGGCACATGCCAGCGCTATCCTGCCTGACGATTTGTTTGGGTACTGGGAACTGGATGGCAATTTGGCCGATTCCGCTCCGGCGATTCAAGGGCTGCCCGGCCCCGGCTTGGATGGTACATATGCCGGCGGTACTCCAGTGTTTGTCACCGTGGGCGGCCGTCAGGCCCTGGATTTGGCATCCGTAGGGAGCAACTACGTTCAGACGCCGGCCTACCTCGGCGACGGCCCGAAAACCATGGTCCTTTGGGTCAACTCGACCTACAGCGCAGGGCACGCGCTTTGGGCCGGAAACGAGGGGCCGACCGGCAACCGGTTCTATGGTGGCCACAACCGCGACTCCGGCACCGGCAATTTGCGGCCCTGGCTCGGCGCCGGGAATAACAACCAGGCCGGTGGGAGCTTTGCCGGGACCGCTCCCAACGACGGCCAGTGGCACATGTACGCCGTGACCGACACGGGCAACGGCGGAACGGTGAGCATGTACCAGGATGGCGGAGCCACGCCCATCCACACGCTCAATTACGGCGGTTCGACGGCAAGCAGTTCGGGGATACCATTCGCCATCGGGCGGGCCGGAGGTGGTGGAGGCACCTATTATGCCCGGGCAGTTATCGACGACGTCGCCCTGTTCAACCGCATGTTGCTGCCGACCGAAATGGCCGCCATTCACAGTTTTGGCAGCGTGTCGGCCTACATGGCGGCCACGCCGCCGATGCCCAAATTCTCGTGGCTTTTCGACGGCAATGCCAAGACGCAATTGGGCGGGATCGACGGAACGCTGCACGGCTATGGCAGCCCCGAAGTGCTCCCCACCTTCAACAGCACCTCGCCCGTTCCGCCGCTGAGCTACGCCGGCAATGAATACATCAAGTTCGATTCGGGCAACCAGTACGTCGATTTCGGCAACAACCCCGGGCTGCAAATCACCGACGCCATCACGGTCTCCTTCTGGTTCAACTCCGCAACGCTTTCCGGCGACAAGTTCATGCTCGGTAAGTACGGCGGTAATGGTGAGCGATCCTGGGCGGTTATCACCAGTGGCAATAAACTCCGCTTGCTCCTTTCCAAGGACGGAAACCACGGCAGTTCGTCTACAAAAGACTATTACTCCACCGGTGCTCTTTCCCCGAACCAGTGGCGCCACGCAGCCTTCACATTCGCCGACAATGACGCCAGGCTCTATCTCGACGGTGTGGAGCTAACCGTGGCAGCCGGCACTCTGGATAAGGTTTACAATCCCGATATCGAGACTCTGTTCGACAGTCCCTTGAACCTCAACGCCGGAAGGCGATCGAGTGACGCAAGTTATTATCACGGCCTCCTTGACGAGGTGGCCATTTGGAACTCGGTGCTTTCTGGCGATCAGATCAAGTGGCTTTACTACAGCAGCATTCACGCCATACCCGAACCATCGACGTCTCTATTGCTTCTGCTCGGCGGCGCCTCACTGGCGTGGCCCCGCCGACGGAGGCGGCGGGCGTATCGTGTAACGTCCGTGGGCGTCCTTGCCGTGACGGCTTGGGCGTTGTTGCTCGGTCCAGAAGTCGAGCCGGCCAGCGCCAGTCTGTTGGGCTATTGGAGGCTCGACGGCGACGTAACCGACGCCTCGGGGCAGAACCCGGGCGCGGCGTTTGACACCGAAGGCGGCTCACCCGCCAGCTTCGTGACGGGTGTGTATGGCGATGCCCTCGACCTTTCGGGCGGCAAGGGCCACATCGACACCACCATCAGTCTCTCCGGTGGCCCGAAGTCGGTCGTCTTCTTCGCCAAGGTCAATAACTACACCACCCAGCAGGTGTGGGTGGGAAATGAAGCGCCAACGGACAACCGTTTCTATCTGGGCTCGCAAGACGGCAAACCGTTCCTTGGGGCAGGGGGCACGACTGACAACAACGGAACGTGGGCAACAACCGACACCACCGGGTTTCATCACTATGCCTTGGTACAGGCCCCCCTCGGGGAACGCAAGCTCACCGCTTACCAAAACGGGCAGGTCGTCGGCACGGTAACGTATCCATCGGGCCAGAGCACGGCGACCAGCCCGGGCAAGGATTTCGAGATCGGCCGGGCCGGGGGGGCTGGAAACGTAGCTGCGCGCGCGATCTTTGACGACTTGGCCGTGTTCGGCAATGCGCTCACGGCGAACGCCATCGGGTATATCGCACAAAATGGCGTCGATGCCTACCTGGAATCGACGGGTGGGAGGGCGCTTTACCGCGAGGTGTTTCCGCATCGCAATCCGGGCGATGATTACGTCAACCGAATCCTTCCGGCTGAGGGCTGGCAGGCACATTACGACAATGGTCTCCTCAGCGGCACCACGGAACTCGCCCGCGAGGAAGGCGCCCCGCCGCTCGAGCCGGTCAACAGCTTTCCGACCAAGAGTGAGTTGCTTCCGGGTTACATCTACCGTAACGCCGTCGGCGCCGGACGCGATTATCTCTATTGGACCCAAGAGCACGCCATCCCCAACGTGGACGATATCCACCTGGTGAGTTGGTATCAACGAAATGAACTCGACACCGATCGGTTCCGGGTGGCGTTGCGGCTTGACGTGGGCGGGACGCCGGGCAATACGGGCGACGACGTGTGGTTTGCCTCAATGGATGAGTTCACCAACCAGACGGCGCTGGAAATCTACACCAACGGGCAGCCCCAGGCATGGTATTTGAACCGATTGTTGCGTGACGAGGCGACCTGGCAGGTCATCGATTTCGTGCCCGGCAGCAGCCTGGAGCTTGTGTCGGGCCAAGTGCCGCTGCCTGCCGGTGTTGCCGTGACGGGGTTTGGTTTATACACGCCCGAAGCCGTTGGGGCCCAGCGTGTCGACCTGTTCTCGATCTACGAAGTGCCTGAGCCGAGCAGTGCCGTTCTGATCGCGCTGGGGGCGTTGGGAATGCTTCTGCTGGCCGGGCGGAAGCGGCGCTAGCCTTGGGGGAGATCCTCGAACCGGGACATCCCGCGCCGCCATGCCACGATTTCGTCGATGGTGGCATCCAAATCGCCTTGGGGCGCAAACCCGATCGCCTCGCGGAGCCGGGTGAGGTCCGGCACGCGATGGCGGCAGTCTTCGAAGTGCTTGCCGTAGGCTTCCGCGTAACTCTGGAACTCGATCTTCAGTTGCGGATCGACCTGCCGGATGACGCGCCGGGCCAGTTCGAGGATGGTCACCGGCTGGTCGCTGCCGATATTGAAAATGCGTCCGACCGCCGCTTCGCAGTCCATCAGGCGCAGAATCGCCTCGACGACCTCGGCCACGTGGGCAAAACTGCGCTGCTGCTGCCCGTCGTCGTGGACCACGAGCGGTCGCGCTGCCAGGGCAGCATCGACAAATCGCGGCAATACCATACCGTACGCGCCGGTCTGACGCGGCCCAACGACGTTGAACAGCCGGCCGACAACGACTGGAAGCCCGCGCTCCTGCCAGTAGGCCAGCGCGAGGAACTCGTCGATAGCTTTCGACGCACCATAGGACCAACGGGGTCGAATGGTGGCACCGAGTACGAGGTCGTCGTCCTCGGTCCACACCGGTTTGGGGTTCTTGCCGTAGACTTCGCTCGTGCTTGCCAGAAAGAGCTTGACCGGGCGCCCCGCGGCGTGGACGCGGGCCAACTCAACCAGCAGGCGCTGGGTGGGGTCGATGTTCGTTTCGATGGTGCGAATGGCGCTTCTGGCAATGAGGGCCACTCCAACCGCGGCGGCCAAGTGGTATACCTCGTCGGCCTCAGCCACTTCCGATCGGAGCAACTCGGGGTCGGCTACCGTCCCTCGCCGGTAAGCGAAGCGGGGATGATCCTTCACGGCGGCCAAGTTGTCAAAGGAGCCGGTCGATTCGTCGTCGATGACCGTAACTCTGTCTCCCCGGCGGAGCAGCGCCTCGACAAGGTGGCTTCCAATGAAGCCGGCTCCGCCGGTAACCAAGCAGTTTTTCACGCGTTTTTCCGTAATCTGGCTGGCCGTGTCTGGATAGCGTTGAAAAGTGAACGTCAGAAACAGTGTTACCGACGGCCTCGTAGCCGAGTCTCTCCGAGACTCGGATTTCGGCGTCTCGGAGAATCGCTGCTCGCCAAAGAATAACAGAAGGGACGCCTAAGTCCAAGACGCCTCAGAACGACACATCACCGGAGGGGTGTCTTTTTACTAGGGTTTTTCTTGCGTCAGGAAGCATCGGATGCAATAATCATGGTGTGGTTCAACCGATACTGTGGTGCGCCCCAAACACCGGAATATCGTGTCAGGGGGGTGCCCGGGCCATACTAACCTGTTATCATGGATAGTAGATGAGGGTTGCGTCGGCTATCAAGGGCAGGCCGCCGCGGGATGCCCTCCTTGCCAGGTGATCTGCTGAAACCCGGGTATCGCCGGTGTGCCAAGCGTTTGCGTTCGGTACATCCAGGGTTGGCAGGCTGCTTTGCCTTTCCCTGCCCACCGGCCGTTGCCCGGCCCCGCCACGGAGCAACCAACCCCCGATTAAGGTCCTCGCAATGAAGTCAATCTTTGGCCTGCGCGCTTGCCTCGTCTTGTCTGCGTTCCTCTTGACCCTTTGGGTCCAAACGGCGTTCCCGGCGGAAACGAAAAGCGACGCCGCGACTCGCCAGTACGCTGCCGCCGTCGCCCTGCAGAACCGGGGGGTGTTCGATCTGGCAGCCGCCGAGTGGGTGAAGTTCATCGAAGCGAACCAGGCTCATCCGCGTTTGCCGAATGCGCATTTGCACTTGGGCGTGTGCTACCTGAAGACGGAGAAGTTCGAGCAGGCGGTGCAATCATTCGACACCGTGATCAAGACCTATCCCGACTCCGACATGCTGGAAGCAGCGCATTTCTACCGCGGGGTGGCTCAGTACACCCTGGGCCAGCAGGGGAAAGCGGAGATGTACGACGCGGCCGCGGCCTCGTTCGAACAATTGCTCGAGAAGTTCCCCGAAAGCCGCCATGCAGCCCAGGCGGTCTTCTACCGCGGCGAGTGCCTCTACGCCCGGGGGAAGAGGCAGCCAGCCGCCGAAATGTACGCCCGACTCATTGAGAAGCACCCGGACAGCGATCTGGTGCCCGACGCGATGTACGCTCTCGGGGTGACCCAGGAGGAACTGAACCAGCCGGCCGAGGCCGGCAAGACGTACGATGCCTTCCTCGAAAAGTTCAAGGATCACGCGTTGCGCACCGAGGTCATCATGCGGCGCGGGGAAGTGCTGTTCATGCAGAAGCAATATGGCCCGGCCGCTCAGTGGCTTGCCGTGGCGGCGGGCCGGGAAGGATTTTCGCTGGCCGACCACGCCACGATGCGTCAGGCAGCGGCGCTGGCCATGCAGAAGAAGTACTCGGAGGCCGCGGCGCTGTACGACACCGTGCCTGCAAAATTCCCTCAATCGCAGTTCGCCGAGGCGGCCAGACTCGAAGGCGGCAAGTGTTACTACCTGGCTGGCGAGTTCGAGAAGGCCCAGGCGGTCCTCCGTCCGGTTGCCGAAGGCGGCGGTTCCGCCGCCGCGGAAGCTGCGCACTGGACCGCGCGGGCATTGCTCAGAGAGAACAAGCCGGCCGAGGCTTTGGCGGTCGTCGAGGTCGTCCTGCCCAAGGCGACCGAGAGCCCGTTCCTCCCGCAGCTTCTGATGGACCAGGCCGACGCCAGGTACGAAATCCCCGGGCGGCGCGGCGAATCGGTCGGGCTTTACGCGGCCGTTGCCGAGAAGTATCCCGACGACCCGGCGGCCCCACAGGCGTTGTACATGGCGGCTTTCGCTGCCTTGGGGCAGGCGGATTACCCGGCTGCGCACAAGCACGCAGGCGAGTTCCTTGCGAAGCATCCCGAGGACGACTTGGTGGTCGACGTATGCCACGTCGCGGCCGAGAGCGCGCTGCAGTTGAAGCAGCATGCGGAAGCGGAACAGTTCTTCGCCCGGGCCCTGAAGCAGAACCCAAACCATCCGGACGCCGAGGTGTGGAAGGTCCGCCGCGGCTTGGCCTTGCACCTGCAAAAGAAGTCCCAGGAAACCATCGATGCGCTGACGCCCATTCTCAAGGACCTGAAGCTGCCCGCGACGGTTGCCGAGGCGCAGTATTTGATTGGCAGCAGCCATGCCGAACTTGGGCAGTTCGGGCCGGCCATCGAGGCGCTCGAGGCCGCGTTGAAGGCCGACGCCAAGTGGCGGCAGGCTGACGATACGCTGCTCGTCCTGGCCCATGCATACAACCGATCGGGTAACCGGCAGCAGGCGGCGACCACGGTAAGCAGGCTGATTGCCGAGTTCCCCGAGAGCCGCCTGCTGGACCAGGCACACTATCGTCTGGCCGAATACAGTTATGCAATGGGCGACTTCGAGACGGCCGCGGCGCAATACCAGAAGGTTCTGGACAACCACGCCGACAGCCCGTTGCGGCCTAACGCCATGTACGGCCTGGGGTGGTCCCTGCTGAGCCGGAACGAGTATGAAGCGGCAGAGAAGGCTCTCGGCCGACTGGTCGAAGAATTTCCCAACGACAACCTCGTGCCGCGTGCCCGCTATGCGCGCGGCATGGCACGGCAGCAACAGGGCAAGTTCGCGCCGGCGGTCGAAGATGTGCAGGCTCTGCTGGCCGCTGAGCCCTCGCCGGCCGAAAAGTCCGACGCTCGCTATGTCTTGGGGCTTTGCCAGGCAGGGCTGAAGCAATATCCGGAGGCTGAAGCCACCTTCCGCTCGCTTCTGAAGGACGACCCCGATTACGGCAACGGCGATAAGGTGCTGTACGAGTTGGCGTGGGCGGTGAAATCGCAGGGGAAGGAGGCCGAGGCCGCCGAGGTCTTCGCGCAACTGGTCGGTCGCTTCCCCGACAGCGTGTTGGGTTGCGAGGCCCATTACCACGTGGGCGAGCAAAAATACCGCGGCGGAGAATTTGCGGCGGCCGCGACGGCGTACAACGCGTCGATGGCGGCTGCCAAGGACGCGGCGCTCGGCGAGAAGGCCGCACACAAGCTCGGATGGGCATACTTCCGCTTGGATAAGCTCGAGGACGCACGGAAGACCTTTGCCTACCAGCGGGCGACGTGGCCGCAGGGGCCGCTGGCGGCCGACGCGGCGTTCATGGAAGCGGAGGTCCTCTTCGGTCAGGGTAAATACGAAGAAGCCCTGGCCGCCTACGACGCCGTAGAGACCCCATCGACCAAGGAGTTCAAAGCCCTGACGCTCCTGCACGCCGGCCAGTCGGCGGTACAGTTGAAGCAGTGGGAGAAGGCGCTCAGCCTGCTCAACAAGCTCATCGACGAGTTTGCCGACTCGCCCCACCTGCCCGAGGCGCTGTACGAAAAAGGGTGGACGCTGCAGAACCTCGGCCGCGCCGACGATGCCGTCGCCGCGTACCAGCAGGTGATTGCGATGACCGACCGCGAGGCGGCTGCCCGGGCGCAGTTCATGATCGGCGAGATCCAGTTCGAGGGGAAGGAGCACCGCGAGGCCATCGTGAGCTTCTTCAAGGTGATTTCCGGCTACGGATACCCGAAATGGCAAGCCTACGCCACCTACGAGGCCGCGCGATGCTTCGAGGTTCTCGACCTTAAACCGCAGGCGATCCAGCAGTATCAGGAGTTGCTCAAGAACTTCCCCGAATCGGAACAGGCACCGCTTGCCAAGAAGCGACTCAAGGAACTGGGAGGACAGTAACTAGGTTTACACCGACTTCCGTCAACCATCGAGAGTGTTCCCATGATGATCCGTGAATGGACCTTGCCATTGGTTTTGGCCCCGGCCATGCTGCTGGCCGCAGCCATGTTGACCGCGGCGCCGGCACGAGCCCAGCAGGAGGGCGGGCCGGTGGCCGGAGAAGATTTGCCGCAGGGTGGTCCGAGTGCCGAGGCCGAGACGCCCGAGGCCAGGGCTGCCCGCCTGCTAGCCGAAGGCGAACGGCAACGCGACGCCGAGGCCGCCGCCACCGAGGCCGCCGCGGCGGTCCAGGACGCCCAGGTACAGGAACAGATCAACCTGTTGACCCTTCTCATCAGGGGCGGATTCCTGATGATTCCCATCGGGCTGATGTCATTCCTGGTAGTCACCTTTGGCGTGGAGCGGGGTCTGGCTCTGCGCCGTCACAAGGTCCTGCCGCCCGAACTGATCAGTGGCCTGGGTACTTTGGCGTCGCAGAAGGGCGGCTTGGACCCTCGCAAAGCATACAAGCTCTGCCAGCAGCATCCGTCGGCTGCGGCGTCGGTCATCAAAGCCATGTTGCTGAAGATTGGCCGGCCGCACTCCGAACTGGAGCAGGCCGTGGCCGACGCCAGTAGCCGGGAGGCGTCGCGCCTTTATGCGAACGTGCGTTGGCTGGGCCTTTCGGCCGGCGTCACGCCCTTGATGGGCCTGTTGGGAACGGTGTGGGGGATGATCCAGGCGTTTTTTGTCACCGCCCACCTGCCTACCGGCGCCAACAAGGCGGAGCACCTGGCCGATGGGATTTACGTCGCCCTGGTAACCACGTTTGCCGGGCTGGCCGTGGCCATTCCCGCTGCCGTGCTTGCCCACTTGTTCGAGGGGCGCATTCAGCGGCTGCTGTTGGAACTCGACGAGACGCTTCTCGGCTTGATGCCCCAGTTGGAGCGTTTCGAAGGGAAACTGCGGGTCAGCCGCGAGATAGATGGTTCCGGGCGTACCCGGCGCGAGCCGGCGGCGGACGAAGAGCCCCCGGTTGAAGAACCCAAAGCAGCCGCCACAACGCCCAAGTAGCTCCGAGGTAATCTGATGGCGACCACGAAAATCAAGACCGGTTCGGCACTGAGCCAACTCGGCCTGACCCCGCTGATCGATATCGTATTCTTGCTGTTGATCTTCTTCCTCGTCGCCACGCGGTTTGCCGAGGAAGAGCGCGAGATGGACGTCTTGCTGCCGGAGGCGAGCGAGGCCCAACCGCTGACGAGCAAGCCGCGAGAACTGTTCATCAACATTGACCACGAAGGGCGCTATTACGTGACGGGAAAGATAGTCACTCTCGACGAATTGCAGCCCATTCTGAATGCGGCATACGTGAACAGTCCCGGCCGAGCCTCGGTCGTGATTCGGGCAGACCGGCGTTGCCGTTGGGATTACGTGGTCTCGGCGATGAATGCCTGCAACCGCGCGAAGATACGCGACTACCGGGTAACGACGAAGGAGGGGCCTTCCGGCTGAGCCGGCGAGCCGTGCTGCGCGGCCGCCTACCAGGCCGCGTCCGTTCACCTGCTTTTTCCCGCGAGGATGAAACATGGCCACGAAGCAGCAAATCCGCAAGGTCGCGGCCGTTTCCACGGTCGACTTCGACGAGCAGCAATGGCCCATCAACGTCGCGTTGGTGATCCTTGGCGCCTTTGTCGCCGGCGTCGTATTGGCCACCAGCGATTTCGACGATCCGCGGGTGTTCTACAACGGCTGGGTGCGCATGCTCGGCGTGTTGCTGACCATGGGGCTGTTGTTTGGCGGGGTGGCCTATTTGCAGCAGAAGGTCATACGCCGCGTACAGCTTTGCGTGCTGCTCAGCTTGCTGTTTCACCTTTGGCTGGCGCTTTACTTGCACCAACACTACTTGCGGCTGCTGGCCCAGGAGGAATTGCGGAGGGCCCGGCATGAGGAGGTTGTCTACCAGCAGATAACCGTTCCCGACTACCACTGGGAGCAGACGGACCAGCCCGAGACGCGGCAGAGTTTCGAAGAGCCGGTCGAGACCCAAGATCTTGTCGATGCGGAGCCGGAGCCGCTGGAACCTCAAACGGCAGAGCGGCCGATGCCCACTCAAGAGAAGCCCGACGTCGAGCCGGCTGAGCAGCAGCGTCAGCAACCGAGTCCGGCGGATCTTCGCCGTGCCGAGCTTTCTGCGCCGCGCCGCGCCGAGGCGGCAGCAGGCGGCCAGGTGAGCCGGCAGGAGTGGAAACAGCGCCCGCTGCCCGACGAACCCATTCCGGAGCCCGAAATCCGGCCGCCCGGAGAACGGCCGGACCAGCCGTTGGTCGATCAGGTTGCGGCCGTCCAGCGCCGCGAAATGCGAGCACCCCGGCAAGAGCGGCATACGTTCGACGAACCTTCGGCCGAACGGCAGTTTGACGCAGCCCAGTTGGCCCGCAGCGCCCGCGAGTCGGAACCGGCGCCCCGGCAGCCGACAACGCCTGCGCCAACCCGGCAGTTGACGCAGCCGGCCGAGGTGGCTCAGACCGAGGCCGCGGCGCCTCAGCCGGTTCCTGCTGTCGCGCAGCCGCAGTCGGTGGAGTTGGCCCCGGCAACCGAGTTGGCTGCCGGCCGCCAGAGCGACCCGTCCCGGCCGATTGCCGGCAAGCAGACGGCGGAGCCGGCGTTGGCGGCAGCCGCGGAACCGGGGCAGGCGACACCGGAGCACCGCCGTCTCGATCTGGCGCCCGAGGTGGCCCGGAGCCCGCAGCCGCGTCCGACGCGGCACGTCCAACGGGCTGAAGTCGCGGCGGAACCGGTTGCGCAGGAGCCAAGTCGTGCGGTTGCCCAGGCTGCGTCACCTTCGGAGAGTTCGCTTTCGCCGGCCGAAGCGGCCGTGAGCCGCCGGATGGCTCGGGCGGCCCCAACATCGCTTGCCGAGCTTTCGGCAATCGCCTCGGAGAGCCAGCCGGGCCGCGCGGGCGAGACTGCTCCGGCGCCTGCGCAGATCGCGCGCGTAAGTCGGCACGAATCCGCCCCGGAGAGGCTGGCAGGCGGTGGTGCGCCTGCCCCGGCGCGGGCTTCCCTGGGGCGGCAGCTTACAGCCGACATTCAGGCCGAACCGATGCCCGTAAGCACGGCGGCTGCGGAGGCGGCCGGGAAGCAGGGTTTGCCGCTTGAGGCCAGTGTGCAAGGCGCACGGCAGCAGGTTGCCGGGTTGCCGGCGAGCCGGCGCAACGTGCCGATGACCAGCGCGGCGGCGCCTCAGATCGATCACGGCGAAGCGGCGCCGGTTGCCGTTGCGCGGAGAGCAAGTGCCCTGAATGCGAGCGAGGGGGCTCCTGGCGTGCGGCTAGACGTGGCCGCCACGCTCACCAGGGCGCCGAGCGGAATCGATTTACCCTCGGCCGTGGCACCCTCGGACCAAGCGCCGCGGCCCGGCGCCGGCATGACGGCTGCGGACAGTGCGGCGCCCGCTACGCTCGAGGCGGGGCAGGTGGCGACGGTCCAACGGACCTCCGCCGTTGAGGTTCCCGCCGGCGATCCTTCCATGGCAGCCCCTTCCGCCGACTTCGCTGTGAATGCAGCAGAGATTGTCGCTCTCGCCGGACAGCTTGCATCGGGCCTCGAATCGTCCCCGGTTCCGTCCATCGCGGGGCAGCCGGAACCGCTGGGGCGCACGACGGCCCTGGCGTCGCTTTCGATCACCGAAGTTGACGCCGCAGTGGACACGGCCTCGGCAGGGCCCGCCGGCGCGGCTGCTGCTCAGTCGGGCGAATTGGCGTACAGTGCCGCGCCCGCAAACGTTGCCCGCGCTGCCGCCGCCGGCCTACCGGCAGGAAGCCCAACCACAGCCGGCATGCCCGCAACGGACGGCGCACAGCCCGAAGTGGATGCAACTCAGTTAGCCCGCCGTGGTTCAGGCGAGGTCGTGCTTGCCTCTGCCGAAGTCGCCGCCGTGGGCAGCCCGCAACGCATGGTCGGCCGGTTGCCCATCGCCGAGGCGATTGCCGAGATGCCGGCAGGTACACCGATTGCAGCAAGTACCGGCGAGCCCAATCCGCCGGCAGGGGCCGCGCTGCAGGCGGCCGAGGTTGGTTCGCAACGGCGTACACCGGGCTTGCCGGGCCTTCCGAGCGATCGAGCGCCCGGTGCCGAGTTGGCCACCGAGCCGGGGCCCACCTCGACCACCCCCGGTACAACTCCCGGCCCGCGAAGGTTGCCGGATGGTCAGGACGATGCCCCTGCGCTGGCCGCCCTCGTGGGCGGCGCGCCCTTGCGGAAGAGTACCACCCCGGGTCTGCCTCGCGGGTTGGCCGAGAAGATTGAGCCGGAGTTGGCGGCTGCCGTGGGAGGCGCCGAGGCCGGTCTGGCCATTGAGTTGACCGAAGGGGCATTGGCCGGCGAGCCCAGTCGAAGGGAAAGCGGCTTGCCGGTTCAGATCGCAGCGCTGCCGGGGCCGGGCGGTCTCAGTTTCAATCCGTCGCCGGAAGTCGGCGTTCCCAGCCGCCGGGCCAGCCGCGAAAGCGAGGTCGTCCACGACGTCTCGAGCCGGTTCGTGGTCGAACGTAGCGGCGGTGAGCTGGCAATCGACGGAACCGTAAACGAACCGACCGAAGGCTTCCGGCATCGGACGGAAGGACGCCGGGCGGAAATCGCGCAAGCCCGCGGCGGAACCGAAGGCACGGAGCGGGCCGTCGAGATGGGCCTGGACTACTTGGCTCGCATCCAGTTCCCCGACGGCCACTGGAGCCTCCACGAGTTGCCGCCGGGCGTTACCTTGCCCGACCCGGCGTTAGGTACCATGCAGGCCGATACGGCCGCAACCGGTCTGGCCTTGCTGGCCTATTTGGGCGCCGGTTACACGCACCTTGACGACAAGCACCGCACGATTGTGGACAAGGGACTTGCCTGGATGGTGCGCAACCAGAAGCCCAATGGCGACCTGTTCACCGGCGGCAGCCGGCCGGCTTGGTTTTACAGCCACGGGATTGCGGCCATCGCCCTGTGCGAAGCCTACGGCATGACGCAGGATCCGCAACTCCGCGAGCCGGCGCAATTGGCCATCCGGTTCATCTGCGAGACCCAACATCCAACCCGCGGTGGATGGCGATACGAACTCGACTCGCAGGGGCGTTCGCGCGAAACGGACACGTCCGTGTCCGGCTGGCAGTTGCTGGCCCTGAAGAGTGCTCAGATGGCGGGGCTCGAAGTGCCGTCGGAAGTCCTTGCCAAGGTCGACGGCTGGCTTGATCTGGCGCAGGCGCCGCAATCCGAGGGCCAGTACGTGTATAACCCGTACGCCGCCGATTTACCGGAGCAGCGGGCCGGACGGAACCCGAACCTGGCCATGACCGCCGAGGCCATGCTCATGCGCATCTACCTGGGACGCAACCGCGACAACGACCGCCTCATTGCCGGCGCCGACTTCCTGCGCCGAAACCCGCCCGAGGTAGGAACGGGCAGGCAGCCTCTGCGCGACTGCTACTACTGGTACTATGCGACGCAGGCGATGTTCCAGATGCAGGAGCCTTATTGGACCCAATGGAACGACCGGTTGCGACCGCTAATGGAATCCGGCCAGGAACAGACCGGCCCTCTGGCCGGGAGTTGGCATCCACTTCGCCCCGTGCCCGACCGTTGGGGTCATGCCGGCGGCCGCCTTTACGTGACCACCCTGCACTTGCTGATGCTCGAAGTGTACTACCGCCATTTGCCGCTGTTCCAGGAGCTGAGCCGGTAGCAGCGATTGCGGGGCTACGGAGCTACGGGCGGCATCAATGCGCCGAATTGCGATCATCAAGACCGGTTCGACCACGGAGTCCCTCGCGCGGCGGCGGGGCGATTTCGAGGATTGGATTCTCCAGGGATTCGATGCCGAGATCACTGCCGCCTACATCGACACATTCCGCGCCGTGCTGGAAAAAGAAGGCCAGGATGCCGACGCACTTCTGGCCGGTTGCGTCCACCCGTCGCCGGCCGCCGCGGTGCTTAAGCGGTTCGGCGAGCTTGTCCGGTTGGGGTGTTGACGGAACTGGGAAGCGGGAGTATCATCGCGACCGGAATGATGGGGAATTGGGCAACCTTCCTGTAACTGCGTGAAGGAATCCTCCACATGAAGCTCGTAGACCTCAAGGTGTCGCGTTACCGTAGCCTGCGCGAGGAGACCATCTCGATTGAAGATCTGAATGTCTTCATCGGGCCGAACGCATCGGGAAAGAGCACCATCCTCGACGCACTCCGTTTTCTGCACGAGGGCGTCCAGTTCCGCAATTTTCGTGAGCCGGTGGATCAGCGAGGTGGTATTCTCAATTTGGGGTGGAAAGGCGACGAAATCGGCGACATAGAACTCATAGTTCGGTTTGAAGCTGGTGAAAGCAAGTATGAATGGACGGTACGACTTACTCGGCATAAGTTCAAGTTCTCGGTTCACGAGGTGGTCGTGCAGTCCCATGCAGCGGGCTCGCCCAACGTCGTTCTCGAAGCCCAAGGCGGCAAAGGATGGTGGTTGTCCGGTACGCATAGGGTCGAACTGGCGATGCTGTTTGATACCGACTGCGCCGTTTGCAGCGCGTCTACCGATGCCGCTTTTCCCGCACGGCCCATCGTCGAATTCGTCAGGGATTGGGGCTTTTTCGACCCGAACCCCTTTTCGCTTCAGCGCGGCAGGCGAGGTGTCAAGGCACGGCGGCTTGATGCCTATGGCCGCAACCTGGCCGAAAGGCTGTTTGTCCTAAGACATTCCGACGAGAGTGCTTTTTCACAGATTGTATCAGCCGCGCAATCCGTTCTGGGCCTACCGACGAAACTGGAACCCAGGGAGACCGAGGGGACGTACTATTTCGTCCAGGAGGAGCCAGGGTTGCGGGATGCGGTGTACCAGACGAACGTCTCCAGCGGTACACTCCGCATCCTTGCGCTCATGACGGCATTGTTTGAAGCGGCGGGCAACCGCTTGGTTGCCATCGAGGAGCCCGAGAACTATGTTCACCCAACTGCCCTTGCAGGGCTCGCCGACCACCTCCTGAACGTGCGCGATCGCGTGCAGGTTCTCATCACCACGCATTCGCCTCTGTTGCTCGATTTTCTCAATGAGCCGGGTGCCGTATGCACGGTCCGACGAACCGCACAGGAAGGTACCAAAGTGAGCCGCGAGTCCAATCCGAACGGAATCCGGCGCGCTCTCGAAGCATCGGGCTTTGGGCTGGGCGAGTTTTACGAAACGAAGGGGTTCGGAGGCTAGCGGCATGAGCAAACGCGTTGTGATCATTGCCTCCGGCGAAACGGAACGCCGTTCACTTCCACACCTTCTGGCGCATCTGCGCGACGAGAACATCACGGTCATCGACGTGCGACGCCCGAATCGGAATAAGGCCCTGACGGTCGAAATGGCGGAGAAACTCATCAAAGCCGTGTGGTTTGAACTGCCTGAGAATGCGCTGCCGGACAAGTTCGTCGTCCTCGTGGACGTCGATGGAAAGGACCCGGACCACGTTCTACGGCCGTTTCGGCAGGAATTGGGCAAACGTCTCGGATCGGGTATCACGGCGAGTCTTCAGTTCGCCTACGCCCAGTGGCATCTCGAAGCGTGGTATTTCGCCGATTCCGCCGGCCTGCGTGCATACCTCGGGCGACTGGGGCACGTTGATGCCTCTCAGCCGGATCGCATTAAGAATCCCAAGCAACACCTGAAGCACCTGCTCGCAGACCGCGTATACACGGCCGTTGTTGCGGAAGAGATTGCCAGCAGGTTGAGCGTCCAAGCCATCCAGCGCAGCGCCAGTTTCCGGGGCTTCCTGGCTGCAGTGAGGAACGGCGATGCAGCGGACGCAGCGGCGGTTTGAACACAGTGGAAATCGTCCTCGGTATCGACCAACACAAGGGCCAAATACCGGTGGAGTCCCGAACCGGGAAGGGTCCGTACCCTGGATGACATTTCCGGAGTATACTCCATTTTAGTAGAACTAAACGGGAACATGCTCCACAATGGTCATGATTGATCGCATCCTGAAAATGCACCTGCCAGCAGGTCAATCATCCTTCTTGTGGGGGGCACGCAAAACCGGCAAGTCCACGTACCTCCACTCGCGGCTGCCGGAGAGTCTCTGTTTTGATCTGCTGAAGACGGACCTGGCCCTGGATCTGTTGCAGCGTCCCGCGCTGCTGCGCGAACGCCTTCTGGCATGCTCGCCCGAGCAATTGGCCAAGCCGATCATTATCGATGAGGTGCAGAAGGTACCTGCACTGCTCGATGAAGTCCATTGGCTGATCGAGAACCGGGGGCTACGGTTCATCCTGTGCGGTTCCAGTGCCCGAAAGCTCAAACGAGGAAAGGCCAACCTTCTTGGAGGCCGCGCATGGCGTTATGAGATGTTCCCTCTGGTAACCGCCGAACTCGATGATTTCAATCTGCTTCAAGCGTTGAACAGGGGCTTGATTCCCGCGCACTACCTGTCCGCCCACTATCGGAAGTCGCTGGACGCCTACGTGCGAGACTACCTCAAGGAAGAGGTTTTCGACGAAGGGCTCACTCGGAATGTGCCGGCGTTCTCACGGTTCTTCGAGGCAATGGGCTACTCGCACGGTGAGTTGACTAACTACGCCAATATCGCTCGCGACTGCGGCGCCGACTCCAAGACGGTCAAGGAGTACTATCAGATACTCTGCGATACCCTGCTGGGCCGAATGGTGCCCCCATACAAAAGACGCCAGGAGCGACAGGTGATCAGCAAGACGCCGAAGTTCTATTTGTTCGACGTCGGCGTCGCCGGTGCCGTCACAAGACGCACCATCCAGACAACGCGAGGGGAGCAGTTCGGGAAAGCCCTGGAGCATCTCATTTTCATGGAACTGACGGCTTACGCGTCCTACTCCGAACTGAATTACGAAGTCCATTTCTGGCGAACGAAATCGGGTCTCGAAGTGGACTTCATCCTGGGAGCGGGCGAAGTGGCCGTCGAGGTCAAGGGCGCCGGCCGGATCGACAGCCGGGATCTGCGCGCCTTGGCCGGCTTTAAGGAAACGTACAAACCGCGGGCAGCCGTGCTTGTGTGCATGGAGCCGGAACCTCGCGTCGTCGAAGGTGTTCGCATCGTTCCCTGGTCCGTCTTTCTCGACGAACTCTGGCAGGGGGCGATCATCAACTAACGCATGGGAAGAAGAACCTCCGTGTCGCACCCGACAATGGTCATTTTGAAGACATGGTTTCCGGCGCTGCTGGCCTGGACGGTCTGCATTGCGCCTGCGCATGCCGCGGAAGGGATCGGCGAGTTGGCCGCAACATCGCCTGGCCTGACGCATCGCATGATGGTGCTGGTGCTTCAGTTGGGCGTGGTGCTGTTCATGGCGCGGCTGGGCGGCTTGGTCTTTGAACGCTTGCGGCTGCCGGCCGTATTGGGCGAGTTGTCGGCCGGCCTGCTGATCAGCCCGTATTTGCTGGGCGGCATGCCGATCCCGGGATTCCCACGCGGCCTGTTTTTCGTGCCGGCTGGCGTGGGCGTGGCGAACATCCCGGTCAGCCCCGAGCTGTACGGCATGGGCGCCTTGGCGGCCGTGGTCTTGCTGTTCATGGTGGGGCTGGAAACGGACCTGCGGCTGTTTCTGCGGTATTCGGTGGCCGGAGCGTTGGTCGGCATTGGCGGCGTTGCGGTTTCCTTCATCGGTGGAAACCTGCTGACGGTCGCCCTGGCGCCGCAACTGGTGGGGCGCGAACTGCATTTCATGGACCCCCTGTGCCTGATGGTGGGCGTGATCTTCACGGCGACTTCGGTAGGAATCTCTTCGCGAACTCTTGCCGAACAGCGCAAACTCGATACGCCCGAAGGCGTCACCATCCTCTCCGGCGCAGTCATTGACGACCTGCTGGGCGTCGTATTGCTGGCCATTTCTCTTGGCGTCATTGCAGCGTCGGAACATCCGGGGCACGGCGTCCAGTGGTCCATCGTGCTGCGCATCGCCGTGCAGGCGATTGTCATCTCGCTTGCGGCGACGGCGCTGGGACTCATGGCGGCGCGCTGGGTGGGCGGCTTGCTGAAGCTCTTCCGTCGCCGTACGGTCATTGCCGTTATGGCGCTGGGTCTGGCACTGATCGTGTCGGGGCTGTTTGAAGGGGCGGGACTTGCCATGATTGTCGGGGCATACGTTACCGGCCTGTCGCTCTCGCGAACCGACTTGCGGAACGTCATTGTCGAACGGCTGTACGTTTTGCAAGTCATGCTGGTGCCCATCTTCTTCGTGGTCATGGGCATGCTCGTCGACGTGCGGCAGTTGCTCAGCCCGCGCATGGCGGTGCTCGGCGTCGTCTTCTTCGCCGTGGCGGCCGTCACGAAGCTTGTGGGTTGCGGGTTGCCGCCGATGCTGTCGGGATTCACGCTTCGCGGCGGGTTCCGCATTGGGGCGGGAATGCTGCCCCGCGGCGAAATCGCCCTGTTGATGGCGGGCACGGGGCTGGCCGCCGGCGTGCTGACCCAGGAGGTTCTGGGCATCATCGTAGCGGTGACGCTTCTTTCGGCGGTCACCGCGCCGCCGCTGATGATCCTGGCCTTTCGCGGCTCGGAGCCGGGTGTGCGCCGGCCGCCGCCGCCAAGCGAAGACCGGCAGATCGCCTTCCGCTTCCCCTCGGCTGCGGTGGTCTCCATGCTTGTAGACAAGCTCGTCGCAAGTTTCGAGTCGGAAGGGTTCTATGTCCATGCAATCGACCGCGACGACGGGCTGTATCAGTTGTGCAAAGAGGATGTCTTGATGGGGTTCCGCGCCGGCGGCAGTGAAATCCTGTTCACTTGCCAGCAGCGCGAAATCGTTTTCGTCCACACCGCCATGATCGAAGTCGTGGCTGCCGTAGAGCAGACGATCCGCGAATTGCGCAGGCCGCTCGACGCAAGGGAGATTCAGCGCGGTTTGCAGGAAGCCTCGGCGGAGGGCACGGTCGAGTCGCCGGCGCAGGCATCGTTGCGCGGGTATGTGCGGCCGGAAACGCTGTGCCCCCGCCTGCGGTCGAACAAGCGAGAAAGCGTTATTGAGGAACTGCTCGACGCGATTTGTGCCGCGGGCGGCGTTCTGGATCGTGCAGCCGCGCTCCGCGCCGTCCTAGCCCGCGAACGGAATCTCTCTACGGGACTGCAACACGGCGTTGCACTGCCGCACGCTCAGACCGAGGCGGTATCCAGCCTGGTCTGCGCCGTGGGGCTGAAGCCGGAGGGCGTCGATTTTGCCTCGATGGACGGGCAGCCGGCGCGCATCGTTGTCCTAACACTCTCGCCACGGAACGCAAACGCCCCCTACTTGCAGTTCATTTCGACCGTTAGCAAGGTCCTGAGCGCTCAGGGCCGGGCGGCACTGCTGGCCTGCGATTCGGCGGAGGACATGTATGCCATCTTAACCGGTGTCGGAGACCGGCCCCGCAGGCACGCCTTCTGGCACCGTCCCGAGGTCGGCGCCGGCCCGTTGGCAAGCCTGAACTCCGACCGCGTTGTGATCGATTTGGCCGCCGATTCGTGGGATGCGGTGATCGACACGTTGTTGGCATTGTGTGCGCGCGAGGGCGCGGTGCTGTCGCCGGAAGTTGCCCGGCGGGCCTTGATGGAGCGCGAGGCGGCCATGACAACGGCCATCGGAAAAGGGTTGGCCCTGCCGCATGCACGCACCGACGCCGTCGATTCCATAATCAGCGCACTGGGGATTCTGCGGACCGGCGTCGATTTTGGCGCGCTGGACGGCGAGCCGGTAAAGATTGTCGTCCTGACCCTCTTGCCGCCTTCGGTCACTTCGGAGTATACAGACTTGGTCTCGGCGATCCTGCGGGCGGTGGATGGCCCCGGTCGGGAGGCCATTCTAACGGCGAATTCCCCGGAGGCCGTAGTGGAGGCGCTGCAACGGTCGTGATGATCGGACCATTCGTGTGAAGCGGAGCAACCGACCCGTGCCGTTTCGTCCCGGCCCGCCGTTGCCGCAATGGAACACTTTGACGACGATACCCTCATGTCGGACACACGGAAACTCATCGAAGCCCGCGACCTCCGCCGCCGGAATCCCGACGGCGCCGGCTGGCTGCTGGAGGGCATATCCGTTGAACTGTGCGGCAGACAGCGTTTGGCACTGGCCGGCCCTACGGGTGCGGGAAAGACGCTCCTGTTGCGGGCGCTGGCTCTGCTGGACCCAGTTGACGGGGGCGAACTGTTCTGGCGGGGCCGGCCGGTCGGTGGCGGCAGCGTTCCCGCGTTTCGGAGCCGGGCAATCTACTTGCACCAGCGCCCCGCACTGATGGGCGACTCGGTGGAGGCCACCCTGCAATGGCCCTTCCGGCTGAAGGTTTATTCCGGCGTGCAGTACGATGAACAGCGCATCGTGGCGTGGCTTGAAGGTCTGGGACGCACGGGCGACCTGTTGCGCCGGCCGACCGCTGAGCTTTCCGGTGGCGAGCGGCAGATCGTGGCCATGCTGCGGGCCATACAATTCGATCCCGAGGTGCTGTTGCTGGATGAGCCTACCGCGGCACTCGATCCGTCGGCTGCCGAATCGGTCGAACGCCTGGTGACGGAGTGGTTCGAGGCCGCGGTCAGGGAGCGGGCCTACTGCTGGGTGAGCCATGACCCACAACAAGCTGCCCGCATGGCGGATCGCACGCTTCGTCTGGCCGCCGGCCGCATCGTGGAACCCGGTGAGAAGGACCCCGCAAATGCCCGCTGAGTACATTGTCCTGGATTATCGGCAACTGGCCCTGGCGGCGTCGCTGATGGTGGTATGCGGCGCGATCTCGGTGGTGCTGCGGTTGGGGCTGGAACGCCGGCTGGCCATGGGTGTCGTACGCACCATCGTACAACTGCTGCTTCTGGGCCTGGTGTTGCGGTGGGTCTTTGCCGCGGGGCAGTGGTACTTCGCCGTTGCCCTGATGATTGTGATGACCCTGGTCGCCGGCGTAGCGGCGGTGCGGCGCGTCGAACGCCGGTACGCCGGGCTGCTGCTGGACAGCATCCTGGCCATTTGGGTCAGCGCCTGGTGCGTTTCCGCCGTCGGCGTGTTCGGCGTCGTTCAGGTGCCCATCGAGCGGCTGGCTCAATATGGTATTCCGCTGCTGGGCATGGTGCTGCACAATACGCTTACCGGCATCTCGCTGGGCATCGACCGGCTGGGCAGCGAGTTGGCCGGCCGCCGCGATGAGGTGGAAACGCTGCTCGCGCTGGGCGCCACGCGATGGGAAGCCGCTCAGGACGCCGTGCGCCAGTCGGTGCGTACCGGATTGATCCCAACGCTGAACACCATGATGGTCCTTGGCATCGTCAGCATTCCCGGCATGATGACTGGGCAATTGCTCGCCGGTGTCGATCCGATTCAGGCGGCACTCTACCAGATGGTCATCATGTTCCTGATTGCCGCGGGCGCTTCGCTTGGCACAATGGCCGTCGCACTATTGGGCTATCGGCGCCTGTTCACCGCCGATCACCAGTTTCTTCCCGGTCGGCTGAAGAAGGGCTGAAGACTGAGTGCTGAGTGCTGAGTGCTGAGTACTGAGTACTGGGTACTGCGTACTCATTTCCCTTCCCGTCGCAAGGCAGTGGAGGAGATGTCTTCGCGGAACATCTCGGCGGGGACTTCCTGGCAGATGGCCTGGAGGCAGTCGGGCAAGTCGAGATCGCTCAGGCGGACGAAGCCGGTGCCCATGTCGCGGCCGAACACCAGGAACCGGCAGCCGCGTTCGGCGATCCGTTCCAGTGCGGCAAGCCGGGCCGCCAAGTCGTCGCCGTAGTACGCCGGCGAGGCAATGCGCCGAAGCGTATCGACGCCCACGGCAAACGTTGCGTCGCGGAATAGCAGCGACTTCGCCTCGAATGTGGCGGCCCGCGTAAGGAGCACCGGTTGGTCGGCGCCAAACTGCGCCCGCCGACACTCGAGTTCGAAGAAGTCCAACGGGGGCTTGTCAGCGTTGACAACGGAGATTTCAAAGTGCACAGGTCTTCCGAGCAACTGCTCGGCTACCTCGGCAATGCGGCGATGCCCTGCGTGCAATGGGTGAAAGGCGCCGGAAAGCACAACGGCCGGCGTTTCCACTGCACCATTCTCGCATACGGCGTCGCGCCGGCCGAGCAGCAATTCGCGCCAGGCGGGCCGGGCGGCGGTACGATGGCATTCGATCGGCTCGTCATCGCCCAGCCCAAGCGGCAGCCGGTCGGCCACCGAGCAGGCCTCGGCAATGCAATTCAGCACGAGCGTGGCAACAACTTGCTCCTCATCGCGGCGGCTTCGCCGCCCTTTGGCCAAGTGAAGTGACCAGCAAGCCGTCTCGGCATCGGTTTGGATGGCGACATGCGCGCGGTGCTCGCCCTGCCGCGGCCGGTCGGTGGCCAGGGCGGCCGTACACGCAACGCCTGCGAGCTGCACCGCCTCGGGCTCGGCAATGCGGCGAGCCCGGCCGAAGGCGACCATGGCCATCGCACGGGCCGTTTCGGTGGCACAGAACTGGTCCGGGCGCCCACCCAGCCAATCGAGCAGCGCCGCCCCGCTGTACGGTACCACCGCTTCCAGCAAGGTGCGCGAGGCGCCGGGTACTTCCAGCAACTCAGCCAGAGCGCGGCTGCCACCCCCCGAAAGAGCCATCATGACCCGCCAGGGAGTAGCATGTATCGCCTCAACCAACCTTTCGCAATCGGCAGTCATCAGGATTTTCCGGGAAAAGCTCAAGATATGGTGGCCTCAAGCGAAGTACCTGCGTGGTCCAGCTTCAGGCACGGTTGGTGGAGGTTCAAAAACCAATGCTCCGCGAAAGAAACAAGCGGCGCGGAAAACGAGGTTCTCAACCCTTGGTGCTCTTCGTGTCCTTCGTGGTTGATTCCTCCTCCAGTTGGGCTTGAATGCGAGACCACACCCAGTTTGCCATTTTACCCGTTTCGTGAGGCTTTAGAACAGGAGGATGTCGTGATGGTCAAGAAAGTCGTGATTCTCTCGGGCGGGTTGGTGCTCACCCTATTGGTGCTCTTCGGCACCAGTGCGATGAGTTACCTTCGCACTTCCGGCGGGTACGTGAAGCAGGCGGTTCACGACAGCGTGCCGGTCGAGTTCCAGATCGACCGGGCCCGCAACATGATCCGCGACCTCGCACCGGAGGTCCGGAAGAACCTGCACGTGATCGCCCGTGAAGAGGTTGAAGTCAAAAGACTTCAGGAGCGCATTGACCGGTCAAAGGAGCGACTGGAGCAGGAGAAGAGCCAGATTATGCGGTTGACCGACGATTTGGCCGAGGGGAAGGACTCGTATACTTACGCCGGCCGGACCTACGGGGCCGACCAGGTCAAGACCGATCTGGCCAACCGGTTCAGCCGCTACAAGACCGGCGATGCCACGCTGGCAAGCCTTGAGCAGATCCACTCCGCCCGGCAGCGCAGCCTAATGGCGGCGAGACAGCGGCTCGAGGGAATGCTGGCTGCAAGGCGGCAGCTTGAAGTCGAGGTGGAAAACCTTGAGGCCCGGAGGCAGATGATCGCCGCCGCGCAAACCACCAGTCAGTTTCACTTCGACGACAGCCAACTCGGCCGCGTGAAGGAACTGATTGCCGACTTGCGCACTCGGCTGGACGTGGCCGACCAGATGGTGCAGGCCGAGACCGACTTCCACCCGGAAATCCCACTCGATGAGCCGGCGCCCGAGAACGTTGTCGAGCAGGTCTCCGAGTACTTCGGCCGCAGCACGCCCAAGGGGGCTGAATTGGCACAACGTCCGTGACCGGCTTCATGCGGCCAACGTGAACGCGACAGCGGACTCAGTAGGGAGTACTCTGTGCTCGGTACTCACGCAGAGGGGGTATCGCCCGTGATCGGTTCCGATGTTACATTGGACTTGTACCAGGGAGAGCCAATCCCCAGCGGATGGCACGTGAGCAGTATGTGGGGACGCAAGGCCATGAGTGCTCGCAGCAACGAGCGACTGATGCTGTGGGTCGATGCGGTTGGCGGGTACTGGGTGTGTCTGGCCGACACGGTAGTCCTCGGCCAACCGAGTGCCGAGGCCCGGGTCGATGTGCCGATCCTTGGCGACCTGTCCAGTCGGCACGCGCGAATCCGTCGCGACGGAGAAGGGTACCTGATTGAGGCCATACACAGTACGCGGGTCGACGGCCGGCCGGTCTCGCGGGTCGCCCCGCTTGGCGATGGAAGTATCATCACGCTGGGCGACTCGGTCCGGCTTCGGTTCCGCCGCCCTCATGCCCTGAGTGCGACGGCCCGGCTCGACTTCCTGAGCCGGCACCGGACCGAACCTGGGGCCGACGCCGTCCTGCTGATGGCCGACTCGTGCGTTTTGGGCCCCAGACCCAGTAGCCACGTACACTGCCGGCACTGGCCGCATGAACTGGTCCTTTACCGGCACGACGACGAATTGTACTGCCGAAGCCGCGCGGCGTTTGAGGTGGACGGAGTCGAGTGCCACGGCCGCGCACGGGTCGGCCGAAACTCACGGATTACCGGCGAGCGTTTTGCCGTGGCGATAGAGTAGGATGGGTGGTTCCGGACGCGGTAGCTGCCGAGGCAGGCGAAGCCAACCACCCTACAGGTACAACGCCGCACAACTGTGTTAGAATCGGTAGAACCTATCATGGAATCGCAGGTGGCTGTCATGGACCTCGAAGGTCGCAATACCGCCGAGTTCGCCAGACCGCCGGATGGAGGTACCCACTCGTCCGGTCGCCCAGCGAGGTTCGTCTACCCGAGCGGCGCACGACCTCTCGCCGGGTATACGATCAAGCGTGGCGTTGGGCAGGGTGGCTTCGGCGAGATCTACTACGCGCTGAGCGACGCCGGCAAAGAGGTCGCCCTGAAGCTCATTCGCCGCAACCTCGACGTCGAATTGCGCGGCATTCGCCATTGTCTGAACCTCAGCCACCCAAACCTGCTCGCCCTGTACGACATCCGGCAGGACGAGCAGGGTGATACGTGGGTGGTCATGGAATACGTTTCCGGCGAGAGCCTGGAAGACGCACTCCGGCGCCAGCCCAACGGGATGGCTACGGAGGCCACCCTGGCCTGGTTCCACGGCATTGCCGCCGCGGTGGCGTATCTGCACGATCGCGGCATCGTTCACCGCGACTTGAAGCCGGGCAACATCTTTTCCAGTGAAGGCGTAGTGAAGGTGGGCGATTACGGGCTCTCGAAGTTTATCTCGTGCAGCCGGCGCAGCGGTCATACTGAAAGCGTCGGCACCGTCCACTACATGGCGCCCGAGGTGGCCAACGGCCGCTACGGCAAGGAAATCGACGTCTACGCGCTGGGAATCATCCTGTACGAGATGTTGACCGGCCGCGTGCCGTTCGACGGCGAGAGCGTAGGCGAGGTGCTCATGAAGCACCTGACGGCACTGCCCGATCTTTCACCCCTGGCCGAGCCGTATCGAAGCGTCGTGGGCAAGGCCCTGGAAAAGGATCCAGAGAATCGATTTCGGTCGGTCAGCGCCATGTTGGCCGCGCTGCCGGCGCCGAGCAGCTTGCCGCCCGGGACCGCTCGCCTACCCTCGGGCATCTACTCGGCGGCAGGACCGTCGGGTACCGCGGCCGCGGTGCCGGTAACGGCGGTTCCGCTCGACGAAGAACCGGTCTGGCGCGCAGTGCGCGATAACAGCGTCAAAGCGTATGGCGCCTGGCAGAACGCGAATCTGAGCATGCCCGTACGGGCGATACTCATCCTTGTTGGGTTGTTCGTGCTGCTGGCGAACGTGGGGCCGCTCATCCCGATTCTCATTGGGCTCTTGGCGGTTTACGGGCTGTATCGCTTGGTGCGTTCGCTGGTGCTTGCCTCACTGCCGCATGACGCGGATGTGACGTCGCCAACCGCTGTGCTGCATCCGGCCGGATCCGCAAATCCACCGCGCGAAGCGGCAGCCGCCTCGCCGACACACCATTCGCGACGGCGCCAATGGCACCGTACGAGCGAGGAGGCCGTCGCGGCGTTGGTGGTCAAGTCTCCACGTGAGCGCGTGACCGATCTGCTTGGTTCCATGCTGCTGAGCGTATTCGATGTGGGTGTTACCTGCCTTGTTCTTGACATTCTGTATGGTTTTCACGCCGAGACCATGCGAATGGAGCAAAGCTTGTGGCTCGGGCTGGTCGGACTGGCCGGCACGTGGGCTGTGCTCATCCCTTCGAAACTTTGGGAAGGTACTGAAGGCGAGCCGATCCTCCGCCGCTTCACCATGATGGTGCTTGGCCTGGGGGTGGGGGTGCTGGCGTTCTACACGGGGCAGTTCCTGCTGGTCGATCTGACGCCGTCCGCCGGTTTTCCGCCGCCGCCGGATTACCAATTGCCGTCAGGCTTCTACGCAGCCGACGGCCGCCCGCTGCTGATGGCATATCTGGCCGTCTTCGGCACTTTGTTCGTTGTGATCCGCTGGTGGCGCCAGGCCGATCCGCTGCGCCCGGCCCGGCTGCGGTTCTGGCCGGTGATCTGGTGTGTGGTCGTGGCGGGTTTCGTGGCCGGGCTCTGGCGTTTTCCGCAGGCTTGGCTGCCCATGGTGGCCGCCGTCATGGTGGTTTCCATCCAGCTCAGCAGCCCCTGGATGACGCGGCACCAGCGCCGGCACAGACTTCAAGGGCCGACACAGTCGTCGACACAGTAGCAGACACGCCTTTGTGAAGGATTGGGGATAATGATGGCAGCCACTTGGGCATTGCTCCTCTTCGGGCTCGTTCTTCTTGGCGGAGTCATCGGGTTGGTGATCCTGCTGAGCCATCCGCGCACGCGCGCCGCAGCCGGCCTGCTGCTGTCAATTCTGGGGGTTATTGTCGCTTTGGCCGTCCTGGCCGTGCCGGTGTTCACCGTACGTGTGGAGAGACGGAGCGGGCCCACGATTCACGAAGTCAAGGCCGAGTCGAGGGTGGAACCCTTGCCGGCGGCAGATGCGGCGGATTCGCTCGCCGAACCCGCCGAATCAGCCGTAGCCGAGCCGAATAACGGGCCGCCGGCGTGGCTTGAGAGCAACAGTACCTGGACCCGCGAGAACGCCTACTGGGCGCGGGTTCGCGTCGGTCCTTATCCGCGCGACGAGGCCGATCTGTCGGCCGATCAACCGTTGCCGCGGAAGGTCGAGGTGCATGAGTTGCAGCAGGCCCTCAGCCGCGATACGCTGCTGCACGACATGCTGCGGAGTGCGGTGGACGAGGCCGTTGCGCAGTACGGCGACTTGCTCGAGCCGGCCCATCCCGTGCACATCGAGTTGCCCATCGACTTCGTACTGAGGAACCTCTTGGCCGACGCATGGCAGTCGGCGGCGCCGCCGCCGGAAGCCATCCCCCTGGAATCGGGGCAGGAATACGCCCACATGGTCAATCTTCACCTCCTGCTGAAGTTCGATGCCGGCACTCGGCAACAGCTTGTCGATCTTCGCAGGCAGAAGCTGATAGAAGCCCGCATTGGCACCATTGGCCGCGGGCTGTTTTGCCTTCTCGTCGTGCTGGGGGCGGTTCTTCTCTACTTGAAGACCTGGCGGCCCCCGATGCGTACTGGGGTTGGTTGAGTTTTGCCCCTTTCTTGACGATACTGGTGGTAATTTCCATCACCAGCCATGATGATTCCCAGTGAAACCGACCGCCTTCTTGTTGAGCGCATCCGCGCGGGCGAGGAACGTGCGTGGGAGCAACTGATCGCGCAGTACGAAGGGCGCTTGCTGGCCTTCGTGGAAAGCCGCCTTCGCGACCGCGCCAGTGCCGAAGACGTCGTACAGGAAACGTTTGTCGGTTTTCTGACCAGCCTGCCGAACTACGATCGTCGCCGCCCGCTCGAAGGGTACTTGTTTTCCATCGCCGCACACAAGCTGACCGACCGGCTGCGGCGCGAGGGCCGGCGACCGGCACTGCCGTTGGCCGCCACCGGCTCGAGTGGCGGTTGGGAGCCAGCCGCTTGTGCCCGAGCCGCCAGCAGCCTGGTGCGCAGCGGCGAGCGGCGCGGGCTGGAAGATGCCGCCTTGGCCGCCGCCATCCGGCAGCAGATCGACCACTGGCGCCGCCGCGGGCAGTGGGAGAAGCTCCGTTGTGCAGAATTGCTCTTTGTACGTGGCCGGTCGAACAAGCAAGCCGCCGAGCAACTGGGCATTTCCGAACAGACGGTCGCCAATTACAAACACGAGTTCCTCGGCAAGCTGCAAGGGGCCGTACGCAAGCAGCGGCTTCCCGAGGATGTCTTTCCCGAACTCTACTAAGCCGGATTATTCCTATACGTAGGGTGCGACAAGGTCGCGTGGGTCGTTGGTGGGCACACAAGCCGCAACCAACCTGATTCACAGCCCGCCGCTTGGATGCACGCCGGCAGTAGCGACCGATGGCCCACCACGGATGCGGCTTGTTTGTTCCACCCTACCTGGCGTGAATGGTCCCGTCGTGCTGTGTTTGGGCCAAACGTACGACGAGCAGCTTCTGCCCTGGTTCGCCATCCGGGATGTTGAAGAAATGGTGGCCCAGACTTCCGGGCCGGTCGGGCAGGCTGGTGAGCACGAGCATATCGCCCGGCATGAGCTTTGCGGAAAGGCCCATGTCGTCGAAGGTGTACCGTGGGCGGCTGCTTTCCATTTGCAGCATGCCCTGCCGACCCACCCACCGCTGCCGTGCCTGCTCATAATGTAGTTCCGGCGTCAGGCTCAATTGCACGCGCCCGTCCGGCTGCGGAAATGCCTTCAATGCCAGAATGCCCTGCGCCTGTCGAAACGTACGGCCGCGCACCTCGCCCCGTTCAGAAATGAGGACGGGCAAAGAATCGTACACCGACGATGCGACAATCTCGTTTCGCTGGGCGGGCCGTGCCTGAATGTGACGCCGCATGACCGTGGGCTCTGCCTCGAGTGAACCGATGTCACTCTCGACGATGCCGTCGTGCGGTGCCGGCTTGCCGCCTAACTCGAGCAGTTGGGACAAGGCAACCGGGATTTGCCCGAAAACAAGCCCCGCCCGGAAACCATTGGTCACGAATCGCTCGCGGACCTCGGTGGAGAATTGCTGTTCATCCACTTCTTCCCAAAGCTCGCAATTTACCCGCTTGTCCCCCGGTGGGCATCGCACGAAGAACACCTCGATCACAACACTGTCGGACGACATTCGGGCTGGCTGCAACGGCGTCTCACCCTTGTGCTCGGGCAGGCGCATACATCCCGCCAGGGCGCACAACGCCACCAACAGCCCAAGGCTACGCGCCAGCACTGATAGCATTAGTCGATCAGGGAAGATACGAAACGACCGTTCAAGTAGGCTCGGTGAAGATTTCTACTGACAAGATTACGGCTGAAGAAGGTACCGACCGCGCAAACCCGCGTCAATGCCGATCGGAAGCACCTGGCATTGCCGAACCCGCCGATCGGGCTATTCCAAGGCCATGATCGTCAAAACCGCGGCTAGGGAGACGGTGCTTCCTCCTTCGCCTCGGTCTCCGAGGGGGCAGGATCATCCGGCTTGTCGTCCGCCGTTGCAGGGTCCGCCGGCATCGGGTCGGCTGGTGCTTCTTCGGCCGGGGCCGCTTCCGCCGGCGGCTCATCGGCCGGCTTGTCCTCCGCAGGTGCAGGGTCCGCCGACATCGGGTCGGCTGGTGCTTCTTCGGCCGGAGTCGCTTCCGCCGGCGGCTCATCGGCCGGCTTGTCCTCCGCAGGTGCAGGGTCCGCCGGCATTGGGTCGGCGGGTGCTTCTTCGGCCGGAGTCGCTTCCGCTGGTGGTTCATCAACCGGTTCTTCCTCGGCGGGTGCAGGGTCCGCCGGCATTGGGTCGGCGGGTGCTTCTTCGGCCGGAGCCGCTTCCGCCGGTGGTTCATCAACCGGCTTCTCCTCAGCAGGCGCCATCTCAGCGGGCTTCTCTTCGGCTGGTTCTTCCTCGGCGGGCGCCGTATCAGCCGGCTTGTCCTCTGTGGGCGCCTCTTCAGCGGGCACCTTCGTCGGCGGCGCCTCCTCGGCCGGCTTATCCTCGGCAAGTGGTTCCATGGGCGGATCGGCCGGAGCGTCGAGCGGTTTGGGAAGTTTGACGGCCAATGCGGCCCAAATCACGACCGGCTTGTTCCCGGGATACCCGATCAGGTTCTCGCTCGGGTCTGTTACGGCAACACCGGCAATCAGCACCGTATCGCCCTCCTCGACTCCTAGCGGCTTGTCGCTAAGCACGTTGTAGGCGGAATCACCACCCGGCAACGCCAGCATCGTTCCGTGAAGCCCGTCCCGCACCACCTCGCGGCCCGAGGTGCCGGCAAGCACAATGCCGCCGTCGGCGGTATCGAGGTCATCGAGCCGGGCAGCCGCCCGAATGCCGATGTCCTGAATGCGGCCTGCCCGCAGTCCCAGGCTTTCAAGCATGGTTTCGATGGCCAGTTGCCGATCGAACAGTCCGGCCGCGTCCGGCTTGACGTCGATGAAGGTAAGCCTCTCGGCAAGCACGCACAGACTTTGGTAGAGCGAGTCGCTCAGGTCGTCTGTCGGTTTGAGTGCCTTGAACTCGGTATGCGCGCCCTTGAGGGCCTCACCCAATTGGGCAAGGCTATAGGAGCCACGATTCTTGGGCCCGATGTACCCTGCCGGGAGGGGCTTCTTCTTCGGCTTGGGCCCCGGTTCGGGTTGCGCGACGGGCTCCAATTCGATCTTCGGGTCGCCCATTGCGACATCGGCAGGATCAGTCTCGGTTTTTGCCTCGCCAAGCTCGACCCACCACTGCTGCTCCTTCTTAAGCCGATAACCCTTCTTCAGCTTGGCACCGCCGATTTGCACGTTATCGATCGTCTCGATGATCTCGCCCTCAGGGGCCGTCATGAACTCTTCGCCATTGATGGTGACGACGACCGGAGGCTGGTTGGAATCCGGGCGGATCTTGCCCTCCATGACAAGATACTGGAAGTTGATGTCGATATACCGCGAAATTCCCCGCAAAATTGCCCCTTCGGGCTTGGGATCGGCCGGATAAACGTCGGGTGCGGCTGCCTGACCTGCCGATGCATCCGACCCGGCCTCGTCGCCACCCTTGGTTCCCGTCCAGTGTTTTTGGGTATGGCTGACGCCGGGCAACCAGATGTTCAGAAAGTCGAACCGCTCGCCGCCGAGATAGTTCAACCCGTAATAACCAATAGACAGGCCGACGAACCCGCCTATGATGGCACCAATCATCTCTTTGACGACGTTCTTCTCCTTCCGACGGCGAGGGCGGGCGGCGATGGACGACGGCCGGGCGCCATTGGCCGCTGCCGCCGGCGCATCAGCGCTGCCGAACATTGGGAATGTGGGACCATCCGCAGATTCCGACTCGCCACTGGCGGGGGTTCCCACCTCTACCGCCGTATCACCACCGCTGTTCAAGAAGTCGAACATACCACCCCCGGAAGCCCCGGGCGCGGGCTGTTCGCCTTCGGCGGTTGCGGCCGATTCTTGCTGGTCGGGGGTTTCGGTGGTTTCGGCAGGCGTACTATCCAGCTCGCCTGTCTCCGGGGCTTCCCGCAAGGGCGCGGCGAAGCCATCAGGCTGCACCTCCCCGGGAACCGGCGAGGTACCCAAAGATGCATCGCCCTCGGCGGCAACGGCCGTTTCTGCGCCTGTTTCGGTGACTTCGGGCAGTCCGAGTTCCTGGCCCTCCGAGGCGGCCGTGGAAGCGGCGGCTCCTGCGGTCTCACCAGGCTCGCCTTCTATTGCAGGTGCAGGCGCTATAGGGGACGGAAGGCCACCAATTGGAACTAGAGCCGGTGGCAACGATTCACGCAAGGCATATTCGGCGCCACAAAGCGGGCAACGGACCATCGCGTCAAGATCGACGCCGTCCGGCAGAGACACGAATTGCTCACAGCGCGGGCACTTGGAGATACTCACCATTGGGATTCATTAACCTCGCAGAGGGTCGGGGTTTGCCGCATACTGAGGGACACCAGTCCAAAGGCTCCGTCGGGATAGGCAAGACGTCCTTCGGCCGGATCGACCAACCGGATATCGGGAGAACTGGGAACCGTCCACCCCAATAGTCAGGCTTTGCCCAGCTTCTCTAGTATAATCGGTGATCTTCGCCGACGCTAGCGGCAGCTCTGGATTGGAACGTCAAGAATGAGTCCCGGAAGACGTGCCCTCGCCCATATGCTCGGTGGTCTGGACGCTCGGGTCGGGCCGGACGGCGGGTATTTCGAGAATGAAGCGGGCGCCGCGGCCGGGCTTGCTGTCCACGTGGATGCGACCTCCGTGCTCGGCAAGGATTTTCTGGCTTACGGGCAGTCCCAAACCCGTTCCGCGGCCCTTTTTCGACGAGATGAACGGGCTAAACAACTTGCCCATCTGTTCCTGGGGAATGCCCGGCCCGTTGTCCTGGACGGCAATGCGCACATGATCCTGTTGCGGCGTCAAACCGATGCGGACTTCAACACGGCCCGGCTGCCCCGATTCGGTCTCCGAAGCGGCGTCGATGGCGTTCGTGACGACGTTAAGCACCGCGCGGTGGAGCCCTTCCGGATCGAACACCAACCGGGGCATGTCCGCCACGGGGTGCCAATGCAGTTCGACGTCCATTTCCTCAGCCCGCGACCGCATCAACTCGATCACATCGCTCACCACTTGGTTCAGGTCGGCCACGGCAAGGTCGGGCTCGCGCTCTTTGCTGAAGGTGAGCATGTCGAGCACCAACTGCGATATCTTGTTCTGGTTCTTCTCGACAATGCGCCAGCCTTTGCCAACAACCTCGTCGTCGTGCTCGCTCAATCCCAGTTCGATCAGATAGCTTCCACCTCGAATGCCTTGGAGAATGTTCTTGATATGGTGGGACAGCGTCGCGATGGTTTGCCCCATGGCCGCCAGCCGTTCCGCCTGCACCATAGCGGAATAGTAGCGGGTGTCTTCGACGGCCAGCGCCGCCTGATGGGCAATGGCGACCATCAGCTTCAGGTGATCCTGGGAGAACTTCGTGCTGCCGCCGTAGCGGACCATTTCCTGCGGGCTTGTTGACGTGTCGATGTAGATGACGCCCACCATGTCGTAGCGGCCCTGCATGGGCACGCAAATGGCCTCGCGTACGCCCATCTGAAGGATACTCGCGGCAGGGCTGAACCGGTCATCCTGCCGGGCATCGCTGGTGAGCACGCCTTCATTGCGCTGGGTAACGTAGTCGAGAATGGTCTTGCTGATCGTGATTTTCTCGTCGGTGCGCACCCCTTCGCGCGTGCGGCGTACCTTCGGGACCAGCTTCTTCTCTTCCGGATCAACCAGCATAATGCAGCCGCGGTCGGCTTCGACCCACTCGAAGATCAATTCCATAATTCGGGCGAGGAGTTGATCGATGTCGAGAGTATGGCTGACCGCCAGGGCCGTGCGGTACATGACCTGCAGATTACTGCGCGCCCGAGCCAACCAAGAGTGTTGGGGAAGGTCTTCCTGTTCATCGAAGATGCGGCTTCCCTCTTCCTGGGTGACCGAGTGGACGATTTGCGAGGCATCGTCAGGCCGGTCGAGGACAACCGATCCTTCCAGGTCGTCGTCAGTTTCGCCGGAAGGGCCCGTGAACAGCATGAGCGTACTGCCCACCTGCACCTGGTCGCCGCTCTGGAGCGAGTGCCGCTCTATCCGGCGCCCATTGACGAAGGTGCCATTGCTGCTGCCGAGATCAGCGATGGTGAAAGCGTGTTCGTGCCGGCGGATTTCCGCGTGCTGCCGCGAGACCTCGGTGTCGTGCAATTGCACGGCACTGGACGCATCGCGTCCCACGCGCACAGGGCTCTCATCCAGTTCGAACCGGACTCCCTGATCGTTCCCGCGAATGACAAACAGCGACGGCACGACGGCGATCCTCCAGGAGTTCTTCGATTCTACGGATCAGAGGCCCGTAGTGGTAGGGCTTCGGAACGAATTCGCCCCCGGGAAACCGTGCAAGGTTCCGCCTGACGCCACCCAAAAGCACTATAGGCACCGGATCCCCGTCGTCGCCAGCCAAGGGTTTTGACAAGGCGTCGACCGCCGAGTCGTCGATGTCGAGGTCGAGCACCACCAGGTCGGGCTGATGCTGCCGGGCAAGGGCTGCGCCCTGGTCGGCCGCTCCGGCCGCGTAGGTGCTGAGCCCTCGACGAGACAGCGCGGTCTGAAGCACCTCGCGCGATTCCTCCGATCCGTCAACAATGAGTACTCGGCGCTGATTATTCAAGGTGGGCCCCTCCATGGTATGGGTAGGTCGCGGACATCCATGTCCGATCTGGCGGCAGGCAAGGGCAGCCCCGGCAACTTGCTCCGGGACATGCCCCCGAAGTACCGCGGGAGAATAGCGAGATCGTCGTTCTGTGTCAAATGGAGTTACACAAACAGACAAACCCGCAAGAGTCTGGGCCGACTGGCCGATACAAGGGGTGCCACGGGAAGCTGCAGGCGGTGTCAGGATGCCTGACCTGCCGAAATGCTGACCCGCAGCAACGGGAAGCCAGCTTGGCCAGAGACCCCTGGCTCCACGCAAGTCTTTTCTGGGTAGATGTTTACGGCGCTGGTACGGTCTCTGATTATCTGGTCTTTACTTGAAACGGCCTTGTCGGCAGAATACCGCCTCGTTTTCTCCTAGGCGATGGATCGCCTGCAATGGTCCATTCTTGCTCGTGACCCGGCAGTAGGGTGACCGGCGGAGCCATAACCTACTCAAGCAGCAAGGAGTGCTGAACGTGAGACGACCCAACTGGTATCTTGTCATTGTGGCCGCAACGCTCCTCGGTGGCCTTGTTACCGTCTATGCCGCAGCCCAGAACCCGCAGCCTCCGGCAGTTCCCACGGGAGGTGCGATTGGGCTTCTGGACGTCAACTACATCTTCAAGAATCACCAGCGATTCAAGCTGCAGATGGAGGAGATGCGCACCGACGTGGAAAGGGCGGAGGCCACAGTGCAGAAGGATCGAGAGGCCATTCAGAAGCTCGCCGAAGAACTCGAGCGGTACAAGGGCACACGCGATTACCGAGCCATGGAGCAAGATATCGCGGACCGGCAGGCGAAACTGGCCGTCCAGGTCCGGATGCAGCAGCGCGAGTTCCTCGAACGCGAGGCGCGAATCTATCACAACACATACAAAGAGATTTGGCAGGCTGTCGACTACTACTGTCGTAACCAGAATCTGGCCATGGTTCTCCGCTTCAACGGCGATCCGGCAGATGCCACGAAGCCCGAGGAGGTGCTCCGCGACATCAATAAGCCGGTCGTATGGTATCGGAACGGCATGGACATTACCGGCAGCATCCTCGCCGACCTGAATCGCGACCAGCAGCGGGTGGGACAGCCGGCAACGCCGGGACCGGCCCGCAGTCCGTTCCAGCGCTGACGGAGATCAGGGCATTTGCGGAACGCCGCAGCCAAGGACGGCTGCCGGGCCAGGATTCATTAAACCCGTCTAATACGGCCAGGGAGGGCCGACTCATCGCTTATGTTGAGCGTTCGTAATCAACGCACGATAGCGGGTCCTGCGCAAGTCGAGGGGATCGGCTACTGGAGCGGGCAGGACGTTTCGGTCGAGTTCCGACCTGCAGCGCCCGGCTCCGGCATCGTCTTTGTCCGTCGCGACCTCCCGGGAAACCCCCGCATACCGGCCACCATCGAGTTCCGCTCCGATATGCCCAGACGCACCACGCTCTGCCGCGACGGAGCCGGGGTGGGCATGGTCGAACACATCATGGCGGCCCTGATGGGGCTACGGGTGGATAACTGCGAAGTATGGGTTGACCAACCGGAGATGCCCGGCTGCGACGGCTCGGCACTGCCTTTCGTTGAAGCGATCCTGGCCGCCGGTACCGTGGAGCAGGACGCTCCCCGCGAGCAGTACGTGGTGCGGAACGCCCTTCGCCTTGGCAACGAAGACGCCTGGCTTGAGGTGCGCCCCAGCAGCGGCGAGCGGACGGTCCTTCATTACGAACTGGATTACGGCGCCGGCAATGCCATTGGCCGCCAGAGCCTCGAAATCGTCCTTTCCCCCCGCTTCTTCCACGTGAACCTCGCTCCCGCCCGGACGTTCATGCTCGAGATCGAGGCCGACGCGCTTCGTGCCCAGGGGCTGGGACAGCGGGCAACGCCCAGAGACCTGCTGGTGTTCGGAAATCACGGTCCTATCGACAACCAACTGCGTTTTCCCGACGAATGTGTGCGCCACAAGTTGCTCGACCTGGTGGGCGATCTAGCCCTCTTCGGCGGCGACCTGATCGGCCGGTTTCATGCCTACCGGAGCGGGCACCGTTTGAACGCTGAAATGGTAACGGCGCTCCGCCGGCTCCATGCCACGCCATTGCGCATCGTCCGTTCCGCGTAGTACGAACTTAGGAGTCCTGCGATGACCATACGGATCGCTGAATACGCCTCGATCGATCCCCGGGCACAGATTGCCGAGGGGGTCGAAATCGGGCCGTTCTGCGTGATCGGCCCCGACGTGAAGATCGGCGCCGATACCCGGCTGGAGAACAACGTCACCTTGATGGGACGCGTGACCATTGGCCGGAACAACCACATTTACCCCGGTGTCGTCATCGGAGGCGAACCGCAGGACATCAGCTACTCGGGAACCGAGACCGAGGTGATTCTCGGCGATCACAACATCATTCGCGAGTCGGTCACCATCAACCGGGCCTCCGAAAAAGAGGACGGCATCACCCGCCTGGGCGACCACAACTTCCTGATGGCATGTTCACACGTCGCTCACGACTGCAAACTGGGCAGCCACATCATCATTGCCAACAACACGCTCCTCGGTGGCCACGTACACGTCCACGATTACGCTTCCATTTCGGGCAGCGTGGGAGTTCACCATTTCGCGACCATTGGCAGCTACTGTTTCATTGGCGGACTCAGCGCCGTCCGACACGACGTGCCGCCGTACATGCTTGTCGATGGCACACCCGCCAAGCCCCGGTGCGTCAACGGCGTCGGCTTGCGCCGCAATAGCTTCTCCACGGAAGTCATCGAATGCCTGTCGGAGGCGCACCGGCTCGTGTACCGGGCACGAGTCGGACTCGATAACGCCTGGGAGATCCTCCGCTCCTCCGGACGGCTCATTCCGCAGGTGAACCACTTGCTTACCTTCATTCAATCGCAGCATGAGGGCCAGCACGGGCGGGGACGCGAGGCGATTCGCCGGGCAGCTTGAAGAATAGGACTCAGGGCGATTCTCCCGCCCGGTCGCGTCAAGGAGACTTATGGCCCGAAAAATCAGAGCCGCCGTCATCGGTGCCGGGCGTCTCGGCCGATTCCACGCGCAGAAACTCGCAGCCTCGGAAAACGCCGACCTGCTGGCCGTCGTCGATCCGATTGCCTCGAACCGCGAACGTGTGGCCGCCGAATGCCAGTGCCGGCCGCTTGCCGATCCTGCCAACCTCATGGGCCAGATCGATGCGGCGGTCGTTGCAGTTCCGACGAAGTGGCATTACCGCTTGGCAATGGAACTGATTGAACGCGGCATCCACGTCCTGGTGGAGAAGCCCGTCTGCGCATCGTTGGCCGAGGCCGACGAACTGGTCGACACCGCGCGCCGGTGCGGCGTGGTGCTGCAGGTGGGCCACGTCGAGCGGTTCAATCCGGCATTCTGCGCCGCCGCGGAGTACGTGACCGAACCGAAGTACATCGAGGCGCTCCGGGCCTCGCCCTTTACGTTTCGTTCAACCGACGTGGGCGTGGTGCTCGACTTGATGATCCATGACCTCGACCTTGTGCTGGCCCTGGTCCACTCGCCTGCGCAGCGAGTGGACGCTCTGGGCGTTGCGGTG
This sequence comes from Thermoguttaceae bacterium, assembly GCA_034005525.1. GTDB lineage: Bacteria > Planctomycetota > Planctomycetia > Pirellulales > Thermoguttaceae > PWXP01. Next base: position 11,996 of record JAVEUP010000004.1, on the reverse strand, counting down.
GTCGGCCGGCACGAGGACGCGGCCAATGCGCGGATCGAGTTCCGAAACGGCTGCGTCGCGGCGCTCTCGGCGTCGCGAGTCAGCAATGCGGCGGCCCGCCAAATGCAGGTGTGGACGGCACAGTCGTTCGCGGCCATCGACTTCGGCGCCCGATCGCTCCGCATGGTTCGACCCAGCGAAACGCTGCTCCGCCGCGAGTTCGACTTGGACGGGCTTGAACCGGACCAGGTTGCGTACTGGCAAGACCACTTCGCCCAGGAGCACTTGCCGGCTACCGCCGAGTCGTTCGACGCGGTCGACGCCTTGGCCCTGGAGTGCGAGGACTTCCTCGCCGCCATCCGCACTGGGCGCGCCCCGCGCGTGCCGGGCGAGGCCGGACGCGACGCGTTGGCCCTGGCCGAGCAGGTCTTGGCCGCCATCTCCGGGCACGCCTGGGACGGCACGCCGGCCGGGCGTTACGGCCCTCGCCTGGAACCTGGCCGCAGCGTCATCCCATCGCCCCACTTCTCGGTCGTTTCCGCCACGACGCCGCAACGGAAAGCAGCCGGCTGACGTACGGGTGCCCGCTATGCGTGCGATCCTGCCTGCCAGCCGGTGCTGAAGGCAGCCTGGAGGTTGAAGCCGCCGATGAAGCCGTCGAGGTCGAGAATCTCACCGGTGATGAAGAGCCTGGGGACAAGCTTGCTTTGCATGGTCCGGGAATCGACTTCATCAAGGGCGACCCCGCCGGCGGTGACCTCGGCCTGATCGAATCCGCAACTGCCCTTCAGCGATACCTCGGCGCGTTTGAGCCACCCAACAAGTGTTGCGCGTTCCGGCCTGGACAGCTCTGCCGCACGCAGGGAGGCGTCCAGGCCCGCCTGCTCCATGAGCGACTGGCTCACCCGCCGCGGCAGGGGGTGGGGCAGGAGACTGGCAACGGACTTCCGGCCGTCCGTTGCCCCCGTGGCCTTCAACAGCACGTCGAGATCGTCGGCTCGCATGTCGGGGAGGAAATCGACGGCCAGCCGCAAACGGTGCGGAGCGGAATGCACTGTCACAGCCCGGCTGACATCCATGACGGCCGGCCCGGAAAACCCGAAATGTGTGAACAGGATCGCCCCACGGCGTTCAGCGAGTACGCCCGGCGGCAGACTGCCGCGGTTTCCTCTGCGAGGCAACGCCGCAGCGCCGGGATCGAGCACCCGCACAAGCACGTTGGACAGGGCAATTCCCGCCAGACGCTGCACCCACCCCTCGCCGGTCATCAGCGGCACCAGCGCCGGGCGCGGCGGATGAACGGTGTGCCCAAGTGACGCGAGCCAGCCGTAGCCGTCGCCGGTGGTTCCGCACCCTGAGTAACTCATGCCGCCGGTGGCCACGATCACGGCCCCGGCGTGCAACACCCGGTATGGGGTCACTATGGTAAAACCGTCCGCCATCCGCTCGATCCCAATTGCCGGCTCGCCCGGCGCGAGCAGAACGCCGCAGCGATCCAGCCGCCGGAGCAGGGCGCCGAGCACGTCGCCGGCACGGTCGCTCTGGGGAAAGACCTTCCCGTCGGGCTCCGCCTTGGTCGGCACGCCCTCGGCTCGAAACCACTGGCGGAGTTGCGGCGGGCCGAGTGCGGCCAGGGGCGAGTGAAGGAACCGTCCTGCCGTACCGAACGCCGCGGCGACCGCCCGCCCATCGCAGTCGTGCGTCAGGTTGCATCGGCCGCCGCCGGAAATGAGTATCTTGGCCCCCGGCTTGCGGTTCTTTTCCAGGAGCAGAGTGGTTTGCCGCCGCTCGGCCGCCCGGATGGCGGCCATTAGGCCGCTCGGCCCGCCGCCCAGCACGATTAGGTCGAAACGGGATTGCCGGGTCAGGGAAGTGGGGATTGGCTTTGTCAACAGCGGCTTTCCTGGAATGGCGCTTGCGCGTATCAGCATAGACGCCCTGACTCTGGCGTTCAACAGCCCCGGCAGAACGTGCGACGGCAAGACTCCGGCACTCCGGCGCCGCCCCTGGGCACGGCCGGAGCCGTCGGATTACAATGGAAGAGGTATCCGTGCACGGAGTAGCGGCGCCGTCAGTGTTCTCCGCTGCATGCAAAGGGCGTAGTCCGGCGTTTGCGGCGGACCGGTTGACTGATTGGGCAGATTGCCCGTTGTACCGCGAAGATTGTGACAGCCCCTGTGAACGGTTGCTGGAAACGTCTCCAAGTATCCTTGAGAAAGGAACTCGAAATGCCCGTGCCCATGGAATTGTCGCGCATCATCATCAGCGAGGTCGATGAGCAGCAGGTGATTTACCTCAAGGAAATCGACGGCGACAGGACGTTTCCGATCCTGATCGGCATTTTCGAGGCGACGAGCATCGACCGTCGCGTGAAGGGGTTCAAAACCCCGCGGCCCTTGACTCACGACTTGATTGTGGGCGTGGTTGAGGGCCTTGGCGCGGAGCTTCAGGACGTGATGATCAGCGAGTTGAAGGAGCACACGTATTACGCCCGGCTTCGCGTGCGTCACGAGGGCGAGTTGATCGAGATCGACGCCCGCCCGTCCGACGCCATCGCCGTGGCCGTCACCTGCGAGCCTGCCCTGCCCATCTACGTAAGCGAAGACGTCTTAAACGACGTACTGGGCGAGCAATCGTGATTTGACGAAGCACTAGCCCGGACGATTCAGATACCTCTTCCGTCTCTGGGTGCGAATCGGTGATTACAGGATGTAGGGTGGGTGGTTCCGGATGTCTCAGCATCCGGGTTCACCCACGCGCGAAGCAGTTCTGTACTTAGAAACGGGAGAGCCATTCAGATACGTAGGGTGGGACAAGGTCGCGTAAGTCCTTGGTGGGCCTGCGCAAACCACGTCCGGGGTGGTTTGCACGCCGTGCGCTGGAAGCAGGCCCGGCCAAGCGACCGAAGGCCCACCAGGGTCTTGGCTTGCTTGTCACCACCCTACCCATCGTGGAGAATCCGCGTTAGTCGATCGCTTCCAGCGCTTCGGCAGCCGCCTCGCGAACGGTTACAACGTCATCCTCCCTCGCCTTCTGAAGTGCCGGAACCGCCTCGCGTGCCAAGGCGCCAAGGCTTCCCAGGGTTTCGGCTGCCGTCTTTCGGGTCTCGGGCAATGGGTCTTCGAGGCCGGCAATCAGCACGGGAACTGCCTTGGCAGCCGCCTCCGTTGAGGAGCCGGGCTGGATTCTCACGAGGGTCCGGGCCGCAATGACTGCCAATGCCTTGTCCTCGCTTTCCAATGCCTTGAGCACCAAGGGTTCCGCTTCCGCGGCGTCGGGCCCGATCTTTCCCAGGGCCAGGATCAGCGAGTGCGAGTTCTTTTCATCGTCGTGTTCCAATACTGCACAAAGTGCAGGGACAGCGCTCTTCGCCGCGGGCCCAATCTTTCCCAGGGCCAGCGCCGCCTCGGTTGCTAGGTGGACGTCTTCATCGGTCAGCAGCCCGGCCAATGCATCCGTCGCCGCGGCGGCCTCCGGGCCCATCTGGCCCAAAATGTATGCCACCTCAACGCGAAGCTGTTCATGAGTGTCCAGAAGACTCGCAAGCCTCGGTACCGCCGGTGCGCCCACGGTCGCCATGGCGTCCAAGGCATGAAGCACGACGGTCGCGTCGGCGTCCTTCATGGCCTCTTCCCATAGCGGAACGGCAATCTCAGGCGCCGGAGGGAGCGCGGCCAGACCTTTCGCAGCGACCGCGCGGATTTGAGGACTCTCGTCCTTCAACCGTGCAATCAGTTCAGCCATGGCCGCGCGTCGGACTTTCATGTCGTCCAGGTGGACTCGCGCCAGTGTCCACAGGCTAACGGCGCGGAGCCCCGGATGCTCGCTCTCGGCATTGGACCGGATCACCGACTCGGCGTCGTCGGGAATACTCCCGAGTTGTCCAAGGGCGAACGTCGCGACCGGTGCAACGTGCTCGTTACTGAGGGCCGCCGCAATCTGGGGTACGGCGGAAAGCGCTGCCTCGCCCATGGCCCCTAGGGCCAGGATCGCCTGTATTTGGATTTCTTCGCGCGGGTCGTTGAGTTTCTCCGTCAGGGCCGGCACGGCATCTTTGGCGGCGGGCCCGATATCGCGGAGGACCACACACGCCCAGTACTCCGTCTCGTCGGCGTCGAGCGCCTTGATTAACCCGGGCACGGCTGCCTCGCCGGCATCTGCCAGCGCTTGCAGCACGCGCAGTTGAACTCCCGGGTCCGAATCCTGAAGCAGTTTGGTAAACAACGGCATCATCACTTCCGGGCCCGGCTGGATGGCCGCCAGCGCACCTACCGCCTGCCTCCGCACCGTCGGATCGTCATCCTTCAGCAAGGCGGTCAATTCCGCAGCCGCGGGTTTAGCGGCCTCTCCCAAGGCTCCAAGTGATTGTGCCGCGCGCGCGCGTACCTCTGCAGAAGGGTCGGCAAGCAGGGCGACCGCCGATGCAACGTCGTCGCCGGGATCTGACACCTCGGCAGCAGGCTGATCGGCAGCTCCAGCGGTGGGTTGGTCAGCCGGTTGGTCTACAGCTTGGTCGGCCGGCTGGTCAGCGGGCTCGTCGGCGGGCACAAATGTCTCGCCATGCCGATCGGCTGCGTCGAGGGACTCCTGCGGCGGAACGGGCTCCTGGGCGGGTTTATCGGGCCCTTCCCCAGTCGTGCAGCCCAACAAGAGTGCTCCGAAGAGGAAGAAGGACAGAACGCTTCTGAGTGAATTGGAAAGCATTGTCTTACTCCGGTACAACGGTTGTTCGCTTAACGGGATTGGCCGGCATACTTGCCGGAAACAAATGCGGGCATCGGCAGTTGCCGGACAGCCGAGGGGCTCACTGCCCGCAACGTGCTACAATTGGCTTTGGGTTGTGGCGTAAATCAGACTTCGCAGGAAGTTCCGCGAGGCGACATACTCTTGAGGCGGAATCTCGCTGATCTGGGATTTCAGATCGGTGAACATGGATTCGATCATCTTGCGGGCAGCCACTTGTTCCGCAGCGGTGAGGGTACCGTGCGTGGCTTGCGTTGCAGAAAGCTTCTCCAATTCGGCTCGCTCGGCAGCGAAGGCTTCCTGCTGCAACGCAGTTGGCCAGTTGATCCTCCCGCTGATCGAATCGAGTTCGCCCGGGCTGAGCGGCTTGGGTGCGCCATCGCGAGCCAAGCGCGCCAACTGTTCCGCGGTAGGCCGCGGTGGCGCTTCTGCTGCCCGGTAGGCCCGATTCGCTGCTCGCATCTGGAAGTACGCATCCGTATAGATCTGATGGTTCGCAATGTCGTTTCGCCGGGCCTGGGTCATGTTGACCGCTGCCGCCGACGTGGAGAGATTGTAATTCCCCATCGCGCTTATGGCATTTGCCATGCCGTTCAGGGCGGACCCGGCCGCGGTGGACGCCCCGCGGTACCCTGGGTAGTATCCGTAGGTATTGACGGTCGGTGCCACCGGTACGGCGGGCTCATAGGGTTCAGAGCCAGTTTCAGACGGCTGGTAATGGGCAATTCCGGTCTGGGCCAGCATCATCGCGCTGACTGCCATGATGCACGCAGTACGATACCAACGATTCATAGCATTTGCTCCTGTACGGGTTTCGGAAACGACGGCGAAAGGGACCCGCCGGCGCACGGCCACGGCTCAGCCGGGCTGCGTATCGCACCGGAACCGGCCGGCCGCCGAGCCCGTTATGGCCGAATTCCGACGACGAATCGCTTCCCGGTTCTCTTCAATTGTGATGGCTTTGCTTTCAGCAGTATTTCAATATACGGCGAAGCGGCCCGGATTCCTATACCCAGCGCGGCAGTTTTTTTGGGCAGCTTCCCAATATGCCAATCGGCCGGCCAGTCCGGGGTCACAGCCGCACGTCGGCGAACTCTTCCTCAAGTGCCTTGCGGGCCTTCTCGCCTTGAGCCGCATCGACCACGATGTTCAGACGCACTTCGCTGGTGCTGATCATGTCGACGTTGATGCCAGCCCGGGCCAGACACTCGAACACGCGATGCGCCACCTTGGTATGGCTTCGCATCCCAATGCCGAATACCGAGAGCTTCGCTACCTCGGTTGCCGAGGTGGGCGGCGGGCAGCCAAGCTGCTTGGACAGTTCCGTCGTTATCCTCAGGGCCTGCTTCAAATCGGTCCGGGGAATCGTAAACGTGATGCTCGCGCGGCCCTCGCGCTCCGTGCTCTGCACGATCATGTCGACGTTGATGCCTGCCTCGGCGATACGCTCGAACACCTGGGCCGCCAGCCCGGGCGAGTCGGGAACTCCGAGAACGGTTACGCGGGCCTGCGTTGCGTCGAGGGTAACATCGTCAATGATCATCTCCTCCATGCGCTCCATGCGAGCGGCGACCTCGACGGCGTCGCGCTCGGCGGCAACCGCGGCGCCTGCGGACGAAAGGTCCGCGGCGCGCTCCGGCACCTTGTCCAGCGTGAACGTCTCGTGAACGGTGCGCAGCGCGTCCAGCGAGCCTTCGCGGCTGACGAGCACGGAGATCTTGATCTCGCTCGTGGAGATCATCTGGATGTTGATGCCGTGCTCGCCCAACGCGCGGAACATGCTCTGTGCAACGCCTGTCTGGCTTGCCATGCCGAGCCCGACGACCGACACCTTCGACACGTTTTCGTCATAGCTGACGCCCTCCGCCCCGACTTCCGCGACCGCTTCTTCGACGGCCTTCAGTGTGGTCGGGAGATCATCCCGGAAGACCGTGAACGAAATATCGGCGCATCCGTCGGCCGCGACGTTTTGAACAATCATGTCCATGGCGACGTTCCGCGCGGCGATCTTTGAGAAGACTGCCAGCGCCGCGCCCGGCCGGTCGGGCACGCCCAGCACCGTAACCCGCGCCTCTTCCTTCACCTTGGCACACCCGCAAACGGCCTGGTGTGGCGACTCGACGTCCGTACCGATCATCGTGCCCGGCGTATCGCTGAAGCTGCTTCGCACATGAACGGGCACGTGGAACCGCTTGGCGAACTCGATGGCCCTGTTGTGCATGACGCCGGCCCCGGCGCTGCTCAGTTCAAGCATTTCGTCGTAACTGATCCGTTCGACGCGCCGGGCCTCGGGTACGAGGCGGAGATCGGTGGTGTAGACTCCGTCGACGTCGGTGTAGATTTCGCAGGAATCGGCCTGGAGGACCGCCGCAAGGGCGACGGCCGTGGTGTCGCTTCCGCCGCGGCCCAGCGTGGTGATGTTGCCCGATTGGTCGATGCCCTGAAAGCCGGCGGCAATCACGACCTTCCCGGCGTCCAGCGCTTCGCGCATCCGGTCTGAGGAGATCGAGTGGATGCGAGCCTTCGTGTGCGTGCTGTCGGTCATGATGCCGATTTGCGCGCCGGTAAAGCTGATCGCCTCGTGCCCCAAAGCGTGGACGGCCATGGCCATCAAAGCAACGCTCACTTGTTCGCCTGTGGAAAGGAGCATATCCATCTCCCGGGCAGGCGGTTGGTCGGATATCTCCTTGGCCAGGGCGATCAGCGCGTCGGTATTCTTGCCCATGGCACTGACCACCATAACAACCTGGTGCCCCTCCACCTGGGCGAGGATTGCCTTGCGCGCCGCCGCGAGGATCTTAGAGCTATCGGCCACACTGGTGCCGCCGAACTTCTGAACAATCACAGACATGGGTTTGGGTTCTCGAATTCGTGGGATCGTGAAAGGGTCGGGAGTTTCTGCCCCGCGGTCTCGCTTAACGCACGGTCGCCTCTCCCAGGAAAGACGCCATCAGCCGCCAGCCTTCCTCCATCGCCAGGCTGGATGCCGCCGCCGTCGGATCGTCGTACGTGGCGGCGGCGTCCGGGTCGATGCCCGTGCCGGCAATGGCAAACGGGACGTATCCGTGTTCATGGGTCTTTGTGCGAATGAACGTCGGATGGTCGGGCGAGACGAGGATCCGGTACTCACCTTCGGCCCGCAGCGCCTCATGCACCGGGCCGACGATGTGACGGCTGATCTCCTCGAGTGCCCGGACCTTGGCCGCGACGTCCCCTTCGTGCGACGCCTCGTCCGTCGCCTCCACGTGGACGCAAACCAGGTCGATATCCGGATCCCGAATGGCCTCGACGGCATATCGCCCTTTCGCGGCGTAATCGGTATCGGTATAGCCGGTGGCGCCGGGCACTTCGATCCGGCGCCAGCCGAACAGGGCAGCCAGGCCGCGGAGCAAATCGACTGCCGTAATCATGGCGCCTCGCCGGCCGTAAAGCTCGGCAAACGGCACGAGTTGCGGTATTTGGCCTAGGCCCCAGAGCCAGATGTTGGTCGCAGGCAGCTTCCCGCTTGCAAGGCGTCGAGCGTTGACCTCGTGTTCGGCAAAGACGGCCACCGAGTCGCCCATCAATTGGTTAAGTAAATCGCTGCCCGGCCCGCGAGGATAGTCGTCCAGCACCGGCTTGTCGGTCAGGTCGTGCGGGGGCGTCGTTCGCGTATCGGTGGAAAACGGGACCGGCCCTTCCGCCCCTCGCACAACGAGCAGGTTCCGGTAGCTGACGCCCGGGTGAAACTCGAACCGGCCACTGCCGACGTGCTCCTGCAAAGCAGCAAGGAGAGCGGCGGCCTCGTCACTTGCGATGTGACCGGCCGTGAAGTCCCGCATGACCTGCTGCTCGACGGTAACGAGGTTGCAGCGGACGGCCCAGTCGTCCGGTCCGAGTTCAATCCCCTGCGCCGCCGCTTCCAATGGCGCGCGGCCCGTGTAGTGCTCGTGGGGATTGTAGCCCAGGAGGCTCAGGTTGGCCACGTCGGACCCCGGCGGCAGGTCGTCCGGCACGTTGTTGGCCCGGCCGACCACGCCCTCGGCGGCCACGGCGTCCATGGCCGAAACGTCGGCCGCTTGCAAGGGGGTGCGCCCGGCGAGCGATTCCTGCGGCTCATCGGCACATCCGTCGGGAATGATGATTGCGTATTTCATGGTGTCCTTCGCCGGCGTCGGCGCCCGTCGTGGCCGACGGCGCCACTGTTGAGAATATGATTGTCCATTCTACAGTATCCTCAGTCGCGCACCCGCATCCGCACGCTCCCTGCATGAACGCAGGTCAGGCCGTCGATTGCTTGCATCGCCGTGCGCAGCGCTCCTTCCGTGGCGGAGTGTGTCATGATGACCAGCGGTACCACCTGGTCGCCCCCGTCAGACGCCTCGTGCTGGATGACCGAGGCAATGGATATTCTATTCGAGCCGAGAATCCCGGCAATATCCGCAAGCACTCCCGGCCGGTCGTTCACGCGGAAACGCAGATAGTACCGTCCGGGAACCGTTGCCGGATCGCGTAGCGCGATGGCCGATTCCGAGCCCGACGACCAAAGCCCAAGCGTCCGGAAGGTAATGGCCATCCGGCCGACAATGGTATCGATCAGGTCGGCCACCACGGCCGAGGCGGTGGGCATTTGCCCTGCTCCCTGGCCGTGGAAGAAGACCGGGCCAACGGCGTCGCCCACGACGCGGACGGCGTTGAATGCGCCACGGACCTCCGCCAAGGGGGTTCCACGGCGAACCAGGGTTGGCGAAACGTGCAGTTCCAGCCCGTCGCCGCCCAGTTCCGCCATCGCCAGCAGTTTCACATGGTAACCCAACTCGGCCGCATAGTGGATATCGGCCAGTTCGACCACGTCGATACCCGTCCGGGGAATGTCGCGCCAATTGACGCGGGCGCCGAATCCCAGGTGAGCCAGGAGGGCGAGTTTCTGAGCGGCATCGGTGCCGTCGACGTCCAGGGTGGGGTCGGCCTCGGCGTATCCCCGTCGCTGTGCCTCGGTCACGCTGTCTTGGTATGAAGAGCCCTGCTGCTCCATTTGGGTCAGGATGAAATTGCTCGTGCCGTTGAGAATCCCGTGGATCGATTCCACCTGGTTGGCCGTCAGGCACTCGCTGATGGCGGCGATGATGGGGATGCCGCCAGCAACGGATGCCTCGAAGGCGATAGACCGGCCTAGTGCACGCGCCCGATCGAACAGTTCCGGGCCGTGCTCGGCCAACAGAGCCTTGTTGGCCGTTACCACGTCCTTGCCCGCCTCCAAGACTCGCAACATGATGGACCGTTCGGGTTCCAGGCCGCCAATGAGTTGCACCACGGCGGTGATTTCCCGGTCGGCCAGCACGCCGTCCAGGTCGGCCGTGAGCATACCCTTCGGAAGAGTGATATTCCGCTCTCGGCGCACATCGGGATCGACCACCTTCACCAATTCGACAGGTCGGCCGGCACGCCGGGCAATCCGCTCGGGCTGTTCCAGCAGCAGGCGGGCGACCCCGGAGCCGATCGTCCCGAATCCGACAAGGGCAACCTTAGCAACGTCCATCGTCTCATTCCGTTACGGGGAGTTCAGTTTGTTCACAAGAATGGCATATCGTAGAGGGTAAATGCCCGGAACGTCAAGCGGCATGTCTTGCATCCTTCGCCCGGTACGGCATACTAAGTGCCTTGCGGGTGGTCCGCTGTTCGGCAGCACCCCCCTAAATAGCACAGCATGCCCCCTTTCCAGGAGTCTTTTGTGGAAGATAAATCGCTCCAGTTTTTCAAGAGTTTGCTCGAAACCCCCAGCCCGTCCGGATACGAGACGCCTGTCCAGGAATTGGTTCGCAGCTACGCCGGCGCGTTTGCCGACGACGTGCGGACCGACGTTCACGGCAATGTGATTGCCGCCCGGAATCCCGACTCGCCGATACGTCTGATGCTGGCCGGTCATTGCGACCAGATCGGCCTGATCGTCCAGCACATCGACGACGACGGGTTCCTGTACGTCGGCGCCATCGGGGGCTGGGATCCGCTCATGCTGATCGGGCAGCGGATGCGCGTTTGGACCCGTCGTGGCGACATCCTTGGCGTCATCGGCCGCAAGCCGATCCATCTACTGACCGACGAGGACCGCAAAAAGGTGCCCAAACTGAAGGAGCTTTGGCTCGACATCGGAGCGGCAAACAAGGAGGAGGCCGCCAAGCTGGTCCGCATCGGCGATGCCGTCACGCCGGAACTGGGCTACCACGAAACGCTCAACGGGCGCGCCGTTTCTCCCGCGATGGACGACAAGGCGGGCGCGTGGGTGGTCATCGAGGCGCTGCGGCGCATTGAGGCCAAGAAGCTTCAGTGCGGTGTCTTCGCCGTTTCGACCGTTCAGGAGGAGGTCGGTCTGCGCGGCGCCCGCACCAGCGCGTTCGGCATCGATCCCCACGTGGGCGTGGCCGTCGACGTCACGCACGCCACCGACTGCCCCACCATCGAGAAGAAGGAGGAAGGCGAGGTGGGCCTGGGCAAAGGGCCGGTCATTGCGCGCGGGCCGAATATGAACCCCAAGGTGGTCGATTTGCTGATCGAATGCGCCGAGGCCCATTCCATTCCGTTCCAGCTTGCCGCTGAGGGACGCGCCACGGGCACGGACGCAAACGCCATCCAGATCAACCGCGCCGGCGTGGCTACCGCCTTGGTGAGCGTGCCGAACCGCTACATGCACAGCCCGGTCGAGATGATCTCGCTCGATGACATCGACCGCGCCGCCGACCTGCTCGCCCGCTTCGCCGAGCGGCTGACGGAAGAGTTGAACTTCGTGCCGTAACTCACACCGGCGAGGCCGCTCCCGAGGAGGAGCCTTTGCCGCAGGGTGGGTGGTTCCGGCTATTCGTGGCCGGCACCTGCATGGTTCCGCCCCATGGGACGTTCGAGCGGCGCTGCCGTTTGCGCCATCGTACAGCCGGGCTCACCCACGCGCCCGCTACGGTTGACGCCGGCATAACATGACGCCAAAACCGCCCACGCCCGCATACCGGACGGGCCGCGGTGCGTGCGGGCGTGAATCCGGCCGCTCACAGTGGGCTACGATCCGGCCGGCACAACATGCGGGCGTGATGGGCGACCGTTCGACCGACGGGGGAATACAAGGACATGCAATGCGCTACTTGATGGCAGACCTTCGTCCTGGTAGAATCCTGACATACTGAAGCGGGGGTTCCTTTGGCAGGAACTTACTTCAACGGAGGTGTTGCTATGACTGTGGCGCGTTCGCAATTGGTCGATACCAACGTAACTCCTTGGTATCACGTGATTTCCGGAACGGTGCGTGG
>JAVEUP010000253.1:0-9293 GCA_034005525.1 Thermoguttaceae bacterium | reverse complement strand
TTCCTCCGTAAATGCGGCCGGATCGCGGGCAGCGACACCGCTGGCCCGCACGATTGAGGATAGCAGAAGCGGGTCGAAAAGTCCACTTAAATATGGCGGCATCAGCCGACGCAAGGACGGAAATATGCCTTAATAATGGAAATATGGATGGACTTGGCAGCCTAGAGAACGCCATAGTTAATTAGACCCTTCGGGGGATCGGATGGTGCCAGAGACGGACTAAGATGAGGGGGCCGCCGGGGCGAGGCTAATGAATAGGCCCCAAAAAATCGCTGCTTCTGGGGCGCCGTTGCTCCGCGCGGCAGCGGTGTGGCCGTCCGCTTCTGGCTCAACCCGCAGGGAGGGCAGCATCCCGATATCCGCTGGCGCCGCGAGGCGACGCTACGGCCGGGCCGGTCGCTGAAGCCCGACGTGCCCGTGTACACGATTCTCATCGGCGGCCCCGGCGGGCTTGAGGGCTGGGAAGCCTGCAATCGGGGCTGGTCGCGGCACCTGAACCAGCCCCTGAACCAGTAATTGACAACCTTTGGCGGCCATAGTACAGTAGTAGGCGTCGAGTGGATCAAGCAACACCGTTTCCACAACTCGGCCGCAACCCCTGCGGCTCTCGGTTCCAATCAAAAGGAGATTTCTGATGACCCGTTCCATGAAAGCCGCAATCGTCTTGGCGTCGATGGCCCTCTTGGCGGTAGCCTGCCGTCCGGCGAGCACCCTCGCCGAAGAGCCTATTCGCGTTGGCATCATTGGGCTCGATACTTCCCACGCGCCGGCATACACTAAGCTACTCAACCAAACCGAGGATGACGAGGAACTGGCCGGTGCCCGCGTGGTGGCTGCGAACGTCAAGGGCAGCTATGACCTGGAAGTGAGCGTTGTGCGTCAACCGGGCATCACCGAACAGATGGAGAAGTTCGGCGTGCCGATTACTGGGTCGATCGGCGAGCTGCTCGAAAAGGTCGACACCGTGATCCTGACCACCAACGACGGCCATCCACGCCTTTCGCAGACCCTGCAAGTGCTGCGGGCGCGCAAGCCGGTCTTCGTCGATAAGCCGGCGTCGGCGTCGCTGGCCGACTTGATTGCCATTTACGATGCAGCCAAGCAGCTCGATGTCCCCATCTTCACCAGTTCTTCGTTGCGATACATCGAGAACGCCGCCGAAGATGCCGCCGGGGAGCACGGGCAAGTGCTCGGCGTCGACACCTACGGCCCGGCGTCGATGGAGCCCTCGCATCCGGACCTGTACTGGTACCTCATTCACGCCGTCGAGCCGCTGGTGGCCATCATGGGGCCGGACATCGAATCGGTCAGCCGCACCCACACCGAGGGCCAGGACGTCGTCGTAGCCCGGTGGAAGGACGGACGCATCGGCACCGTCCGCGGCATGCGCCAGCGTAACCCGGGATTCGGCGGCACGGTCTTCACCGACAAGGGAACCTTTCAGCTTGGCGCCAGCCGCGGCTACCGCCCGCTGGTGGTCGACATCCTTCGGATGTTTCGGACCGGCGAAGTGGCCGTCCCGGTGGAGCAGAGCATTGCCATCTATGCCCTGATGGACGCCGCCGACGAGAGCAAGCGGCTCGGCGGCGCACCGGTCAGCGTGCCCGATCTCATCGCCAAAGCCCGCGAGAAAGCAGTCGAGCGTCTCAAGGAAGCCAACGCCGAATTGGACAAGGCGGCCAAGCCCGGCGGCTAGCCCGGATTATTCACGACGATGTAGGGTGGTGACCAGCAAGCCAAGACCCTGGTGGGCCTTCGGTCGCTTGGCCGGGCCTGCTTCCAGCGCACAACGTGTAGACTACTCCGGGCGTGGCTTGCGCAGTCTCACCAAGAAGTTGCGCGACCTTGTCCCACGCTATATGAATAGTCCGGGCTAGCGCCGGCGAGTTGCGGACACGCGCTCAGCGTGACAGTATTTGGCGGCGCAGAACCTTCAGCCGCAGCACCGGTTGCGTTCGGGACAAGTCATCGACAAATGCACCATGCCAGTACGGCCAGTGGAAAGCCGCTCAACAATCCGCCGAGTACGGCCAACCGGACAATGCGTATCCACACCACGGTCAGCATCGCCAACGCATGTCTCTGGATCTCTGTAGTCATGGGAGCAACCCGCCTCGATCCCACCACAGCGAGCGCCAGTATTCCTGATCGGTGGCGTAGACGTCGATCTCGACTTCGAGGGGAAGATCGGAGGATAGGATGCCGTAGTTCTGCATCTGGCGGATGTAGTAGGGACTGGGGCGGAAGCCGGGCATGTCGAATCGCCTGTAGCGGTCTAGGCGCGAGGCGGCGTCGTTGACGGCAGCGAGAATCTCCTGGTAGTCGGGGTCGCTCCTTTCGGCGAACACGGCGCCGCACAAGCCCAGCCCGCCGGCGGCCTCGGCCAGCGGGGCTTGCAGCAGGAGCGACTTTTCGGGCTGCGTGAGATTGCACATCCACTGGTGCGGCGGGGCCTCGCCGAACTTCAGGTACGCCAGTCGGATGACAATGTTGAAGTCACGCAGTCCCGGCACCATCGCCTGCGGCGGTTCGCGATGGCCGAACTGGAACAGGGTGCCCTTGCTCATGCCGGCGTACGGCTTTACGTCGGTGCGCGCGTGGCACTCGCCGCAGCGGCGCTCGACGGTCGCGGTGGGGAACTCGACCGTGTGCATGCCGGTGCCCAGCCCGGCATACGTGCCCGGGTAGGTGGCGCCGCTTTCGATCCAAAGGCGGATCATCTTCCGCTCGTGCGGCGTAAACTTCGCGTCGTGATGGCTGCCGTCGCCCAGGGTGAGCAGGCGGCTGGCCGAACTGCCCACGGTGCGCGGCGGCTGGTCGCCGGTGTAGTTCCGCCCGTCGGAAATGAGCCCGTGCACGATCATCGCCCAATAGCTGACCGTGTACATGGGCGTGCGGTCGCCGGTCAGTTCGACGCCACCCTCGCGGCGGTCGGCGTTGTGGCATTCGGCGCAGTGGCAGTCGAGGATCGGCTGGATGTCGCGCGGGTAGTCGAACACGTCGGGTACGCCGGCGATCGGTTCGATGGGAGTCGGCCGGCGCGTGGCGGCCAGGGGCGCCACCGGCGCGTGCGGCGCCTGCGTGCGCGGTTCGTGGCAGCCCACGCAGGCGGTCCTCTCGCCGGGTTGCACGGTCAGGAAACTCTGCATTCGCTTGACCGACAGATCGTTCTCGTCGAGCGCGACGAAGAACAGCGGCCGGCCTGCGGGCAATTCCATGAAGGCCGATCCGTCCGGCTCGACCGGCACGGTGCCCAGCACGCGCTCCAATGCGAACGTGCCGCCGATGGTGAGCGGCTCCTGGCCGCCGGAGAACTGGACCGGCTTGGGCAACTGCTCCAGGACGAGCAGGCGCTTGATCTCTCCGCGCTCGACGCCCTCCATGTTCCGCCCGCGGTAGATATCGCTCAGCGCGAGCACGCCGGTCGATTGCGAAAGGTCTACGGCCGGAGGCATGGCGAACTCGCGCGGCCGGGCGCGAAGCGGCCGGGGCTCGTGGCATTCCAGGTCGGCCTCGGTCTCGGCCGCGGTGAGTGCGAAGATCCGTTCCGTCTGCCCCTCACCGTCCATCAGCCAGATGCCCTCGCGGTCCGCCACGAGAAAACAGTCCTGCGAGACGGGGTACGGATCGCGGAACTGCCGCTGATTCAGCCGACGGGCCGCCTCGGGTACGTCGGGCCCCAGGGATGGATCGACCACGGTGACGAACCCTTGATGCTCCGCCCGGCCGTGGCCCGGCGAAAACGACGCCACCACCTTGTTCGTGCCGGGGATGGGCTTCGCGCCCAGCATGGCCACGTCGGAGAAGCGCGGCACCGGCGGATGCTGACCCTGGTACTGGTTGCCGAAGTAGGCCATCTGCCGCGTCCCGTCCGGATTGGTCGTCCACAGGTGGTGGAAGCTCAACTGGTTGCGGTCGACGTATTCCCATCGAGTGAAGACCACGCGCCCGTCGGGCAGCATCCACGGCGTGTTGTCGGTGAACGGGCTGGCCGACAGCTCTCGGACTTCCGACCCGTCGGCCTCGCACCGGTACAGCGTGGCAACCGGCGAGGGATTGCACCCTACGAACCGCCGGCAGCGGGTGGAGCAGAACAGGATGCCGCCGTCGGGCGTGTACGCCGGTTCGATATCGTCGAACGGGCCGTCCGTCAACTGGGTGAGGCCGGAGCCGTCGATGCCGATTTCGTACAGATGATAGAATGACTCGCCTCCCTTACGGTACGAAAAGAGTATCCTCCGGCCGTCGTAATGCACTTGCGGATCGCGCACGGCACCGGGCGGGTCGTCCACAAGCGTCGTCACTTCCCCGCTGCGCAGGTTCAGCAAGCACAGCCGCCCGCCCCCGCTATACTGCGCCGGTCCTGGTGCCGACTCATCGGGCGACGGATACGGATACGCTCCCGGCGGCAGCAGGTAGTAGCCGAAGTTCTCATAATAATGGCGACGGACGGGCTTTCGCACGGCGAAGACGACGTGCTCGACTTCGGCCAGCGGCCCCGCCAGCGCCGCATGGAGCATCACGCCGACCGGTTTCGCTTGCTCAGTCGGTGTTGCCACCTCGGCGCCTGGGCCGACTTTCGCAACAAGGGCAGCCGTAACAACAGTAAGCAGCAGAACCAAGCGTCGCATGGGATGGGACTCCTGTTGAATTGCAGGCATGGAATCAGGGTAACCGGGAGTGTTCGGTGGGGGCAAAAATCCGGCGAGCAAGGCGCCACCGACTTGCTCCACGGTGCTCATTGCGGGCGCCACTTAGGCGGAAGACCGTCGTGCGTGGCCAGTGTACCGGGACGCGAACGTGCGCTGCGGTGCCCGATAGTGTTCCAGTGTACCAAAGTCTGCGCGAAACGCAAGGCGCGGAATCCGATTGAAAGCCCGGTCGCGTTGAGCCGGGACGGGCTGGAAACAACACGTCAGTCCCGAAGCGGCGAGCCAAACAGGATTATTCATGACGAAGTAGGGTGGTGACAAGCAAGGCAAGACCCTGGTGGGCCTTCGGCCGCCTGGCCGGGCCTCCTTTCAGCGCACGACGTGCAAACCACCCCGGGTCTGGCTTGCGCAGGCCCACCAAGGACTTGCGCGACCTTGTCCCTACATGCATAATCCAGGCTAATACAAGCCCAGGATGGAGCCAACGCGAGTGACGCGAGCGAGGCGCAACTCTAAGTTGGGAGACAAACGGGCTCTTCCGTTCTTGAGTGCAGAACTGTCTGACGCGTGGGTGAACCCGTATGCTGAGACATCCGGAACCACCCACCCTACATCTCTGGCCCTAACCTGACGCGAGACGCTAAGGCTTTGGTTTTCCGCCGCGAGCCTGGCGGATGATGTCGGCAACCTGCTGGGCAAGCTCCGCCGTTTGCAGATTAGGGCCACCGAGGTTCGAGCCATCGCCATTGACACGGACGTGGCAGTTGTCCAGCGAGAAGTGGATCCGTTCCTGCATGGAGTAGTACACCGGCCCTGCCGAGTTGCGGCCTTTGGGCCTCAGCGGCTCCTTGGCCCACCGGAGCGCCTGCATCGCGCGCGACTCAGGAATGCTGACCGAGAAGGCTATGCCATTTTGCGGCATGGTCCCGCCGCGCTTGTCGGCCTGATCCATTGCGTCTTGCCACGAATGCGTTCCAACCACGTCCGGCAGGCACGCCCAGACGTGGACGGAGTAGCTCTCCACGCGCGCCCAGGAGGGGCCTTCGGGCAGCTTCTCCCGCTTCTCGAACGACGTCCACGAGTCGAGGGCCAGCCAGTCGCGGTCGTCCTGCGAGCCGCCCCGCGGGGCGAAGCCCGAAAAGGGCTTCGGCAGCAGGTGCTCCGCCGTCATGTGAAACCGCGCCCGCGAGAACTCCACGTAAGGCCGCGCCGGCTGGAGCATGTTCTCCAGAAGCTGGCGGGCAACCATCTCGCGCCCCGTTTTGTAGAACGCGATGCGGCGGTCGATTTCCTCCCAGTTGGCAATGTACTTCGACGGCGTGTACTCCGGCGTGGTACCGTCGGCCGGAAGCCATCCGCACTGGGCTCGGACCGACACGTTGAGCCAGACGTGGAACGGGCCGTACAGGGCGCCTGCCCGGGCCGACTCGGTGTGATGCTCCGCGCCGTCCGGGGTCCGGGAGGTGTACGTCTGGATGCCGCCGTAGGCTTGGTCCGCCGGGGCCAGCGTGATTGAGGAGGCGTCCCAGCGCGAACCGCCGTGTTCCGTTTGGCTGGGTTTCAACGACGCCTGCAAACCGACCAGCGAGTTGTGGCAGTAGCCCGTCTTCCGATCAAGCGACCAGCCGTTGTAGGTCGCCGTGACGTCTGCGTTGTACGCAATCCAGTAGGGTTCTTCGCGCCACGGCTCGTCCGGGTCCTGCTTGCCGTTCTGGTTCTTGTCGTACCAGACGCGCGTCGTGCCCTGCTCCACGATCTTGTGGTGTCCGCCGGGCACGAAGAACTGGGCCGGTTTGTCGAAGTCGAAATCGGGCGATTGGCCTGAGTGGGCGGTGAAGCCATGGAAGTCGTCCGAAAGAAAGGCCCGCTTCGACCCCTCGGTGCTGAAGTTCTGCATTCGGGCCGCGAGTTCACGGGGGCGGAGGTTGAGCAGGTCGGCATCCGGCGCGGGCGGGGCTCGCCGGACAATCGCGTTGAGGTCGTCCATCTGCAATTGCGTGCGCGGCTTGCCCAGAGCGGCTAGTTGGTCCAGTTCCGCCTGGGCCTGCTCGACGGCCGTCTTCATCGCGGCGATGGGTCCTTCAAGCCGTTTCAAGGCGTCCGCGGCCTGTCGGCCCAACGCATGGGCGGCCGCCAGGTCGGGCGCGGCGGGGAGCCTGGTGAAGCGGTCCAGCGCGCGGAGTTCGGCTGCCGTGTGGGCGAGTCCCGCGGCGTTCTCGATCAGCCGATCGGCCTCGCGGCGTTCCAGCGGCACGCCCATGGCCCTGGCGCGGGCCGCGTCAAGCCGCGCGCTCAGCCGCGCGTCCATTGAGTCGAGCGTCCGGTCCAACTCGCTGTACGAGCGGAGAACCACCTGCTTCGATTCGTCGAACTCCGACAGCATCCTCCGGAGCGCGTCGGCCTGCCGCGCGTAGGCGTCCAGCAGTTCCTGGCCTCCGCCGGCAAGCTGGTCAATCCGCTGCTTGGCCGCTTCGGCCTGTTCGACCAGTTGCGGAAGGTCCTGGTTCGGTTGCGCGTTGCGGCCTAACGCCTGCAATTGGGCCTCCTTGCCGAGGGCGTCGCGGTAGTCGATGAGCGTGTTGCCCATCAGATCGGCGATGAAGCGGTGGTTGGTGGCAACGCCTTCGTCGGTCAGTTTGCCGGCCTGATGCTCGTCTCGCGCGCGGCGGATGGCGACAAGGTGTTCCTTGGCGGCCCGGGTGACCTTGCCGACCAACTCGCCCAGCCCGGCGACGGCCGACGGGGTCAGCAATTCTGCGGCCGGCGCGTTGCGCGCGGCGTCGAGGGCCTCCTGCTGCCGCTCGGCGGCCATGGCGGCCCGGGCCACCGCTTCGCGGGCCTCGCGCGCGGCGTCCAGCGAACCGCGCAGCCGCTCGTCCAGCCGGCGCAGAACGTCGATCGCCGCGCGCGTCCGTTGCGCATTCTCATTGACCCGGTCGGCGTGTCCTTCCAGCCTGAGAACGGCGTCGAAGGCCATGAGCCGGCCGCGATTCTCGTTGTCGGTCGTTGTGGCCAGGGTCACGGCGGCCTCCGCCTGCATGTCGTGCCATGCGTCGGCCCCTTCCCTGACGCTGATCAGGTCTCCCACCACCGGCATGAGCTTGCTTCCGCCGTAGATGCCTTCGCGAATGGCCGCCCGGCGGGCGAAGCCGGCGGCCCGGTCCAAAACTTGCGGGTCTTCCAGGTCGAGGCCCATCTCGTTGTATTCTTCGAGCTTCTCGACCAGCCGCTCCAGGTGGGCCAGCTCCACGGAGTCCTTCAAGCTTGAGACGGCCGTGATGCCCGAAACGTTCTTCAAGAACCGGATCGTTTGCCCCATCTTGCTGATCTGGCGGCCTTCGATCCGCGCCCGGTTGGCCTCGTATTCGCAGGCGTCAAAGGCCGACATGAGCACGTTGGCGTACCAGAGGCCGTTGCCGATCTTCTCGGCCCGCTGCAAGCTGGCCAGTTCGCGTTGCGATCGGGCGAGCTGCTTCTTCCGCGCGAGTAGCTCGGTCTTGGCCTGCTCGGCCTTCAGTTCGGCCAGTTGTTGTCGAAAGGCATCGCCCTTGACCACCGCCTGGCGGCCTTGCTCGGCGAGCGTTTCGAGTCGCCGCTCGACCGACTTGAGGCCGCGCACACCGCGATCACTCGCCTGCTGGGCGAGCCGGTCCCGCTGCCGCCGCAATTCGTCGCCCTGCTGCTGATAGCGACGGGCGGAATCGTCCAGTTGCCGGCGGCGGGCGGCGAGGTCGTCCACCCGTTTCTGCTGGTTGGCCACGGAGTTTTCCATCCGGCGGACGGCGTCCTCGGCGTTGCTTTCGGCGAACTTCTTGTAGTTGTCCATGTTCGTGGTGCGCACGCTGTCCCACAATTCGCCCAGCGCGCCCTTGCCGAACGGCTGGGTGCCTTCAAGCCACGTGGCCACCTTGCTGGTATAGTCGCTCACGCCCGTGTTGAACTTGTAGGTCGATTCGGGCTCCTCCACGCGGTCTCGCATTGGTTTGAGTACCGATTCGCGTAAGCGCTCGAGACCCTCGGCCGCCTGCTGCTGCCGGTCTGCGTCTGAATCGGCCGCAGGCTGCTGGGCAAGCGCGGCAGATGCGAGATAGGCGAGCCACGCGGCGAAAAAAGCGGCCAGGCGGCCGGCCGTGAGGTTGCGGTTGGACCGTGTCATGGCTGAAGCCTCCGCCGGATGGTTTGCGTCTGTTCGAGCAGTTCCGGATGCCTGGCAAGCCGCCGGACGGCCTCGTCCAGCAACTGCTGGGCGCTGGGCGCGTCGGAAGCGAGTTCCAGCAGACTCGCGCCCAGCAGCAGGAGCGTGCCGGCGTCGCGGTCGTCGGCAAGCGTCTTGGCCTTCGCCTGCAACGCACGGGCTGCTTCCGCCGCCTGGGCGTCGGCGGCTGCTTGCAGGGTCACCTGCAAGCCGGACGCAACGGCCGTTTGCGGAGCGGAAATCTCAAGCCGCTTGAGCAACATGGCCATGGCCGCCGGGCGGTTGTCGAGTTGGAGGTATCCATCGGCCATGCGCGACAAGAGGGCCTCGCGATTCTCGTCGTCGTGGTACAGTTCCTCGCAGATCTTCAGCCCCTCGGCCACCAGCAGCGTATTGCCGGCGTTGAAGTAGGCGTCGGCCAGATCGATCCACCAGCCACGGTTGTG
>JAVEUP010000252.1:0-9403 GCA_034005525.1 Thermoguttaceae bacterium | reverse complement strand
ATCTGCCGACCCACCAGTTCGGCCGGATCATAATGCCCCCGAATGCCTGCAATAATCTGCTTCTCCTGGTCATCCACACGAATCTTCAGCAGCAGGAGCTTATTGGCATTCGGGTGGTCCCGGGCTTCGAGCACGGTGGCGACGCGGAGGTCGAGCTTGGCGAAATCGTCGTAGGAAATGGTTGGCTTCATGATGCAAGTGGTTGTCCAGGGGAATTCATGTGCTGTATACTTGGGAAACGGCCTCCGGCGAACCGTTTCCAAAGCGTATTCGTACCAAAGGTCGAGGCAATGGGCTAGGGGCGGAGCAAGAGGTGATGGGCTCCCAAGGTTTTGGAACAACCCTAAGGCCGTCTCGGCAGGGAGCGCCCGTCACACTTGTCTCCGGCCCGAAACCAACGCAAAGAGACCGAATTCTTGAGTTGCCCCTCCCCGAACACGTCAAATCCGCACCCGCCGACATCTTCGGCGCCGGTGCCGCCGTCGATCACGTTGGCCGATTTCCAGGCTCTCATTCGACGAATGTACATGGAAAAGGACGTCGCCCGCGGTATCGATGGCACGTTCATGTGGCTAATGGAGGAGGTGGGCGAGTTGGCGGCGGCATTACGCAATGGCACCCCCCGCGAGCAGGCCGAGGAGTTTGCCGACGTACTGGCTTGGCTGGTCACGATTGCGAACGTGGCCGGCGTGGACCTCAGCGCTGCCGTAGCCGAGAAATATGGATCGGGCTGCCCCGGCTGTGGCCGTTTCGCTTGCGAGTGTCCCGATGCGGGAAAGCCATGACGCGAGCCCTCGTCTGTCTGATTCCTCTGATTCTGCCAGTCGGCGAATGGACCGGTCCCGTTTCTGCGGCCGAAAACGATCTCGCACAGGGCAGCCAACGCATCACTGCCAAGACTGGGACAGCCCCTCGAACGGAGTTCGTGGACATTCGCGTCGGATTCGCCGGCCATTACAAGGCCGGCGTCTGGACGCCGGTTGAGGTGATGCTCCGGGGCGGTACGCAGCGACAGGAAGGGCACGTCCGGCTGACGGTATCCGATGGCGACGGAGTACCCAGCAGCGTGGTTAGCCCGCCGGATCAGCCGTGCATCGTACTGCCTGAACAGCTCACCGTGCAGCATCTCTTCGTGCGATTTGGGCGTGTCAGCAGTACGCTCACGGCCGAGTTTGTGGTCGACGGGAAGGTTGCGGCGCGACGTGAGTTCCAGTCAGCGGACGACCCCGGCCCGGCGCAGTTCCCGCTAGCGGTGCCTGCCTTGCAGCCGATGGTTGTATCGGTGGGGGCGGCGGCCGAGGTTGATAGTGCCATTGGGCTGCATCGCACCGACCCCACGCGCGCGGATGTCGTGGCACATGTGGCCGACTTCAGTCGGTTGCCCGTTCGGTGGTACGGCTACGAAGGAGTCCAGGCCGTCATCCTCTCAACCAGCCGGCCGGAAGTGTTCGAGAAGCTCTCTGCGGCGGGCGATCAACTCGAAGCCCTCGACCGTTGGGTGCGGCTGGGAGGCCGATTGGTGCTCTGCGCAGGTAGCGCGGGTGATAGATTGCTTGCACCGGGCGCCCCGCTCGCCCGTTTTGCCCCGGGCACGTTTGCAGAAATGGTTGCCTTGCGGCGGCTGGCGGCGTTCGAGGCCTACGGAGGCGGGTCAGCACCCATTCCTGCGCCGAAACAGGAGCGGGCCCTGCGAGTTCCCCGGTTGCAGGACGTGCAGGGCGTCATCGAGGCGCGCGAGGCCGATTTGCCGTTGGTAGTGCGTACGGCGAGCGGTTTTGGGCAGGTTCTTTTCGTAGCTGCCGACCTGGATCAGCCACCGTTGAGCGAGTGGAAAGATCGTCACCTGTTACTGGCGAAGCTGCTCGGCCTGCCGGCAACCCCGCCCGATGATAGAGAGCAGGACTTCTCCGTCATGCACTTTGCCTACAATGATCTGAGCGGGCAACTGCGCGGCGCGCTCGATCAGTTTCGCGGCGTCCGCCTCGTGCCGTTTGGCCTGGTCGCTACGGCCATTGTGCTGTATATCGCGTTGATCGGCCCGGGCGACTTCTTCTTCCTGAAGCACGTCCTGCGGCGCATGAGACTCACTTGGATCACCTTTCCTGCCACCGTGCTGATTGTGAGCCTGGCGGCCTACGCAATCGCGCACTGGCTGAAGGGCAGCGACCTTCGAATGAACCAGGCCGACGTGATCGACGTCGATGTGGCAAGCGGCCAGGTGCGCGGTACGGCGTGGTTCAGTCTATTCAGCCCGCGCATCGACTCCTTCGATCTGGCCCTTGCCCCGCAACCGCCGTTTGGCATCGGCGGCCCTGCGGACCCGGCCGAGAGCGGCTCCGAGACCCTGCTCGGCTGGTTGGGTTTGCCGGGCCGGGCATTGGGCGGGATGAACCCGCGAGCCCAGGGGCCACCGCTATGGACCGACGCGTACACCTTCACTCCCGATCTCAGCGCCATGCTCGAAGTACCCATCCAGGCATGGTCGACCAAGAGCTTCACCGCCCGCTGGCAAGCAACGGCGCCGAAGACCCTGGCGGCCGAACTGGTGGAGGTCGACGGCGCCCCAGTGGGCGCCATCCGAAACATGCTTGACGTCCCGTTGACCGACTGCCTGCTGGCCTACGGCGCCTGGGCGTACCGGCTGGGCGACCTTGCGGCGGGCCAGACGCTCCATCTCACAGGCGAGGCTCCGCGCAGCGAGCTGAGAACGGTGTTGACCGGGCGCAGGTACGTGCAGGAGGAGAAGACGTTGCGGCAGCGCATCACTCCCTACGACCGGGCCAGCGTCGATCCGGAATACATTCTCGGCGTCATGCTGTTCCATGAGGCCGCCGGTGGGACTCGCTATACCGACTTGTCGAACGCTTTCCAACCTTTTGTCGACCTCAGCAACCTGCTGAAGACCGACCGGGCGATCCTGGTTGCCCGCATCGGTCGCGACGGCAGGCCCCGCCGGGCCGCCGAGGTGCGCCGGGGCGGCGAGTCGATCGCCGGACCTGACGATCAGTATGTCAGTATCTACAGATTTGTCCTCCCCGTCGAAAACAAAGGGGGCAGGGCCGGCCGCTGACCGGGACAGGACAGCCCCCTTGTTGCATAGAGCACGGTCTACCAATGATCCGAACGCAAGACCTGACGAAAGCCTACGGCGAACACCACGCGCTGCATAATCTCACGCTCGAACTGACCGAGGGCGACCTGTTCGGATTCATCGGGCCGAACGGCTCCGGCAAGACCACCACGATGCGCATTCTCGCTACATTGTTGCAGCCCACCTGGGGCGAGGCGTATGTATGTGGATATTCCATCTATACGCACCCGAAGGAAATCCGCCACCTGATCGGTTTCATGCCCGACTTCTTCGGCGTGTACGACGACATGAAGGTCATCGAATACCTCGAGTTCTTCGCAGCCGCCTACCGCGTTCGCGGTCCGAAACGGCGGAAGATATGTGAGGAGGTACTTGCCCTGGTCGAACTGGGCTACAAACGCGACGCGTTCGTTACCAGCCTCTCCCGCGGCATGACCCAACGCCTCGGGCTCGCCCGCGTGTTGCTCCACGATCCGCAAGTGCTCATCCTCGACGAGCCGGCGAGCGGGCTGGATCCGCGCGCGCGGATCGAAATCCGGAATCTGCTGAAGCAATTGCGGAAACTGGGCAAAACCATCATGGTGTCCAGCCATATCCTGCCCGAGTTGGCCGATATTTGCACCAAGGTCGGCATTATCGAGCGGGGCGAAATGCTTGTGGACGCCGAGGTGTCGGAAGTGATGCGAAAAGTGCGCAACCGCACGCTCCTGAACGTGCGCGTGGCCGAGGGCACCGAGGCAGCGGCCAAACTGCTTGAAGCGAGTCCGTTGGTCGAACTGGTCGACGTCCGGGAGGAGACCATTAATGTGACCTTGGCCGAGCACGTGGCCGATTACACTGAACTGCCGACCATGCTGATCCAGGCAGGCTACCGCTTGAAGCTGTTCCGGGAAGACGAGATCAACCTCGAAACCGCCTTCATGACCCTGACCAAGGGCATTACCTCGTAGCCGCTGATGGGTGCAGGAACGGGCTTGTCGTTGGAGTTCACGCTTTAGCGTGCTGAATCGGGACCATGCTTCATTCGCACGCAGAAGCGTGAGCCCCAGCAGCGCGACGAACAGCCGCTACAAGTCCGCTCCTGCACCTGCCGGTCATCCGGCCTTCGTCTGCAGCTTCGAGGGCTTCGAGTCCGATTCGTCCTGATCGTACAACTTCACCGTGGCGCCTGGCGGGGGGCGTCGCTCGGGCGTGATGCCGCGCCCGGTCGATGCGAGGAAATCGTGGAACTCGGCGGCGGGGCCGTCGGTGAACTCGGTTCGCAGCTTTTCGAGCACGTCGCGCCACAGAAGACCACTGCGGTAGATCACGCGGTAAGCCGCCTTGATCTGCCGAATCCCCGCCAGCTCGATCCCGGCTCGCCGCATCCCAATCTGGTTGATTCCCACAATCAGGCTGCTCAGGCCGTCAACCGTAACAAAGGGGGGAACATCGCGGGTGATGTGCGCCTGTCCACCAACCATTGCCAGCCGCCCGATGCGAGCGAACTGATGGACAGCCGCGGCGCCGGACAGATAGGCCCGGTCGTCCACCTTAACATGCCCGGCCAACATCGCGTTGTTCGCGAAAATCGTCTGGTTGCCGACGCGGCAATCGTGGGCGATATGCGTATTGACCATGAAGTAGTTGCTATCGCCGATCACGGTCGCATTGCGGGCATCCAGGGCAACGTGAACCGTCGTGTTTTCCCGGAACGTGTTCCCGTTGCCGATTAGAAGTCGGCCCGGCCTGTCGGGTGGATGCACGTGCTGCGGCAGACCGCCCAGTACAACGCCCTCGAACACATGATTGTCGGCGCCGATCGCCGTTCCGCGTTTGATGACGGCCCTGGTTTCGATGATGCATCGGGGCCCAATGCTGGCGCCGGCCTCCACCACCACTAGCGGGCCAATGCTGACGTCCAAGGCAAGCTCGGCTTCCCGGCTCACTAACGCGGTGGGATGAATGCTCACTGGCGATGCCTCGAGGGTTCTGCGGCCGAGTCTGGCGACCGGCTCAGGCGGGAGATTCGCTGCCTCAGTTGGTATCGGCCAAGCTGGTAACACTGGTTCAACAAGATGTTCTGACTGTGCGGGTTTTGCGGAAGTTGGGATACTGAGTTCAGGCAGCTTGGCGAACAAGGGAGGTACAGGGGACTAGCAGAAGAGCTGTCCGTCGTCTGGCGGAAGAGGGAAGGTCTCTGCCTGTGCCCTTTCGCGTGGTACCCTCTGGCCCGTCCCGGCAAAGGGCACTTGCCACCCGAATGCGGTTGAGCCCCTGGTCGGAAAGCTTTCTTCCGGGTAAACTATGCGATGTGCTGGAAAACAATGCTTCCCCAAAGAGGAAACATCATGCCGACTGCTGAAGAACGATACGACGAAGCCATCGTCTTGAAGGAGGCTGGGAGTCTCGATGAGGCGGTTGCCAAGCTTGAAAAGCTGGCAGAAGACGAGCCACACTACGCCCTGGCACATGCAGGGCTGAGCGCCTTCTACAGCCAACTGGAACGCCACGATGAGGCTGTTCAGCACGCCCAGAAAGTGTGTGAACTCGAACCCGACGACCCCTTCAGTTTCATGTCGATGAGCCTCGTTTGTCAGAAGGGGGGTCGGATAGCCGAAGCCGAGCAGGCACTGACCCAGGCGATGGAAAAGCAGTGGGCCGCCCGCAGGAAGGCGGCAGAAAGCTGAACTGTCTTTCCGCCGCCGGGGAATGTCGCTCTCACCCGGATTATGCACAATAGGTAGGGTGGGTCAAACAAGTCGCTTCTTTGGTGGGTCATCGGTCGCTGCTTCCGGTGTGCTTCCAGGTCGCGGGCTGTGAATCAGCTTGGTTGCGGCTTGCGCGGACCCACCAATGAACCACGCGACCTTGACCCACCCTACGTATATGAACAATCCGGGCTCAGAGGCAAGGCCCCCACTACGGGGCGTTGCCGCATGCCACGCGGTTATAGGCTAGCCTTGTAATAGTCGGACTACCCGACTCAGGCTACGCGTACCACACGTGAGGGCGATTTGTATCATGGCCAACGCAAAGAAATCGCGTTTCGACCTGGAGGAGTTGCTTTCGGCCAGCCAGCTTCCGGCCATGCCGCAAAGCGCACTCCAAATTCTCGAGATCTCCCGCAATGCCGACGCCGGTCCGGCGGAACTCGCCGTGCCGGTCGAAGCCGACCCGGGCCTGACCGTGCAGGTACTGCGGTTCGTCAACTCGTCGTACTTTGGATTCCGCGACGAGATATCGAACGTCAAGCAGGCGATTGCACTGGTGGGCATGCGCACAGTGCGGAACTTCGCGCTGTACAGCGCGGTGTTCAGTCTGATTCCGAATCCGCGTTGCGGCCAGTTCGACCTGATGAAGCTCTGGCAGGACAGCCTGCGCCGTGCGCTGTTTGCCCGCCACATGGCTGGCATTTTGGGGATGAGCGACGTCGAAGAGGCGTTTGCGGCCGCTTTGCTCCAGGATATGGCGGTGCCGCTTCTCGCCAAAGAGGTGCCCGATGCCTATCAGAGACTGTTCGGCGCCCGCCAACAAGATAGCCGCGTGCGGCTGTCGCTACTCGAGGACCATGTGTTCGGCTGGACACACGCACAAGCGGCGGGGCTGATGGCGCGCAACTGGCGACTTCCCGAGGCGTTTGCCAGTCTGATCGAGGCCCATCTCGATATCGATCGACTTTCCACCAGCGCCGACAAATCGCCGGGTAAGCTGGCCGTGGCCCTCTCGGCGCTCCTGCCGGCCACAAGTGAAGAGGGCTGGCCGGAATGCCCGTTGTTCGAGCGCGAGTATCAAGCCGTCTGCCCTCCGCAGGCGCCTGCCATCGTGGAACTGCTCAATCAGATCGACGCCGAGTTCGCCGAGTTCGCCCCCATTCTCAGGATTAACATGCCGGAGTGTTCGCTGGCCGGAACCTATCAGCAAACCGGCGTGTTGGTGGCCGGCTAAGTCGTCCTTACGGGTTGCTGCCGTCCGCCGCGTTATCGATCTTCCGCAAAATGACGAAAAACGGCGGCAAGTATACCGTGTCGGCCAGAAACACCACAATGGTGAACCACCACGGCAACCGGCCCAACGCGACATACGCCACCGAGAAGATCGTTGCCGCGGCCTTGCTCCAGAAACCGAGCATCAACAGGTTGCGGTTGCGCACCGGCTCCGACGCCACCAGGTGATATCCCCACCCAAACAGGGCGACCAACACCCCAAGCACCTGGATGGAGAGCGCCGGGCTTGGCTTCGTTGCCCCCAGTGCCTGGAACCCCTCGTGGTAAAACAAGATCATGCTCAGGCCGGCCAGCAGATTCCAGTAGCCGGCAATGCGGAGCACGAGGGTCATCCAGGAGCGTAACGGCGACGCGTTCATGCGGCCAGTCTAACACGCGTATCGCATCGTGGAAGGCGGGCTGGCGGCAAATACACAATTCGCGGCTTGGCGTGGCGCGTCCAGCAAGTTCTTCTGGCAGGTGTGCATGCGGCGAAGGGCCACCTGCGGGCTTGCCCCGCATGGAGCCGTGGTCAGTGAGCTAAGCAGGCATGGCTCAACCAAACTACATCTCTCCTGCACGCTGCCGCCGCCGGAGGCGGCGGCAGCGTGCAGGGGAGATAGGGAGCCGCGGCGCCGTTTTAGCCGACTGACCACCGCTCCAGGCCGGGCAAGCCGGCCGGTGGCGGCCGCGACTTGTGTACAACAACGAGAAACGTTGCCCCGCGCGGGTCGAATTCAGCAGCTTTGGGGCACTTTCCAGCCTGCCAGAAAAACTTGCCGCACACCTGCAGCCGACCCGGTTGCCTGGCGCGGCCCCTGTCTGCTACAATCGGCCCGGTTCTGTGCCCCGCCGGAGTGTACAGCATCCGGACTGCGTTCTCAGGAGGAGTGAATGACCGCCACAATCCTTGATGGCAAGGCGATGGCCCAGACGATTCGGGCAGAGATCGCCGAGCAGGTGACCGAGTTTACAGGTCAGTCGGGCGTGACTCCGTGCCTGGCAGCCGTTTTGGTAGGTGAGGATCCGGCCAGCCAGGTGTACGTGCGCGGCAAACGGAAAGCGTGCGAGGCGGCGGGCATGCGGAGCGAGTTGTTGACTCTCCCCGCCACGACAAGCACCGAACAGTTGCTCGCACTGGTCAACCGCCTCAACGACGATCCCACGGTCCACGGCATCCTGGTGCAGCTTCCGCTGCCGGAGGGGATCGACGAACTGCAAGTGCTCGACGCGGTGCGCCCGGAAAAGGACGTGGATGCCTTCCACCCGCACAACGTCGGGCTCATCTCGCAGGGTCGGCCCCGCTTTTTGCCCTGCACGCCGCATGGCATCCAGCAGCTTCTGATCCGCAGCGGGATCGAGATCGAGGGCGCCGACGTGGTGGTTCTCGGCCGCAGCGACATCGTGGGTAAACCGATGGCCCTGATGCTCGCGCAAAAGGCCACGGGCGCGAATGCAACGGTTACCCTCGCTCATAGCCGTACGAAAAACCTGCCCGAGGTGTGCCGGCGAGGTGATATCGTGATCGTGGCGATTGGCCGGGCGAAGTTCCTTACAGCCGATATGGTCAAGCCGGGAGCGGCCGTTGTGGACGTCGGAATCAACCGCACGGAAGTTGGACTGGTAGGCGACGTCGACTTCGACGCCGTCCGCGAAGTGGCCGGCCATATTACGCCGGTGCCCGGCGGCGTTGGGCCGCTGACGATTACCATGTTGCTGCAAAACACCCTTACCGCGGCCAGGCTTCAATCGGCGTAATTGCCGAGAATATGAGCAAATCCCGGGTCGTGATCGTAACGCGCACATTCTGGCCGCTGGTGGGTGCGGCAGAAACGGCTGCTGCGCGCCTCGCGGTCGGACTCGTTGAAGCCGGATGGCCCGTGACCGTGCTGACCGCCCGCTGGCAGAAGCAGTGGCCCTCCAGCATTCGGTTTCACGACGCGCTGGTCGAGCGGTTAACCCCGCGACCTGACGGCCGGTGGGCCGAATGGCGGTACCAGCATGCCGTCGGCCGATGGCTCCGCCGCCGCGCGGCTACCCTGGGCGTTGTGTACGTGTTTGACCTGCGGCAGGAAGCCAGTACTGCCCTGTACGCCGTGGGCCGAAAGGTTCCGGTTGTGCTCAGGGTTCAGGCGATCAGCCGGCCGACAGACTGTTCTCCGGCGCTGGTTATTCTACACCGTTTGCTGACTCGGCACCGGGCCGGTGCGGCGGCACTGGTCTGCGGTTGCGAGACAACCAGGCAGGAGATTGCGGCGGCTGGTTTCCCGGACCACCGAATTCACGTGATTCCCGACGGCGTGGCCACCCTGTCCCAGCGTACCACCAAGACTCGCGCCGATGCCAG
>JAVEUP010000060.1:0-39381 GCA_034005525.1 Thermoguttaceae bacterium | reverse complement strand
CATCAACGCGGGCGTCGCGGGCGCGTCGTTCAGCTATACCTACGACGCGAACAAGAACAAGCTGACCGAGGGCATCTCGGCGCCCATGGCCAACTACGGGTTCAACTCCACCGCGTACGACCCGGCCGACCGGCTGACCGCGTGGAACCGGACGGACGGCAACCTGGATCAGGCGTGGAACCTGTCGCTTGTGGGCAACTGGGCCACGTTCACCGAGAACCAGGTGCAGCAAACCCGCACGCACACGGCCGTCCACGAGATCGCCGCCATCGACGCCGCTCCCTTGGCCCACGACGCCGCAGGCAACCTCACCCGCACCGCGGGCGACCTGTTCGACCGTTACACCTGGGACTTCGACAATCGCCTTCTGGCCGCCGACGTCGATCAGGACGGCACGGCGGAGTGCGCGTATCGGTACGACGCCCTCGGCCGGCGCGTGAGCAAGACCGTGCCGGACGGCGAGGGTTCGGCAACGACGGTGTTTGTCGGTAGCATCCAGGCACTAGCGTATTCACCGCACGCCAAGCAGGTCGTGGCCGAGTACGCCGCCGACGCGGCGCCCGGTTCACCCGCGAGCAAGTTCGTTTACGCCGAGTACATTGACGAGCCGGTGCTGATGGTCCGTCTCGACGGCCCCGCCGAGACCCACTACTACTATCACCAGAACTCGCTCTACTCCGTCGCCGCCCTGACCGACGCCACCGGCGCCGTCGTCGAGCGATACGCATACTCCGCCTATGGAAGACCGCTTTTCTTCGACGCCGCCGCCAACCTGCTCGACCCGCAGGCATCGACCATCGGCAATCCCTACCTCTTCACGGGGCGCCGATTGGACGAAGAAACCGGTCTCTACTACTACCGCAATCGCATGTTTGATGCGGAGTTGGGACGGTTTGTGAGCCGGGACCCGATCGGGTACGAGGCGGGGGATGTGAACCTGTATCGGTATGTCTATAATCGTCCAATCACTCTTGTGGACCCGACCGGAAATGTTGCCGGCTATATCATTGTTGGATTGGCAGGTGTGTTCACCGCGTGTGTAGTTCCTCAGGCAGAAGCAGCACACAATAGATACCCTGACTCGGGCGACAAATTCAAGCACTGCTGGACCTCGTGCAGGATTTCCAAGGTATGCGGCAATTTTGTCGCCCAAGTGGCTGGGCTTGGCAAGGAAGGCATCGACTCGCTCAAGCGACTGCTGCGCCAGAACGACCCTGACGGAGCCAGCGACTGGGCAGATTCGTTGGATGACTTAATCGCCAATCAGCAGTGTATTGGCTGGGAGGGTTACGTTTTCGGGCTGGTTGGATCATGGATCGGTGCCGCGTGTAGGCAGAGCTGTGAAGATTGCTGCCGCACAGAAGTGGGCTACGACAATTGAGGTCCCGTATGCGAAAGATTAAGAGAGTGATTATCTTCGCCGTCCCTGTGCTCGGCATTCTTGGTTTTTGGGGTCTCTGCGTGTATCAGGAATATGGGAGGGCTCGGCCTAGTAGCTCAGCCGTACACTCTGCTCAGTTCGAGTCCGAAATGAGTGCGCCCAGGGAAATCGGATTCTTTGTGCATAACGGCAAAGACTATTTGGGATGGAAAGGACCGCGTATGCATGGGTGTACTCTTCCATCAGGATCACCTTCCTATGTATTTGACGACAATGGCTATTTGGTCGATTGGACTTTCGATGATGGAGACGATCCGGCATATCGCGCTCGCTGGGGCGGCTTTGGTGGTTGGAGGCCGACCACGAACAATGATGCGAAGGCGCGTTGGCCGAAACTTCGAGCCAAGTGATCAAAGACAGCAAAGGGAGTTGGCGTCGGAAGTTGAGAGCGCAAGGGAGAGTCGCATTTAGTGACGAAGCTGGGCAAGAAACGGTGCATCACTGATTTTCCGAAGCTCTCCCGAGGTCGACCGCAGTAGCGTTGGCGTCAGACCGGGATTACGGATTAGCGAGGCACCAAGGTCCGCGTTACCGAAAGCTGGAGCTATAACCCGGACCGCACGGTCGATACGCATACCGACTTCCGCGGCAACGCGTGGCAGTCGCTGTGGAGTTCCTGCTGCATAAGCCGGCTGGTCGCGCAGACCGACCCGCTCGGGGCCGCCACGACCATGGCCCACGACGCGCACGGCAACGTCAGCCGGTCGGAAAAGGTCCACGGCATGACCGTATTCAACCAGCAGAGCACCCGGTTCGACGCCCGCCCCTGACCGGCCACCTTCACCCGGGCAAGTGCAAGTTCCGCCGCCTGCCGGTTGTCTTTTCCGCGGACCGGTTTTCCGTCCTCGTCCACCAGCCGCACGCGCCGCTTCGTTCCTGGCGGCGTGTAATACCAGCAATCCGTCTGCCGCCAATGCCAGGCTGAGCCCCGCTGCCGCCGCTGTCGCTTCGTATTTGCCGCCATTCTCTCATTCCCTTCGTTCTCGCTGATGCAATTCGTCACCTACGCTTTCCGCCGTTCGCGGCACGCTTCGCCGGCTTGCCTGTTGTGCGACGCCCCGACGCCTCCTCGTC
Source organism: Thermoguttaceae bacterium (assembly GCA_034005525.1). Taxonomy (GTDB): domain Bacteria; phylum Planctomycetota; class Planctomycetia; order Pirellulales; family Thermoguttaceae; genus PWXP01. Next base: position 36,866 of record JAVEUP010000060.1, on the reverse strand, counting down.
GCGACGGGAAGCAGCCGACTGGCTCGCCGTCCCTCGCTTCGGCTTCTGCTTTCCCGTGGGGGGAACTGCATTTTCACCGATCGCCGCCCACAAGGGGTCTTGGTAGTGTTGTCCCCATTCCTTCCCATAATGATCGAAGGCGACCTTGGGCGTATCGCCGATCAGTTCGGCGAGCGTTTCAATCGAACAGCCCACGCCCCCGGTCCAGTAGCCCGAAAGCATTCGGTGCGCAAACGTATGCCGGCAGGTATAGCACGAGTACTTCGCCTTGGTCGGTTTCTTATTCCAACCGAGCTTCTCTTTGATCGTGATGAACCGGACCACGCCAGTCGTGCCTTTCCACGGTCGGCCCTTCGTGTTGCGAAACAGCGGAAGCCCCGACCCCTTGGGCGCTGTCTTCATCAACTTGCGCGCCAGATCCGCCACTTCGGGGCGTATCGGAATCTTTCGGGTCTTCTTCGTCTTTGACGAAAACACGCGCCACATCATCCCCCGATTCACCTCTTCGACATCATCCGCCGTAATGCGCGCCAGCTCACAGAACGGCCGAAGGCCCGTATGGACTGCCGCGAAGAGAAAATTGTGAAAGCAGTCTTCCGTTGCACTGTAGAGTGCCTTTTTGTCCTCCGGACTGAACGACTGCAACCGAGGCTCCGAACGTGGCTTCTTGAGCCCCTTCAGCGGATTGGGGACCCCGTGCATCTCCTCGGCGCGGTTGAAGGCTGCCAGGACCACCGCAATCACGCTTCGCCGCGTTGCCGGACTGCGCCAGGACGCATGGCTGTCGATCCACTGCTGAACGTGGGCCTTCTTCAACCTGGCGACCGGACGCTTGCCACAGTACCCGCAGAGGTCATTCAGCCACGCAACGCTATTGTCTCGATGGCCCTTGCTGACCGTCCCGCTGGCTAGGCCTCGTTCGCAATACTGGATGTACTCGGAGCACACCTTGACCACCGGCCACTGCCCATTACCCGCGGGTGGTCCGGGCGTCTCTTCCTCCCATGAAAGCTTTTCCCGCGCCAGCGCCAGTTCGGCGGCCTCCTTATTCTCCCGGCCACGGATTCGTTCGCCCCGCTCGTCGAACAGCGGAACCCGCTTCCTCGTACCCGGCATCGTGTAGTACCAGCAGTCCGTCTGCTGCCAGTGCCAAGCCGATCCGTGCGTCTGCCGCCGTTGCTTCCGCTTGCGCCCCATTGAGATCCTCCCGTTTCAGGTACCAGCCCCGGGGGCATGTTGACCCGCAGTCGCCGGTCGTCGATACTGATGTGCGCGTCAGGCTTACGAGTCCGACGCCCCGAAACCCGCCCGTCCTGCCGCAGGTGTACCGATGCAACCCAGGTTCCGCGGGGGCAACAATGCCCCCTCTCGTTTGCTAGGCTCGTTGCTACATAGAATAGCTACACTTATACTTACCCCACTGACCCCGTGTCTGTCAGTATCAGCGATAATAGCCGAGGAAAAAGGGACGAATGCCTGTGTACCAAACATAGTGATAATACTTGCCGACGATTTAGGCTATGCCGACGTGAGCTGCTACGGCGGGAAGATACCCACGCCGCACGTCGACCGTCTGGCGGCCGAGGGCGTGCGATTCACCGACGCGCATTCCACGTCGTCGGTCTGCACGCCCACGCGATACGGGCTGCTCACCGGCCGGTACAACTGGCGCACGAAGCTCCAGCGGGGCGTGCTGGGAGGCCTGAGCCCGCGGTTGATCGAGCCGGGCCGAATGACGCTGGCGTCGATGCTCAAGGAGCAAGGCTATCATACCGCTTGCATCGGCAAGTGGCACCTGGGCATGGACTGGGTCGTCAAGCCCGGCATGGAGGTTTCGGAGTTGAGCATCGAGCCGCGCGAGCAGGTGTTCAACGTCGATTTCACGCAGCCGGTTACGAACGGGCCGAACAGCGTCGGGTTCGACTATTTCTACGGCATCAGCGCGTCGCTCGACATGGTGCCGTACACCTTCATCGAGAACGACCGCGTGGTATCGCTGCCGACTGAGGACCGCGACTTCCTGATGATGTACGACCGAACGCCCGAGCGGCGAACCCGCAAAGGCCCCACGGCGCCCGACTTCGACGCGGCCGATGTACTGCCGGTCCTTGCCCGGAAGTCGGTCGAGTACATTGACAGCCGGGCGGCCGATGCGCGAGTGGGCCGGCCGTTTTTCCTGTACGTGCCGCTGGCCTCGCCGCACACGCCCATCCTGCCCACGCCCGCGTTGCAGGGCCAAAGCGGCATCAACCCGTATGCCGACTTTGTCATGGAAAGCGACTGGGCCGTAGGCGAAATCCTCAAGGCCCTCGATCGGCACGAGCTTGCCGGCAACACATTGATTGTATTCACCAGCGACAACGGCTGCTCGCCGCAGGCGAGGTTCGAGGAACTCGCCGAGCACGAGCACTACCCAAGCGGCCCGCTGCGAGGCCACAAGGCCGATCTGTTCGAGGGCGGGCATCGCATCCCGCTGGTGGCACGGTGGCCTGGACACATCCAGGCGGGAGTCACGAGCGACCAGCTTATCTGCCAGATCGACTTCCTGGCCACCGCGGCCGAGACCCTTGGCTATTCACTTCCGGCCGATGCCGGCGAGGACAGCATCAGTTTCCTGGCAACGCTCCGCACCGGTGCTGCCAGCGGGCGCGGCCACCTGGTTTCGCACTCGGTCAACGGCAGTTTCGCGATTCGCCGCGGCCCCTGGAAGCTGCTGCTTTGCCCCGATTCCGGCGGCTGGAGCCCACCCCGCCCGCGCAGCAAGCAAGCTCAGGGGTTGCCGCCCATGCAGCTTTTCAACCTCGACGACGATCTGGGCGAGCAGGACAATCTTGTTGAAAAACATCCCGAAAAGGTCCGCGAATTGGTCGCCCTGTTGGAGCAATTCGTCGCCGACGGTCGCAGCACCCCCGGCCCGCGGCAATCGAACTACGGCGGCCCCATCGACATTCGTGCGAACATGGGCCAGTGAGGCCAGATCACGTGGCGGCGGTGTGGATCGGTCAGCGCCCGACGTACTCGATGTATGGTTCGTCACCTTCCGTTCATGGGCCGCAGAAGCTCAGCGACTTGAGTTCCTTTTCAGTCAGCACCCGGTTGAATACGGCCACGCCGTCCAGCAAGAGTTGCGTTCCATGATCGATCGGTTCGGTGCCAAGCCCAAGTGCGCGTCCGAAGGTGAACGGTGCGCCCTCCCGGATCGGATATCGGATTTCCGTGCCAACCCGCTTCCAGGCATCGCCTTCCCGGACCTCGAGCGAGGTGACAATCTCATCGCCCACTTGAATCCGGACGGAGTCGGGTAATGCCGCGTCCTGCTGATTGACGGCGGCAAAGACGAGTGGGGCCCGCAGGAGGCCCGCGCCGTCGCGTTCTACGTTGAAGGCAATGCGATATTCCGCGCGGACCGCCGTGGAATCCAGGCTGCTACGGGCGTACTGAAGCACGCCGCGCTCCGTATCGACGTAGAGCCAGTGCTCGTGTACGCCCGACGACTCGACGTCGTACCCGTTGTACTTCAGTACGAACGCCCTGGGGGAGTAGATGGGCCAAGGGAAGTGGAATGGGTTGGCGGCGACGGGCTCGGGGTACCGGAACACGTCCTGCGCAACCGGATCCGTCTTGTCCAGCGGCGTGGCCGTGCCGTTGCAGTAGACGGTCACCCGGTCGTGGTCCGGCGCGAAGGTCATGGCCAGGGCCACCCAATGGCCATTGTCGAAGTTCCGCCCGTCAATTGCCCTGGCGCGGGCGTACTGCGAGCCGGGAATGGTCGATTGCGGGTAGCTTGACGCGCCGGTCGTCGAAACGTGGCCGATAACGCCCCGCGAGCCGAACAGGCCGCCGAACAGCGCGATCTGCCGCCGCCCGCGGTACTTGTGCCAGCCGCCCTCGTCCCAAATTCCGGCAACCAGGTGCCGCGCACCGATGAACTGCACCCAGGCGATCAGCGTGAACGGCTGCCGGCCGTGGACATCCAGGGGCGAACCGTCGAACTCGCTCCGGGGCACCTCGGCAAAGATGTAGCCCTTGTTCATCCGCACGGCGCGCCCGAACGGCCCGGAACCGTCGTAACGCAGTTCCGACGCTTCGTCGGCATAGGGCCACTGATCGGGCGAGTACGGTTTGGGATCGCCGATGCGGCGAAGCACCACCTTGTAGCCGCGGTCCACGACGCCAGGATCGTAGTAGGAGGTCCATCGCCCGTCTTCCGCCAGGCGAAAATCCCAAAAGGCGACGAGCCCCTTTGTTTCCGCAACCTGAGCCACCCGCTGCTTGTGGAATGGTTCAGCACCGTATGCGGCCGCAGCCATTGGAACTGCGAGCAGGAGTCCGAGAAAGCCGAAGTACGTCGTTCTCATTATTTGATCCCCTTTCCCAGGTAATGGTGGCACAAGGCGATGGCCAGGGCATCGGCCACGTCGGGCGGCTCGGGCAGCTCGGCCAGGCCCAACTCGCGCTGGATGGCCCGCTGCACTTGCGACTTCGGAGCACGTCCGGAACCGGTCAGAATGCGTTTGATTTGCGTGGCCGAGTAATGGACCACCTCGATCCCGGCCCGGACCGCGGCCAGGCAGATGACGCCGCGGGCGTGTCCCATGAGGATTGCCGTGCGAGGGCGGTCGTAGTGCGAGTAGAGTTCCTCCAGGGCCATCACCCGCGGATGGAGCGACTCGATGACGTCGGCCACACCCTCGTAGATCTGGTTCAGCCGGGCGGTGAGTGACCCGCGCGTGCGGCCCCGCACCACGCCCGCCTCGCAGAGCCGCAGTTTACCGCACACAACATCGAGCACTCCGTAGCCGGTCGTATTCAGCCCGGGATCGATGCCGACGATGCGGTTGGGAGGGTCGTGGGTATTCACGGCAGTGGAAACCGGGACTGTCCCGGCACTCATCCGATGGTCCACTCGGTGCCGCCGGGCCGGTCCTCGAGCGTTACACCCAGTTCGGCCAGACCGTTGCGAATTCGGTCGGCCGTGGCAAAGTCTTTCTTCTTGCGCGCTTCCGCCCGGATTGCCACGAACAGTTCAAGCAGCTTGCCGACCAGTTCGCTGCCTGCCCCGGAAGCGGCATCGTCTGCCGGCTTGCGGAAGAGCCCGAGGGTAAGGCCCAATTCGCGCAGCGTCGTTGCCCCCCGTCGCAACGCGGTCAGCCTTTCGGCGGTCTGCTGCCCGGGTTCTTCCAGCCGCTGGTCGTCAACGTACTTGTTGAGCGTGCGGACCAGGTCGAACAGCATGGCGATGCCGCCTCCGGTATTGAAGTCGTCGTCCATGGCTTCGAGGAAGCGGTTGCGCAGCTCGGCGACGTCTTTCAGGAGCGGCTCCGCCCCTGGATCGAAGTCGCCGTCCTTCCGCCGTGTGGCGGCGGAAAGGTTGTAGAAGGACTCGGCGGCGACGCGCTCGAACCGCTTGAAGAAGCGGTAGAACGTCTCCAAGCCGGTCTCGACTTCCTGCACTCGCCCGTCGGAGAAGTCGATCGGCCGCCGGTAGTGGGTTGAGAGCAGGAAGAAGCGGATCGTCTCACCGGAGAACCGCTCGAGCATTTCGCTGAAGGCGCTGGACCCTTTCGACTTGCTGATCTTACCCGCTTCCTGGCTTGTCAGATCGCCCTCGCGCGCCCGGGTTTGCCGCCCGCCCACCTTGCCCAATTCGTCGGACGCCTGCATCAAGCCGTTGTGCATCCAATACTTCGCGTAGGGCTTTCCGGTCGCATTTTCGCTCTGTGCGATTTCGTTTTCGTGATGCGGGAAGACGAGGTCCAGGCCGCCGCCGTGAATGTCGAACGTATCGCCCAGCAGGGCGCGGCTCATGGCGGAACACTCGATGTGCCATCCGGGCCGTCCCGGCCCCCAGGGACTCTTCCATGAAGGCTCGCCCGGTTTCGCGCTTTTCCAAAGAGCGAAATCGGCGGCGTTCCGCTTGCGTTCGGCCATGCCGCCTCCTTCACCCATCAGGGTGTCGGCCGGGCGGTGACTCAGCTTCCCGTAATCGGCCGCCTTGCCGACGTCGAAGTACACGTCGCCGTCGGAGGCATAGGCGTAGCCCCGCTCGATGAGTTGCTCGACCAGCGCAATGATGTCGCCCATGTGCGCCGTGCACAGCGGGAAACGGTCGATCACGTCGACGCCCAGCGATTCGATGTTTCGCATGTAGTCGGCCGTCATCTGCTCGGCCAGTTCCGGCATGGGCATTCCGCGGGCATTCGACTCGTTGATCAGCTTGTCGTCCACGTCCGTGACGTTGACCACCAAGGTCACGTCGTAGCCGTTGTACACGAGGTATCGCTTGACGCAGTCGAAGATGACGGGCCCGACCATGTGCCCGATGTGGCTGGGCTTGTAGACCGTAGGTCCACACAAGTAGATGCCAACCTTCGGCGGGCAGACCGGTTCGAAGGGCTCCTTCTTCTTCGTCAGCGTGTTGTAAACGCGGATCATGGCTCTGTCGGATGGGGTTTGTGCTATCGATTCCAATAGAAACGGGGCGTCGCCGCAGAGGAAGCCCCTGCGTTGACTCTGCCTCGGGTCGCCGCCGTTCTTCAACAGTCGATTCGCGGCCGGTGGTTACTCCAAATCGTCGACGTCGTCGCGAGGTGCGAGCAATGCCACGCATTGCGCCGCAATCGCCTCCTCCTGGCCAATGGGGCCAATCTCCTCGGCCGTCTTGCCCTTCAGCCCCACGCACTCCGGGTCGATGCCAAGCAACTCGGCGATTCGCAGCCGCATGGCCTGACGGTGGGGCAGCAGCCGCGGGCGCTGGGCGTGAACGATACAGTCGACGTTCACGACTCGCCATCCGATGGCTGCCACGGCCTCGCGCGCCGCTTCGAGCATCTCGCCCGAGTCGCGCCCGCGGTTGTCCGGGTCGGTATCGGGGAACATCTGTCCAACGTCGCCCAGTGCAGCGGCTCCCAGCAATGCGTCAATCACTGCGTGCAGCAGGACGTCGGCATCACTGTGCCCGATCAGGTGGCGATCGTGAGGGATATTGATGCCACCCAGACGGAGCGGTCCGTTGGGCCCCAGGCGATGCGTATCGTGACCAATTCCCACACGCACGGCAACGAACCTCCCCGATTGCCAAGTTGACGTATCCGGCCGAATCAGTCGCGATTATAGTGAACTGGCGGCGGGAAGGAAATAGCGGCTGACACTGAGATACGGCACGGCCCGGGGCTGAATCTGGTTTCACCCACACCCAATTCCAGGCGGACGAACAGCCATTCACAAACGTGGACACAAACAGTATTCTCATTGGCACGCGAAGGAGCCGATCTCCGATCGCTCTCCGGCACACTTGATACGCTCGGTCGATTCCGCTGTCTTGATGCTCCGAGTTCCCATTTCGATTGGGTGCAATCGAGTGACAGCCATCGCGGCGGGCATTCACCAGGCAGTTTGGCAGGGCCTCAAGAGAGGCCATGCTGTCACCTGCCGATAGACCACTCCTGTTTGGGCAGTGGGTTTCAAAGGGTCGAGGATGCGTGTTCTGCAGCTCAATTTGTGCCGCGCCGTTGGCGGCTCTGCCTTTCACCACGCAGACTTGGCACTCGGCCTGAAAGCCCTTGGACACGAGGTTATGGTTGCGGACAGGCTCGGTTTGTTCTCAAGCCACTATACGAAAGGAACGGTTCCCCATATTCAGATGCGTCGTGGGCTGACACACTATCGCTTGGCACGCGCCCTTCAGTCGTTTCGCCCCGACATCATACATTCTCATCAGAGTTTGGCGGCACGTGTGGCAAACCGGGTCAAGGGAGGAACACCCGTTGTTTCAACCATTCACGGAGAATTCAAGGCCCGCAGCTATATGCGCTCGGATGGTATCATTCGGGTGGCAGACCATCAGAGCCGCCGAATGTCCGGATACCGAGGCCCTGCGGTTACGATCTGGAACTGGCTGCGGGTTGGCGGAGCATCCGTCGCGAGCACAACCATTCGCAAAGAGTTGGGTATTCCTGAAACAACCATTGTGTTTGGCTCGGTGGGCCGCATCGTGCGGATGAAAGGCGTGTTTGACCTGATCGACGCGTTCACCACACTGGAAGGGGAGGACCTGCGGCTGTTGATTGTGGGTGAGGGGAAGGATCTGCGGCGGGCGAGGGCACGGGCGGCACAGGACCGGCGGATCCGGTTTACGGGGCACCGGTCCGACGCGCCGGCATTGATGGCTGCCCTCGATGTATTCGTCATGCCCTCTTATGCGGAGTGCTTTCCGCTGGTGCTGATCGAGGCCGCCGCAGCCGGATGCGCCATTGTCGCCACAGAAACTAAGGGCGCGAGAGAGCTTCTGCGCGGACAGCCGGCCCGATTGGTACCGATCAGTGACGTTCAGGCATTGGCTGCAGCCCTTCGTGAAGCACAGATGGAGGTTCACAAGGCCATGCGGAAACGCTATCGTTACAACCTCAGTGCATTTGAACGGGACCGGCAGATTGCCAAGACGTTGGATTTCTACAGACGCGTGTTATGCGATCGCCTGTGAGCGTTTACGCGGCATCTGTTGGTGCGCCCGATGAGCTGGAAGCCAGCCGTCTTTGTTCTTCGGCAAGAATCAACGACGCGACGGAAATGACAACAAACATGAACATGCTCCGTACGGCGCTGATTTGAAACTGGATATCGGTTAGCGAGAACACCGCGAACTCCAACAGGACAATCGTTCCCAACCAGCCAAGCACTCGCTGCTCGGGGGAATCGCAGCGAATACGTCTGATGAAGAAGCGAAAGGCCGAAAGGAACAACAGCGCCAATACGCCAACCCCAACCAGCCCCTTGGTGGCAAGCGTATCCAACAACTCGTTGTGGTAGTGGTCCAAGGCCCGCCTCATGCGAGGTGCAGACTTTTCTTCTGCCACGCGTTTCTGTTCCTTCGCAAGTTCACTTCGCGACGAACCGACAATCGGACTTCGCCATAACGCATCCTCGATTACGTAGCGCCACACGGCCAGCCTAGGGGCCAGTGAACCATCCCTTCGCCTGCCTTCCAGAGTGCCTTGACGCACCGAATCGACCGTTTGTTGGAGCCGACGCAGTACCGGGCTTCCGGGACAGAATATGGCGAAACCCGCGCTAAGAACCAGCAGCAGCAGAATGATGAGGGTCACCTTCTTGTCGAGAACCCGAAGAAGCAGGTAGAACACAATAGGCCCTACCACCAGAACGGCCAGCCATCCTCCCTTGCTACCACTCAGCAAAGACGCAATCAAACCGGACAAGGCCCCAAGCGCAAAGAGTAGTCGCATGTGCAGAGGCAATGCCTTGGGCACATAGAGCAGTCCCATCAGCGAAACGGTACCGCCAACAATCGACAAGTTCCCGAAAGGAATCGCCTTGATATGACCGACTGCCCGAATATGGGTGCCCCGGATCAGAACTTGATCAATCGCCAACCCTCCTGCCACCAGGGCTGCAAAGGCAAAACCTGCAAACAGGTAGTTCGGATTCAAGGCCCGTCCCCGCAGGCCGTTCAGCAAGAGCGGAGCAATGAGAAAGGGGATCAGGTATTCATAGGAACTAGCCGGCTCGCCGTGATAGGCCAGAAGCAGACCGTTGACCGCCGCGTAACCCAGGCAGGCGAACAGGAACCAACGGAAGTCATCGGCATCCCGCAGTAGCGACCTGAAACCCTCCCGGTGGAGCAACCCACGAACTGCCAAGATTACACTTCCCAGCCAGCACCCATTGGGTATCGAGAGCGTGGCTGCCGCGCCAATCCCTAGAATCAAGTTGGAGATCATGCAGAAGCCTTTCCGGCAGGAGATCGGCAAGAACTGCGTAACCGGCAGGTATGGGGCGTCGGTATCCTATCGCGGGCAGAATCCCCTGTCAACGGCATTGACGGCCCTTCCATTTTGGGTGTGCTGGCGACACGGAAGACAGTGAGCACGGTTCGTTGTGCCGTCGGCCGCGGTGGTGTGTGGCCCCGTTCCGTCCAACAGTCTACATCCAGAGGTGGAAAAGCCGCATTGGTTCCATTGGGAACAACGCCTCAAGACGTAACGCTGCATTGCCGGTCATTGCCGGGACAGGAGCCGTTTCGACTTGTCGAAACGGCCGCCCATCTGCTACGCTAGTGCACTGGGAATCCCAGACTAGAAGTTGGGCGGTTTGCGAAACATAGGGAAGGTGGATCCCGCGATGCCGAAGTCTATTGCCTCAAAATCGGTTCAGCACACCCAGAAGACTGGCTCAAAGTTCCGCGCCTGGACGCCCAGGTTTTGGCACGGCATGAACGCTGCCGGCTGGTTCAGCCTGTTGGCCAGGAACCAATTTCGCGTCACTCCCACTCGCTGGGCCATGGCGACCATCATCACTATGATCGCGCCATGCAATATCTTCTTCTCGCTGCTTCAGCGTGCGCGGTTTGGCCGCAGGATTGCTGAGACCGAGCTGGCCGGCGATCCCGTGTTCGTCATCGGTCATTGGCGAAGCGGAACGACCTACCTGCATGAACTGCTGGTACGCGATCCGCAGTTCACCTACCCGAACACGTACGACGTGTTTGCGCCGAATCACTTCCTGGCGTCCGGCGCAGCCATTAAGCCGTGGGTGAAGTATCTGCTGCCGGCCACCCGGCCTATGGACAATGTGGCTGCGGGATGGGAACGGCCGCAGGAGGACGAGTTCGCCCTGTGCAGCCTGGGGCTTCGCTCTCCCTACCTGACCATCGCTTTTCCGAACCGCCCGCAGGATGCCGAGTATCTGGACATGACCGGGGTTTCCGACGCGGCGATTGCCCACTGGAAGGACAGGTTTCTCTGGTTTCTGAAGTGCCTCACCATCCGCACCCCGAAGCGGATCGTATTGAAGTCGCCTCCGCACACGGCCCGGATTCGAGTGCTGTTGGAGATGTTTCCGAAGGCCCGCTTTATTCACATCGTGCGCGACCCATACGTGCTCTTTCCCTCGACAATCAACCTCTGGTCCGCGTTGTATCGCGACCACGGGCTTCAGGCCCCACGATTCGAAGGGATTGAGGAACAGGTGTTCGACACGTTCTGCCGCATGTATGAGGCATTTCACCGGGACCGTCCCGGCATCCCAGCCGGGCAGATTGCCGACGTTCGGTACGAGAAGCTGGTAGCGGACCCGTTGAGTGAACTCCAACGGATTTACGGCGAACTCGACCTAGGCGACTTCGAAGCGGCGCGGGCGGCACTGGAGCCGTTCGTCAGTCAACAGCGCGAGTTCAAGACCAACCGGTACGAAATCGCGCCGGAGTTGCGGCAAGAGATTTCGCGCCGCTGGCGAGGTTACTTTGAGGAGTACGGATACGAGGTCTAGCCGGAGCGGTTTGCCAACCTCCTACCTGGTTTCCGGGATCTTCTTTCCCTTCAACTGGTACACGTAGGCCAGCACCTCGGCCACGGCGGCATACTTGTCTTGCGGGATGGAACGGTTCACCTCCACCTCGCGGAAGAGCGCCTGGGCAAGCGGCTTTCGCTCGACGATGGGAATGCCGTTTTCCAACGCGAGTTGGCGGATTCGCCGCGCCAACACGCCCGCTCCCTTGGCCACCACGACCGGCGCATCCATGGTTGCCGGTTCGTATTGAATGGCCACGGCCAGTTCCGTCGGGTTGGTCACAACGACGTCGGCCTTCGGCACGGCGCCTTCCAATCGCTGCTTGGCCAACTCACGTTGCACCTGGCGGCGGCGGGCGAGAACCTGCGGATCGCCTTCCAGGTTCTTCATCTCTTCCCGTACCTCCTGAGTGGTCATGCGAAGGTCCTGCTCGTGCTTCCATTTCTGAAAGGCATAATCCAGCAGGGCAAGGAGGAGCAGCGCAACGGCAATGCGAATCGAGGTCCACAGGAGGATCTGAATCGCGTAGTAGGACGCCTGCGGCACCGTCTGGGCGGTCAGCCCAAGAATCACCTCGCGCTCGTTATACAGGCTCACCGCCGCGACACCCGCGATGATCGTGATCTTGAAGATGCCGAACAGCAGTTTGACGAAGTTTTGCAGCGAGAACAACCGGCCGAACCCCTTGATCGGATCGAGCCGTGTGATATCGGGCGCAAGCTTGTTCGGCAGGAACAAGAACCCCACCTGAACCACATTGACAACGATCGCCGCCAGCAGCATGGCGCCGATAATGGGCAGGAGGCGCCAGCTCAGAGACACGAGCACGTTGTTCCATGCATTCACGGCGCCTTCGACGTCGATATTCAAGTGATGCACAACCCCAAGTTGGCTCCTGGTCAGCATGCCCAGGAACTCGATAAGTCCGCCGCCAAGGGCCATGAGCACCATGAGCCCCAGCAGCAGGAGGACGGCGGAACTGAGGTCCTGGCTCTTGGCAACCTGCCCCTCCTCGCGCGCCTTCTGGCGCCGATGCGGAGTGGCTTCCTGCGATTTGTCACCGTCCGAACTCGGCATTGGAACGTCTTACCCTCAAACCCACATTGCATTGCGCCGCCTAACCCGCATACCATCCTCCGGCGACGGCGTCGATGATGGTTTCCAGGGTGGGTTCGACCTGATCTTGAAACGCCCAAACAGCCGCTCCCAGCGTGAAGCTCAGCAGTGCGAACGTGAGCATGGAGTTCAGTCCAAAGCCGATAATGAGAACGTTCAACTGCGGCATCGTCCGGCCAATGAGGCCCAGGATCAGCGTCGACAGCAAAAGCGCCACCACCAGTGGCATGGCTGCCCGGACCCCCAGCATGAAGCTCTGCGAAAGCAGCGTGACGAATGCATCGGGCAGGGAAGGAGGCAGGCTGCCGCCGCCGGGCGGGAGCGCGGCAAACGTATCGAGCAGTGCGGCCATCACCATGCGGTGCCCGCCGATGCACACAAACACGGCCAGCCCAACAAGGAACAATAGCCGTGAAAACAGGGGCACCTCGGTGCCCGTGGCCGGGTCGAACACGTCGGCCAGCATCAGGCCGCCGAGGCGTCCTATCAGCGCACCGGCAAGTTGCAGACCGGAGAACAGAACCACGATGCCGAATCCCAGGCACAGGCCAACCATCAGCTCGGCCCCGAGAAACACCAGATAGTTCAACGTCGTTCCCGGATGCGCCACGGGCACGTGCCATTGCGTGGGCAGAATGAGCAAGGCAATGGAAAACGCAAACAGCGCGCGCACCCGTTGTGGAACGTCCTGTCCGCCGAATACCGGCGCGGTCAGCACGAGCCCGCTCACCCGGGTCAGCACCAGGGTGAACAGCAGGAACTTCTCGATGCCCAGCCATTGGAGCCACAACATGAAGCAATTGCTGAAGGGTACTCGTTAGGGATAAGCCTGGAAGCGGATGCGGTTCAGAATCGGGTGGGGATCCGGGTAATCAGGTCGGTCGAATACTCGACCATCCGGACGACCAGCCAGGGAAGGGCGAAACTCAGGGCGAGAACCATGGCAATGATCTTGGGCACGAATGCGATGGTCTGCTCTTGAATCTGAGTGACCGCCTGCAGCAGACCTATCAGAAGCCCCACGAACACCCCGGCAACGAGTACCGGCGAACTGACCATCAGAGTCGTCAGAAGGGCTTCCCGGCCAAGATCAATCGCTTCTTGTGGGTCCATGCCAGGGGTTTCCGAGAAGGGGACGATTTGCGCTGATTATCAGGTGAACGGTTGAAAGCTCTCCATGAGCATCCCGACTACAAGATGCCAGCCGTCCACCAGGACAAACAGCAGGAGCTTGAAGGGCATGGAGATAATCACCGGGGGAAGCATCATCATGCCCATCGACACCATGACGGACGCGATGACCATGTCGAGAATGACAAACGGGAGATAAATCTGAAAGCCGATCAGGAAGGCTGTTTTCAACTCGCTCAGCATGAACGCGGGCACCAGGGCTTGCAGCGGCACGTCGCTGTAATCCGTGGGGGCGGGTTGGTCGGGGACGTACTGGAGGAACAGATGGACGTCGTCGCTGTTTCCCGTCCGGGCAATCTGCAGGGCCATGAACCGCCGCACGGGTTCGATGCCCGCGTTCCACGCTTGTTCCAGCCCAATCTCCTTGTTCGTGTATGGGACAATCGCGCCGTCGTATACCTGCTTCCAGACGGGCGTCATAATGAGCAAGGTGATGAACAGCGACAGCGCCGTAATCACCTGGCTTGGCGGAAGCTGCTGCGTGCCGACAGCCTGCCGTAACAGACCCAGCACGACCACAATGCGCACGAAACAAGTGGTCATCAGCAGTACGGCCGGTGCCAGGCTGAGCACGGTCAGCAGCAGCATCACCTGGATGGCCGAGCTGAGGCCCTCGGGACTGGTCCATTGCTCCGGTCCGCCGGCCAACCCCTTCGGCACTTCAAGACTCATCGGGGCATTGGAGGCATCTTGCGCGGTGGCCGGCACGAGAATGGTAAGACACGTCAACGCTACGGCAAGCCAGGCAAGCCCCTTCCTCGCGGGGCTGTGCCGCCAACGATCCAAGGCGCGCCCCGGCCGAACGGGAGCCGGCCGGCAGTCCGATCCGGTCGGCCGAGTACTGCTCCGCAGCGATGGGCTAGGTTGCATAAGTGCCCTTTCCTTCGTGAGCGAACTGCTGCAACACGCGGCGGAACGCCGCAGACGAGCTGTTCGGATTCGCTTGCTCACATAGACCGGCCAGGCGGTCGACCTCAAGCGGGTCGGTGATTTCCGTGAGAGTCTCGACAGCTTCGGGCGTCACCGAGACCAGCACCAGCTTATTCCCGCAACGCACCAGATGAACCTGCTGCCGTCCTGTCAGGGTGGCTCTGCCGAGCACTTCGACAACCTGCTTCGGCAAAGTGGCAAGCGCGCCGGGCGCGGCCCGGCGCATTCCCCAAGCCACCACGAAGAAGATGCCCAGTACGACTGCCAGCCCGCCGACGATCGAAACAACCGAAGGCAAGCCGCCAACGCGCCGCCGGCCGCCTTCGGCCTCGGGCGAGGCGGGTGGCTTCAGCGGCATGGCTTCGCGCGGCTCGGAAAGCGGCAGGGCCTCCGCAGATGGCCGCGACGGCGATTCGCCGTCCGTGATCGATTCGATTGCCGCGCCGCTGCTTGGTTGATCGGATGCAGGTTCACTGACGTAGGACGCCGGCAAGACCTGTCCCGGCAACCCGGTTGCGCACTGCGTATCCCGTGGAGGCACCAACGCTTCGGCAGGTACCGGCTGAGCGGGCACCAACGGGGGCGGCAGCAGTTGGGGCGGTGGCGACCGCGCCTCGTCGGCCGAATCGGCTGTGCCCTGAGAGGCCGGCCGGTCAAACGCCTCAACAGGGAATTGGTCACTTGCATCCGCCGTAGGCACATAGTTCGGCGTCGCCTGCCGGGCGGGCAGGTAAAGGCTTCCATGCGACCCTTCAGGCTCCGCCTCGGATTCCGGCCCGGCGACAGCATGATCGGGAAAGCCGGCCGGCTCTCGACGGCCGTAACGTTGCACGGACCGGTTGAACTCGGAGCGGTCATCCGGCGATGCCTCGCTTGGCGGCATCGCCAGATACTGCTGTGCCAGCGACTCCTGCCCGAGTCGCATGTCCGGGCGGGTCGGCGGCGCGGGAGATTCAGTCGAAAAATGGCTTTGAGCCAATGCGCCGGCTGCCAGGTTGGCGGCCAGGCATGCAAGCACAGTACGCAGCAATGGAGGCATCCTTGCTCTCCTCGGTTTTTCTCATGCCGACGCGGCGTTCCATCCGAAAATGATGCGGGGCATTCCCGCCGCAGCCGATCCGATGGGGAAAAGTGTACTCGTTCCGTCCGTTCGTGGTCTCACCGGACAACCCGCCGGTTATGGACGCGGTCCTTGCGAGCTGTCTAGGCGCCCGCTCCCACTCCTGCAATCAACTCCGCAATTCGCACGCAGAAGCTGTCGTTGAGCACGAGCACTTCGCCACGGGCGACAAGTCGCTCATTGACGTACACGTCGACCGGGTCGCCGGCCAGTTTGTCCAGTGGAACGACGGATCCCTTGCGGAGCTTTAGCACGTCCTCAAGGTACATGTTGGTACGTCCAAGTTCGATCTTCAAGTCCAGTTCGACGTCGCGGATCAGATCGAGCGTCGCAGCCTCGGTGGAGGCCGGCGCACCGGGGAACTCTTCAAGACGGAACGCCGCGACTCCTTGTGGCAAATCGCTCTCGCCTCCCGAGTCGATCGACTGCAACGCGCGTTCCGCCCGTTCCAGCAGGTAATCGACGTCCTCTTGTGCCACGGCACCCTCCCAATCGGTTGTCTTTGGAGCGGCAGGCTCGCTTTTCGGCGCCGACGTTTCCGCTACTGCCGGCGCTGAGGCCTGCGGAGTCGCAGCCGGCGCCTTGGCCGCTTGGCCGAGCAACTTCTCAATATCGTCCTGCCCGAGCACCTTGTCAGCGTCCCCGGCAGGCGCCGATTGCGGACTCGATGCGGCTGCTCCGGCCTTGCCGCCAACCTTGCCCAGCAGAGCTTCGATTTCGCTTTGGTCAAGTGCCTGGTTGACTGCGTCTGCGTTGCTGGATTGCGCGGGTTTGGCGGCCTTGCCCTCGTCCGGTTTGGCCTGGTTGAGCAACCGCTCGATTTCGCTTTGATCCATCAAGTTGTCGTCAGACATAGGAATCCATTCCTGCCAGCATCGCTGGCATTACTGCTCAATGAAGGAGAAATCGCTGAAAATGACCCCCCGCAACAACGGCGCGCCCAGGATGCGGTTGCTCCTTTCCAGGACCCTTCGTCGAACCAAACCTAGTTGGGCTTCGGTGAAGTCGGTTATATCGGCGGTGCGTATAGTAACGATAACCTGCTCTCGAAAGCGATGCCGGTTTTCCTCCATTCGCCTGAAGAACTCGATCTCGTCCTTGGTGGCAATGGTTCCATACAGTTGAAAATCGATCCGGAGGGTGGTGTTTGAGACCGGCTGAAAGGTGGTTACGCTATACTCGCCCAGGGGGACTTCGACCTGATCGACTTTTACTTGGGCCGACTCGTCCGGCTCGTCAGCAGGTATTTCGCCTGTTTCTGGGTCGATACCGAGCGTTGCACCGGCGATTGCCGCCGTTTGTGCGGAGTCCGGGATATAGAAATAGGCAACCGCGCATTCAATGGCAATCACAAAGGCAATGAATGCGACAGCCTTGATCTTGCCACCGATCCCCTTTTGCGAGGAAGCTTGTTGCTCTTCGAGGAGTTCGTTGTCTGCTCGGGGTGCTTGCTCGGCCATGGCATTTCCAATTCGCGGTCGCTCCACACTACATTCAAGCTTAGCCTATCATTCGGGAGCCGCGTCCGACGGCGGAGCCAAGTAGCGTTCTTCCCGCTCGTCCGCCGTTCCTTCCAAGTCCTTCACCAACTCGTCCAACATAAATACCTCCACGCGGGGGTTCTGCTTCCTTAAAAGGGGGTCTGGGCTGATGTGTTTCGGCTCTTTGTCCGCTGCGACGGAAATCCGAATCCGCCTCGGGTCGATTCCCAGCTTCACCAGGTATTCCATGGTCCCCACGCACCTCGCGTAGGCAAGGTCCCAGTGAGTGCGGAACGGGCTGTCCTTTGGTAGGGGAAGGGTCGACGTGTGTCCTCGAACCTCAATCTTCTGCGGCTTCCCGCCAAGCTCCTGGGCAGTTGCCCGTAAGACCCGCCGGTTCTCCTCGCTCAACTCCCACTCACCCTCCGGGAAGATGATTTCGCAGCCGAGTGTTCGTTGGTCGGCGGTGCGGATGGCACGGACTCGGGGGTGCTGACCCACGGGCGCGCGTACCCGGTCCCCGCCGCGCATCGTGTCGACCCGGCGGGCACGGCCCATGCTGGCCAGCTTCTCCACTGGCGAATTGCGGGGACTCGTCGGTCCTGGAATCATGCTAACCACGCTCGAGTCGTGCCCAAATCGCTTGCGCAGGGCCTCCACCATGAGTTGGTAGCGTTCTTCTTCGCGTATTTCGCTCATCGAGACGAGCATGATGAAGAACGTCAGCAACAGCGACATCATGTCGCCATAGGTCACGATCCAATCGGCTGGGGCCTGTGATTGATCGTCGTCGTCCGGGCTGAATGGCATTGCAGATCAAGTTTCAGTACAAATGGGAGTGTTTCCACCGGCCGTTATGCCGCTTCTTGAAGCTGCCGATGCTTGGGTGGCACAAAGGTGCTCAGTTTCTGCTCGATGACCCGCGGGTTCTCGCCTGCTTGAATACCCATGATCCCACGGACAATGATTTCCATGACGAGAACTTCATGTTTGTTGATATGGCCGAGTTTTTCCGCCATTGGCAGTACAACCAGATTGGCGACAACGGCGCCGTAAAGTGTCGTGATCAGAGCGACGGCCATTCCGGGGCCGATTGCCTGCGGGTCGCTCATGTTACCCAACATGATGATCAGACCCATTAGTGTTCCGATCATTCCGAACGCCGGGGCGAAACGGCCCAACTGGTCCAGGACGTTTTTCCCATTGCGATGCCGGGTAGCCACGGCGCTCAACTCGGTGCGCAAGATATCTTCAATGACCTCGGGGCGCGTGCCGTCAACGGCCATCTGGATTCCCAAGATGATAAAGGGATTCGTCAGCTCCTCAATACGGCCTTCGAGGGCCAGTAGGCCGTCGCGCCTGGCAGTCTCGGCAAGTGATACGAGCTGGTCGATCAGCCCGCGGAAGTCTTCCTGCCGGTTGAAGAATACGTTCCTTATCACGCGCGCAGTATTGAGCACGCTCTTCAACGGAAAGCAGATCAGGATCGACGCCACCGATCCACCGATCACCACCATGACCGATGGGTAATCGATGAATGCGCCAAACGAGGCGCCCGGCGCAATGGCGATCGCGATGATCAGCAGGGAGCCACCGAGTAACAGCCCAATAACGCTGGCTATGTCCATGGTTCGTTGCGGTTACGTGTTAAGTTTCGGAATCGGGTTGTGGCCGCTGTGGCGGCGGGAAGAGGTATTTTGCCTGCTGGTACACCACCGCGCGGCGCATGACCTCGTCCATCGACTCGACTACCACAATCCGCTCACCCGTGGTGAGCGAGATGTAGGTGTCGGGCCGGGCTTCAATGTAACGGATCAACTCGGCGTTGAGCACGAACGGCTCGCCGCCCAAACGCGTCAACTTGATCATGAAAAGGGTTTCCATCGGGCACCGGTTGCCGGCATGAGCGGGTCTTAACGCCCTTGCCGGCCGCCGGCTTCTGGGGCGCTAACGCCGCAAGGCGAGCAGTTCGTCGAACATTTGCTGCGCCGTGGTAATGACGCGGGTATTGCCGCGATACATGGTGGCGGCAAGGATCAGGTCGATCAGGTTCCCGCCAATGTCGGTGTTGGACAACTCCTGGGCACCGGCGATGATCGAGCCGATGCCCTGTTCGTTGGGGCGGCCCTCCACCGGCAAGCCGGAGTTCACGCCCGTGGCGAAAAGATTTCGCCCCTTCTGCTCCAGTCCGGCGGGGTTGGCGAACCGGGCGAGGATGATTTGGCCCAGGTCGCGGGTAATGCCGTTGCTGAACACGCCGCGAATGCGGCCGTCTTCCCCCACGATGAAGCTTGTCAGCACGCCTGGCGCCGAACCGTCCTGGCGTGCAACGGCTAGCGTGCTGTTGTCGGTGGCCAGGCCGGAAAGCTGCCGGAAGTCCAATTCAAACTCCAGCGGTGAGGCGGAGGAAACGTTCCGGCGGTCGATCGAGACTCTTGTTTCGGTGGCCGTGCTGAAGTTTCCGTTGCCGTCGAAGCTAATCAGCCCGGTGCCCACGGCGATTCTCGAGCCGGTGTCCGGATCGTTGTCGGGCGAGTCGGCAAACCAGCGGTAGGTGGTCGCGGTGCTGGACCGGCTGTCCAAGACGGCAGTCAAGCGGACCGAGATGGGAATGCCGAGGCTGTCATAAGCAATGAAGTCGGCCACCGCGCTCTCGCCCTTGGCACTCTGGATCGAGGAGAACGGCATGTTGACGTTTTCTTCGATTCCGTTGGGTCTGACCAGCTTCATACCGGCCAATCCGATGGCGATGGCGTTGTCGACGCCGTTATTGCCGCGCATGATGATTCGGCCGCCAGCGACGTCACTGCCGGGATTCCCGCCGTGGGGACCCTCGGAATGGCCGATGTTCTGAATGCCCATGGCCTCCGCCATGAAGGTCCGCAGTTCCAGCACTCGGGTCTCTTCCGTGATTTCAAACTCTTTCACGGTGAGCGTACGCCCGCCCTTCCGCCCCGCAAACTGAAGAACCGAGGGAACCGAGAAGACATTTGAATAGGTTGAACCGTCGCGTCGGACCATGTCCTTCACCAGCGTCGCGTCAGTGATTTTCGGGCCGTCGCGGTCGAGGGTCGTGGGCCCCAGATTATCATCGTGGACGTTATCAGTGAAGCTGCCGCCGCCGACGCCGTCGAGTTGGGCGACCAGGTAGTACTCGGTGAAATCGCCGGCCTTATTGCGATAGATCCGGGTGTGCGTCCACTCGTAGGGATCGAGAGGGTCGGCGCTGGGGATATCGGCAATGTGAAGTTTCTGCGTGCCGTCGGGACTCATTCTTAGGGACACGGGAGTGGGCCGGCTTTCAGTCTGGTGCCCATCCCTGTAGAAGGTAACGTAATACTCGTACAGGCCACTTTCCAACTCGACGGTCTCGTCGAGCACGCCGCCGACCGGCGCACCTGCGTCGGTGATTGTCCCGGCATTGATCAGCGCCTCATCCACGTAGAAATAGTCGGTGTTGGGCCCTGCGCCTTCTGCCGTGCGGTATACGCGGACATGCGAGTAGGTGGCGCCTGCATCCCAACCGCTGAGTTCGACCGTCTGCTGGCCGGGGAGCACAGACACGGGGATTGGATCCGACGCGATTCCTTCCGTGCCATTGGCCGAGCCCTCCGGCCCGTCGGCGTAGACAATCTTGTAATAGTAATTCCCTACGGCGAGCGTGCCGCCGCCGACCGGCGCCGCGGTCGCGCTGGCCTTGGTGGCATACGTCACCGTAGGCGCCGTTTCGGGATACTTGTAAATGCCGTCGCTCAAAACGGCCGTCTGGATGACTTCAGCCGTGTCGGCCAGATCGCCGGTGGGCGAGAGCGTTCCCTCGAGGTACACGTGTTCCGTGGCCTTGGCCACCGCGGCGGCGCCCAGTGGGATGGTCAGCGGTACGAGGTTCGTGGCCTGCACCTGGAAGTCGCTATCCACTCCGTGCCCGAGCAGCCGGTTTCCGGTGATCGTGACCAGTTCGCTCTGCGAGTTGAGCTTGAAGATGCCGTTGCGCGTATAGAGTTGCTCGCCCCGGGCGCCTTGGACAATGAAGAACCCATCGCCTTGGATGGCCAGATCGGTCGGGTTGGCGCTGATTTCGATCGTCCCTTGTGTGAAGCTGGGCGCGATCTCGGCCACCATGGCGCCCAGGCCCACCTGCCGCGGGCTGGTGCCGCCGCTGCCGGTGGTTGGCGCGGAGCCGAGGCTTTGAGTTTGAAGAAACTGGGTGGCAAACGAGGCGCTCGACTCCTTGAAGCCCACCGTGTTCGAGTTGGCCAGGTTGTTCCCGACCACGTCGATGGTCGTTTCAGATGCAGTCAAGCCCGTCAGCGCGGTGCTCATGGCAGATGCTAAACCCATGAATACTCCCTCCTGAAAATGGTCCTGTCTTCTGGTCTGTCAGATAATGCGAAACACCGTGGTTTCAGCCGCTCTTATGCGGCGCGTGAGTCTTCACGTTGCCGTGGAATCCTCTTGAACATCTTCTTCAGCGCCCTCCGCAAGCAACTCGTTGATAAGCTCCTCCAAGGCGTCTTCGTTAACGATGCCCTGACCGGCCTCTTCACTTTGGTCGCCAGCGTCGCCGTCGGTCGGAAGGACCTCGGCAATGTTCCTGAGATTGATCACGTGGTCGCCTACGTGGGCCTGAACCTCTTTTCCAAGAAGTGAGACGCGGTCGACGATGCCGGTGACGTATTGCCCGTCGTCCGTGAGACCGAGAATGTTGCGGCCCATCAGCCAGTTGGCCGTGGTGAAGTTTTGCCCGAAGAGGACCGACTCCAGGGTTACGGTCATAAGGTCGGTCGCCTGGATCTCGCGCAATTGTGTGATCTGCTGGAGTATCTGTGCGTTGTCCATCGGATTGAGCGGGTCCTGGTTGGCCAGTTCCGTCACCAGGAGTTTCAGGAAGTCTTGCGTCTGCAGTTTGGAGAAGGCGTCTTCCCCGACTGTGGCCTGCTGGCCCTGGCCTATCGAACTGACCTGTGAGGTTTGCATGTCACGATTCCTTGGCGGTTCAGTTTGTTGGTTTGTAGTGTTCTGTACCTGCCGGGCAATGACGCTAGCCTAGACCAGGACGTCGAGTTGGCTCGGCTGGCCGATATGGCGGGAGCGACGGTGGCCTGCGGTATCACTCTCTTCGGAGCCGTCCTCTCGTCCGCCTGGTCGCCGCTCGGCGCCGGTTGCGGTCCGGTCCGGTTGCGGCCGATGGTCCGACCGATCGGGCAGCCCACCGGGTTGCCGATCGGATATGTCTACTTGGAAGTGTTCGACTTTGATGTCCTGCTCGGCAAGCCGTTCGCGCAGCATCGGCAGGTTGTCAAGGAGCAACTGGCGCGCCGTTTGGGTTTCGGCCTCCAGGCGGGCGTTCATGACGCCCCGGCTAACGGTAATCTCGACGCGGAGCGAGCCCAATTCGGGCGGACTCAGCCGGAGCCGCACCGTACCGCCGCGGTCCCCGGCTGCCTGAAACGCCCGCGCCACTCTTTGCACGAAGCGAACACGATCGACCGCGTCGGCCTGGTCGCCCTCGGGTGCATTGGGCGCAGCAGAGCCGGTCCGGGAGACTGTTTCAGCGCTGCCCATGCGTGTATTTCCGGGTGTGGCCCCTTCGCCCTGCACGACCGGGGCACTCGAAGTGGTTGGATGACTCGTTTCCACCGAGACCGCTGCGGTAGTTAATGGTGCGGCGACGGGCACCTGCCCCTGTGAAGCCGTAGCCGATGGGGCAGCCGCTTGCGGCGGGCTGTCAGGGGCCGGCGCCTGGCGCGAATCGGCCGACTGAGCTACGCGAGTCGAGGCGGCTTCTCGGGCAGTCGCCGGCCTGCCTCGGCGCGAGCCCGATTCGTGCGGCTCAGCCGCCTTCCGAGTGTCATCGGCCCGTTCGGATTCGTCGCCGCCGTCGTCCATTACTTCACGCGATGGCAAGGATTCCTGACCCTCGGCACCGGATTCTCCGTTGTTTGAAGATGCCCCACCCGAGGTGCCACTTTCGGCGACCGTTTCCTGCTCGGCCTGAGACGGTGACGATACGCCCGCCATGCCCTCCGATGAAACATTCACGTCCCGGGCATTACTATCTGCCGTGTGTCCCGGCAGCACATCAACCTCGCAGGCCACCTGCGTCGCGTCATGTTCCGTGTCGGCCGATTCGGCATCCTCGGCCACTGGTTGCTCGCCCTCCGCGTCGGGCGCGGGTGCCGATTCGGCATCCTCGGTCGCATCAGCACTGCCCGTCGTGCCACCGGCAGGCTGCTCTTGTTGGTTGCTGCCATCGTGGTGCGACGAAGGACTTCTTTCCTTTTCCGAAACGCTGCCGGCCGGTGCGGCATCGGAATTGCCCGCACTCGCATGGCTCTGCGCAAGCGCTTCGTCCGGTCTTGTATCGGAACGCTTATTCTTGTTGTCATCCTGAGCGGGTTGAGCTGGTGCTGCGACGGCGCGGGGCGATTCCGGGGAGACGGTGGCATACCCGCTGCCTGAGTCCAACTTGTTACGAGTCCCTGCCATGGGTGCCGTTGCCGCAGTGAAGCTCCATGCCTGGTCGAGGTACGAGGCAAAGGCCATCGCAGGCGGTACAGACCGCGCTGCGGGCGGCATGAGGGCGGTCACGGGATCGATTCTCATTTCCGTCATGGGCCGAGTCTCCGTTCTCCCACTGCAACTGATTTACAGTTTCTCTTGGGTTGTATTGGCAAGCTCTGCATTGGGCGTCCCTTCCAGTATGCGGCTGAGTACTTCAGCGATCTTCGCTTGCTCTTGAGGCAGTTTGAACTCTCCGATGATCTTTGATCGCTTCTGATCCGGCATGTCAGCCAGCAACATGACCACGGTGTCGAGTTCGTCGTTGTTGAGCATTTCGAGAAGTTGCGCTTTGGCCTGTGCCGGCCTGACAGTCTCCAGGATGCGACGGACCTCTTCCAGGCCCTGCGCTACGGCTCCTTCACGCATCGCGGTCAACTCACTATCGAAGGCGTCCCGGACCAGCTTGAATCGCCGGCGTTCTTCGGCAAGGCTCTGCTGTTGGGTGCGGAGCTGCGCCAACCCGCTTGCCAGCGCCTGCTCGCGCAGTTCCAGGTTCCGGTATTTCAGCGCCCGTGCAGCGCGAATCTCCTCGAACGACACCTGCTCGGCAAGCGTCTCCTCTTTTACCAGCGCCCCCTCGCGCATTGCAAACAGATCAACGCCCTGCGCCAGGGCGAGGATTTGAATCAGGCGGTCCCGGCCGAGGTCCCACTTCCACACGGCCACACCGAGCAGGATCGCCTGGGTCAACAACGTACCCACGGCGAAGTATGCCAGGAGCGAGGCCAAGGCGGCAAAACTCCGTGTCATGATTCTTCCTCCGTCCGGCCGACGCGTACGGCGGCGGCCTCGTCAAGCTGCCGAATGTCGCGCCGCGCTTCTTCATGCCTGTGCCGCTCTTCCTGACGCTCGCGCAGCTTCTCCAGGACTCGCACCTCCCGGTTGGCGGCCAGCAATGCCTCGCGGCGCCGTTCGATTTCACCCTCGACGGCCTTTCGCTGGTGCGTCAGGTGTTTCTGCTGGGCGCGCAGGGCCAACTCGTATCGCTGGCTCTCGACAATCCGGTCGAGGTCGACATTGCCGGGCGTCACGGCGTTCCGGCATGCCGTGCGGAGCGAGGCGAGTTCGCCGGCCACCATGCCCTGGCGCTGTTCGAGCATCTCATCGGCCCGATAGGCTTCGGCGAGTTGCCCGCGACGCTCGTCGCGCACCGATTCGCCCAATCGCAGCAAGGTCGCCAGTCGGAATTGGAACTTGGCCATGGTTTACGGTCCCTGCGGCTTCTTTCGCTGCTGGTCCTTCTGATAGAGGCGCATCAACCCGTCCCGGGCCTCCTCCAGGGTGGAAGGCTGGTCGACCGATTGCCGCAGAAAAGCATTGATGTCGTCAAGCAGTTCGATGGCTGCGTCGACCTTCGGATTACTGCCCCGGCGGTAAGCGCCGATCGAAATTAGGTCCTCGTGCTCGCGATACGCCGCCAGCAATCCCCGCAAAGCGACGGCTGCGGTGCGGTGCTCTTCGTCGGTGACCTCGGGCATGAGCCGGCTGAGGCTTTCGAGCACGTCGACCGCCGGATAGTGCCCTTGCGAGCCGAGCCGGCGCGACAGCCAGGTATGCCCGTCGAGCAGGCCGCGAACCGCGTCGCTGATGGGCTCGTTCGGGTCGTCGGCTTCGACAAGTACCGTGTAGAATGCGGTGATGCTTCCCCGCGGGCTGCGTCCGGCCCGCTCGACCAGCTTCGGAAGCATGCTGAAAACGGACGGCGTGAAGCCGCGCGTGGTGGGTGGTTCGCCGGCGGCCAGCCCAATCTCCCGTTGTGCCAGAGCGAATCGTGTGAGCGAATCCATCAGCAGGAGCACGTCTTTGCCCTGGTCGCGGAAGAACTCGGCAATGGCGGTTGCCGTAGCAGCCGCCTGCACCCGGACCAGGGCCGGCTCGTCGCTGGTCGCTACAACGACCACGCTCTTGGCCAATCCTTCAGGTCCCAGGTCCCGCTCGATAAACTCGTTGACTTCGCGTCCTCGTTCCCCGATCAGGGCCGTGACAATCACGTCGGCGGCGGTATGCCGCGACATCATTCCGAGCAGAACGCTCTTGCCGACGCCGGACCCTGAGAAGATACCCATGCGCTGGCCCTTGCCGCAGGTGAGCAGGCCGTCGATCGAGCGCACGCCGGTGGCAAGAGGAGTATCGATCCGGGGCCGCGTGCAAGGATGCGGCGGCGCGGCGTGAAACGCCGCGCGGTGTGGGAGGATCGGCCGCGGTTTTCCATCGACCGTCTGCCCCGCGGCGTTGAAGACTCGCCCGAGCATGGCGTCGCCCACGCGAAGCCAACGCGCCGTGCGCCGCAAGCGCACCCGGTTCCCATGCCGGACGCCCGTCAATTCCTCGAAGGGCGACAACAGGGTAAGGTGATCTCTGAATCCGATCACTTCCGCCTGGAGCGATTCTCCGGGCGCACGCTCGATCTCGACCACGGCGCCCACCGGCGCCGGAAGCCCGGCAACGGAAATCGTCGTGCCCACCGTGCGCACGACCGCACCGCTGAGCGCCGTGGGCATGATGTGTTCAAGTTGGCTGGTCACGTCGAGCATGAGTCCATTGCAATCTCAGGTAAGTTCCTCTTCAATTCGGGCGAGCTGCGCTTCGATCTGCTGGTCGATGATACCGAAGTCGGTTTCGATGCGGACACCGCCGGGCGTGATGTTGTCATCGGGAACGATCTCGGCATCGGCGATCGGCGCCAGTTCCTTGGTAATCACGTCGGCCTGTCCGGCCAGCGACGCATGGTCGCCGGGATTCAGGCGGATGCGCAGGTGAGACGCGCCGGCGGCCAGTTCCAGCGATTCCCGCAACTTCCCGGCCGCAAATGCCGGCATATCGGTGATCTCGCGCCGCACGATTCTGCCTGCAATGGCGGCGGCGACGTGGATGGCCGCGGCTTCCCAGTGGGTCAGCCATTCCTGCCTGGCGTGTTGTACGTCCTCAACCGCCTGCCGGAGTCCCGGCAGGACGGACGCGAGTTGGCCGCGGACGATCTCTGCCACCTGCTGCTGCCCCGCCTGGTACCCATCGGCTTTCGCCCGCTCCTTGATCTGAATAGCTTCCCGCTGTGCCGCGGCGACGATCTTGCGTGCTTCGCCGCGAATGCCGTCGAGGTATTGGTTGGCGCGGACCGCCATGTCTTCGAAGTTGTAGGCCACACGGTGCGGCACACGGGTCTGCTCTGCGGCTCGAATGATGCTGGACATGGATGCTTCCCTATTAGCCTGTCAAAACCAGTCGCGGCTCGGCACTGCCGGGTCCGATTCGCCCTTCGTGCCGGAGTTTCAGTGCAAGCTGAGTAATTCGTTGCCGGGCTTCCTCGACGTCGCGCAATCGGATGGGACCGGGCTGGTCCAATTGCAGCCGCAACCATGCCGATTCCTCCCGCGGCATCCCGCCAAGCACACGGTTTACCATGGCCACCGGTGCGCCCAATAGAGCCGCGGCGGCCAGCGGACGCCCCGCCTCACGGAACAAGGTGACCAGGCTGCTTGTGTCCATCGTCGGCAATTCCTCGAACTCGATTGCCGGTTCGGGGCGAGGCGCGGCCGCGCTTTCCGCCTCGGTGCCAAGCGTTTCAGCGATGGTCCGGCTCAACCTTGGATCGCTCATCTGAAGGATACCCTCGACCGCTTTCATGCCGACGACCCTTTTCGGCCGGATTCCCCATTGGCGGGCGACGCGGCCTTGGATCGCTTGCTCAACTTCAAGCACGACGTCGGGGTCGGCCTCTTCGAGGCTGGCCAAACGGCGGATCACCTCGGCCTGTCCTGCGGGTTCGAGTCTGGCGAGGACCTCGCTTGCGCGGCGTGGAGGCAGGTGGGCCAGCACCAGCGCGATGGTTTGGGGACGCTCACTTCGCAGTGCGTCGGCCAGGTCGCCGCCCGCTGCGTCGGACAGAAACGCGAACGGCGGCGATCCCCCGCACTCCCCGGCGACGGCTCGTGTTCGCTCGCCGGAGCGAGTCCCGGTGGCCAACTGAGCCAGGTTTCCATCCAGTTCGATGCCACCTGGTTCCGGTTTCGGTGCCATCGAGCGCCTGCGCAGAAACTCGTCGCGCACACGACGTTGTTCACCGGAGTCGACCCCGTGTAAGGCAACTACGGCATCGCGCACGCGGCGCGATTGCGCGTCGGGGAGGCGGTCCAGCAGGGCATCGGCCGCTGAGCAGTCCAGCGCCGCGATGAATACCGCCGCTTTTCGAATTCCCTCGTCGGTTGAGTTCATGGGGTTGCCTTGGGTTCGCTCGGTTGCCATGTCTTGCGGCGCCGCCGTGGAGGTTCGAGGTATCTGGGGAGCCTATCCTGACTGGCCGATCCACGACTTGAGGATATTTGCCGCCGCGTCCGGATCCTCCTGAACCAGGTCCGAAAGCTCGTCTCGCAAGGAGCGGCCTGTCTTATTGAAACGCGAAAGCCGGTTCACGACCGTAGCCGCCGCTTCACGGTCGGATTCCTCAGGCTCGCTAGTGTCTTTTCGGAATAGCTCAAGCGAACGCCTCTCGGTTGGCCCAGCCAAGATCATGGAACGCAGCATGACCAGGCTGAAGGCCGCCACGAGGAGCATCCCCACCGTGCTCCAGTGACGGGCGAGCCACGTGAGAGCTTGCTCGCCGTACGTCGGGCCATGCACTTCCTCGGGCGTGAATCCCTGAAAGGTCATGATCTCGACCAACTCCGTCCGGTCTTCGATGCCTTCCGCTGGGGGCAGCAGGTTTGCCACAAGGCGCCGAATCTTGCTGGTCTCGTCGGTGCGGATCTGCTCGAGTTGGGCTTCGTCCGGCGGCTGGGCGGTGCCCTCGGCCGTTTGGCTCCGTTCGCGCCATATCTTTGCAAAGTAGCCACTGGGAATCGCCACCGACACGCTCACTCGCAACGGCGTCAGCCCGACGCTGACCGTTTCTTGCTGCGTACCCGAGGTCACCGCGACCGTCTGCCGCTTCGAGTCCTCCTGTTCCTCGCGCGATCCGCCGCCGCGGCCGGTGGCAAGCTGGACGGGCGTGTTGGGTTGCTGCGCAACGTAACCTGGCCGTCCACCCGGCCCTGCGCCTTCATGCAGACGCGAGTTCGTCTGTTCCGCCTCCTGGACGACGACCGGCTTGGGATCGTGCTGCACGCGGCGTTCCGTCCGCTCGCGTTCCCGGTCGAGTTCGACGTTGGGCGTCACCTTCACACCGGGTACGTACGCCAGTGCATTGAGTATTTTCGCCTGCCACTCTTGCTCGTACATCCGTTTTCGCGTGCTGTAAGCATCGTCCAGCGCCGGACCGCCACCTTCCGGATTGCCGTGCCAGGTAGGGCCGTTCAGGTCGGCTACGGTCACTTCATTCGGCTTTAAACCCGCAATGGCGCCGGCCACCAGGGAGCGAATCGATGCCACCTGCCCCTCGGCAAGCTGTTCATTCCCTATTGGTTTGACCGCGGCAGTCGCCGTTGTCGTGCGCTGCCGGTTGAAGGCATGGCGGTTGACTTCGACGTCGTAGATAACCGAAGCGCTTTCGATCCCGCTCATCTGGCTGATGATTAGTCCGAGCGTCTTCTGCTTGGCCAGTTTCAGCCGCATTTCGCGCTCCTCGCGCGAACTGATCCATCCGGTGTCCTCCAGCGCTTTGTCGAACGCCGTGTCGAAATTTGGCGGCAGGGCCCGGGCCTCGGCGACGGCAGCCAGGTACACGTCGCGCTGTCCCCGCGGAATCCGAATCCGATTGTTCTCGATTTCGTAATCGTTCAGACCCTTTTTCCCAAATGCGGCTTCTATCTGCGATATCTGCGTGGGTGGGATCGGCGTTCCGCTGAAAAGGTCCACTTCCGGTCCGGACGCCTGATACGTGAAGAGGAAGCCCAGGCTCACCACGACCACGGCCAGTAACAGCCCGGCGGTAATCCGTGCGCCGGGAGTCATCGACTGGAACAGGTCGGACAACTGCGAGAAGGCTTTGTTGAGAAAATCCATGGTACGGTCCTAGCCGGGCCTCAAATGCGAAGGTTCTGCACTTCTTCAAACGCCGCTACCATCTTGTTGCGCACCTGAAGCATCATCCGAAAGGCAACGTCGGCCTTTTGCACGGCGGTGAGTACTTCGGCCGGATTCGCTTCGCCGCCGCTGAACAGGTTCTCCACGGCCCGGTCGGCATCCTGTTGCATGGCATTGACCTGGTGGATCGAATCCAGCAGGAAATCATTGAACGACTTACCGCCGCCCGAAGCATTCGGACCACCTGACAGGGCGGTTACCGAGGGTGGAAGCGGCTGAATTCCTTGGATCGGGTTCATGACAGCCTCATGGTGGATGGTCAGGCCAGTATCCTTAAGGTCTGGTTCTGCATGTCTTTGGTGATGTCGATCACCCCGAGGTTCGCCTCGTAGGCGCGGGCGGCTTCCAGGGCATCGGTAAATTCGGTCATCATGTTGACGTTCGGGTAGGCGACGTAGCCGGCATGAGGTCCCTCCTTGACGGCGTCGGGATGGTGCGGCTCGTAGCGCCAGATCGGCTCGACGTCGGCAATCTCGACCGACGCCACGCGAACGCCTGCGGCGCCGTGCGCTCCCACGCTTTCGTCCGTCTGAAAGACGACGAAGCGGGGCTGATACGCCTCCGGTTCGCCGCGCTCGTTGTGCGTGGTCGATATGTTGGCGATGTTGCTCGATTGGGCGTTCATCCGAATCCGCTGAGCCGCCAACCCGCTGGTGCTGATGTCGAGTGCGGGAAACATGGACCGACTCCTTTCGATCGTCAATACCGTCCGTGGTAACAGCGGGCATAGCCCGCCCGAGGTTCCTACAACCGTCCGGAAATGGCCGTGGACAGCAATCGGAACTGTTGGTTCATCACCGTCAAGGCCAGGTTATGCTGCATGTGGTTCTTCACCATTTCTGAAACCTGCTGCTCCAGTTCCACGTTGCTCTTGTCGTGGTACAGGATCGTATGCGGCTCGTCGGCCGCCATTGCGTGGGCGGGCTCCCCGTGGGGCGCATATCGGCCGGCGCGGTAAGGGTTGGCCGGCTGGCGGCGCGTTTCGATCGCTTCCTGCAACCGCGACTGGAAGTCGTCAACGGACAAGTCGCGGAACTTGTAGCCCGGCGTGTCCAGGTTGGCAATGTTGCCCGCCAGGGTCGTATGCCGAAGCTGGGAAAACTTGGCAACCTCCTCAAGTACCGGAATCGTGGTCGATGTGAACAGGTTCGTCAGCATGGCTGTTTCCATGACAGGGGCGCGCTGTACGCCGGTTGAAGCTCATGCAATCGCCGTGCCATTCCACCATGGCCATGTGAATTGTGGCCGAGGGACCGGCGATTCGTCACACCTCGCGGGCCTATCCTGTTTCGCGCGGCACGGCAGGTACTCTGCCCGGGAGGTCCGCCGTCCTGCCGCGGAACACGGGCCGTTCCCCCCGCATCCGTGCTGAGGGCTTTCTCCGCCCCATCCACGCAAGGGACTGGGCCGTTCGGCAGAAACTGCCCGACGGCAATCGGCAGAATCTGCCGATGTCGGTCGACCGCGACGCCTGCAAAACGGCACTTCATGCGTGCACCTTCTCCTTTTCGCGCGGCGCGTAACCGTACTGGCGCAGTTTCCCGGAGAGGGTCCGCACCCCAATACCCAGTGCCCGGGCCGTCCGTTCCCGGTGGCCGTCGAAGTGGTGCAGCGTTGCCTCGATCAACTTCTGTTCCATCTCCTGCAAGCTCATTCCCACCGGTAGCTGCGTTTCACCCTCGGCCTTTGCTCCGGCCGGGTCGGTCATCAGCCATCGTTGGAGTTCGCCGGCCGTAACGGTGCCCGTTTCGTTGAGCACGCTTGCCCGGGTTGCGATATTCTCCAGTTCGCGGACGTTTCCGGGCCAGTGGTGACGCATGAGCAGGTCCATCGCGGCGGGTTCCAGCACGCACGGCGCGCGGCCGAGGCGCTGGGCGCAGCGGCCGAAGAAGTACTCGCACAGTTCCGGAACGTCTTCGCGCCGATCGCGCAGCGGCGGTACATGAATGGGCACAACAGCCAGCCGGAAGTAGAGGTCCTCCCGGAAACGGCCCTCACGCACCGCCTGGTCCAGGTCGCGGTTTGTGCTGGCCAGGACGCGCACGTCGACATGCTGTGTGCGGCTCGAGCCGACACGTTCAAACGCCCGCTCCTGAAGCACGCGCAGGAGCTTCGCCTGCAAGTTCAGGTCGATCTCGGTGACTTCATCCAGGAGAATCGTCCCCTGATGTGCCATCTCGAACCGGCCGGCGCGCGGAGCATCGGCACCGGTAAACGCGCCGCGCTCGTGGCCGAACAACTCGCTCTCCATAAGCTGCGCTGAAAGCACCGGGCAGTTCAAACTGACCAAGGGCCCGGCCGCGCGCGGGCTTTCGCTGTGGATGGCGCGGGCGACCAGCTCCTTGCCCGTCCCGCTTTCGCCAAGGATGAGCACGGTCTCTGCGGTGGCGGCGACGCGGGTAATCCGTTCGCGCAGGGTCTGCATGGCCGGGCTCCGGCCGACCATGGGCGGCGGCTCACTGCCGCGCTGCTTCGCGCCCCCACCCGGCTCGAGAAGCCGCCCGTGACGGATTGCCTGGCCCACCAGCCGTTCAAGCTGTTCCACGTCGAAGGGCTTCTCAATATAGTCAAACGCCCCGTGACGCATGGCCGCCACTGCCGACGCTACCGAGGCGTGCGCAGTGACCATGACCACCTGTACCGGCAAGCGCCGCTGTTCGATCTGGACGATGAACTCCAGTCCGCTCATGCCGGGCATCTTCAGGTCGGTCACCACGCAATCGACCTCCGTTTCGGCCAGGCGCCGCAGCGCTTCGGCCGCACTGGAGCAGCACGTTATTTCATGACCCGCCTCGCGTAGGACGTCGGCCATCGATTCGCGCGCGGGGGCATGGTCGTCGACGACCAGCACACGGCCGGCCGCGTCGGCGGACAACGGGCAGCGTTCGGCAGAGCTTCTCATGCGGCGGCCTCCATGACCAACGGGTGCGGGAATCGCAGGGTAACCGCGGCGCCGCCGTCCGGGCAGTTCGCAACCGTCACACGGCCGCCGTGCACTTCGGCAATCCGGTGGACGATGGCCAACCCCAGGCCGGTTCCGCCGCGTTTCGTACTGAAGAACGGCTCAAACGCCCGCTGGCATACTTCCTCCGAAAGCCCCGGACCCGAATCGGCGATTTCCAGTTCAACGCCCTCGGCACCGGCGGCCGACGTGACGACCAGGGAGCCGCCGTCGGGCATTGCATCGACGGCGTTGAGCATCAGGTTCAATATGCAGCGGCGGATCATCGACTCGTCTGCACAGAGCCATTGCTCCTCCGGGACCTCGATGACGACGCTGATGGATTGCGCGCCCAACTGCGGAGCCAGGGAAGCGCACACGTCTTCGACAACTCGCCCCAGCGGGAATCGCGACAGGCGAGGCTCCTGGTCCGAGGTGAAGTTCAACAGGTCGTGCACCGTGGCGTCGAGGGCCGTAAACGCCGCCGCAATCTTGTCGGCAATGTCGACCGCCCCGCTGTCGTCGCTTACACGGCGCCGAAGCAGGCTGAGGTACAGAGTCACGGGGACCAGGTGATTACGGACTTCGTGTGCCACGTGCGATGCCATTTGGCCCAGGTCGGCCAGCCGGTTCTTCCTGGCCAATTCGCGGTTCTTTACTTCCAGCTCGTTCGTGAGCCGATGCACCTCCTCGCGGAGAACCTCATGCGTCCGCTCCAGTCGCAAAGTCGCCTGGTTCCATGCCGCCAGCACGGTCTCCAGTTCAGCGCCGGCTCCCGGGAGCGGCGAGTCGATATAGTCGTTGCACGGGTTCATGACACGGGTCCTCACGAGGCGTCGGAACAAAGGTCGATCTGGCTTGCCGTCGCGGCGGGCGGGCTGATGTACGACGCCCGGGCGCGCCCCGCCCGGTGCATCCCTTGAAGCCGGGTGGCGGCTTCGTCGCGGCGGAGCACCAGGGCCCGCTCGCTGGCCTTCTCCCCGTCGATGATTCCGGCGAGCAGCCCCTCGCAGGCACTCAATTCGTCGGCGCAGCGGCGCCGCGCCTCTTCGTTGCGCCAGCGTCGCGCCTCCGGCGCCTGGTCGCGGAATGGATCGAGCCCCCGCTCAATCTGCTGGAGTTCCGCAATCGTCTGCTGCTTCTGTGCCAGGAGGTCCAACAGCGCCGACATCTGATCCGATTCGATCAGTTCCATCTGGCGCCGGCCCATGGCCTGAAGCTGCTCCAGGCAAGTGCGTTTTGAACAAATCAGTTCCAAAAGGATGTCGGTTTCGAGAGAAGGCATGGCTGCGGCCTAGAGTTCACTGAGGTAGTCCAGAAGCTCACTCCATTGCGCCCGGTCGAAATTCGTCGCATCGGTGAATGCGACGTCGGGCTTCATGCGGCTTAAGACGGCTTTTGCCTGCTCCAGCGCGCTGCGAGCCTGCGCCGAATCGCCCATCTGCCGGTAGGCGGCGGCAATTTGCACGTACGCATTGAGCACCTCGGGAGCATTCTGGTATCGGTTCGTTGCGTTGGAATATGCCTCGACGGCCTGCGAATACCGGCCAAGTGCAAACTCGATGTCGCCAATGGCAAAGCACGCGTTCCGGAGGATCACTCGCTCGGTCTCCACCAGGTTGCGCGATTGCTGCCAATCGCTCAACGTGTCCCGCAAGGCAATGAATTCGGCAAGCGACTGCTCGTACAGCCGGCTGATTTTCTGGGACGATGCCAAGTGGGCGGAGCCGGCCAGGTTCTCTTGCATCTGCTCTTGCGAATCCGCCGCCGCACGCCGGCCCGACTCCGCCACGAGGTAGCGGGCTGTCAGGGCACGAGGGTCCTCCGGGTATCGAACCACCGCCTCGTCCAGACGGATCCGTGCGTCTTCGTAGCGCCCCTCCTGATACAACAGTTCCCCCAGATCGAACAGCGATTGCCGCCACTCCTGGCTGGCCGGGGTCAGGTACTCGCCTGCAAGGTTCTCCAGCAAAAGCTTCTCCGCCTTTGCCACCTCACCTTTCTCCCGCCGCGCGCGACTTGCGAGAAGTCGGGCCTGGTAGGCCGCAGCATCGCGCGGGTGGAAATCGACGCACTCCTGAAACGCTTCGAGTGCTTCCTCGACCTTCCCTTGCGCCAGGTAGGCCTCGCCGAGCATCACCAGCGCCTGCGGGTGCCGGCGCCGTGCCTGGTCCTTCAAGTACTCTTTGAGAATTCCGATTGCCGCCGTGAAGCACTGACCTCGCATGTAATCCTGACCGCTCTCCCACAGCAGTTCCGGGTACCGGCGCGTGGTGACCAGCAGGTCGGCAAGTCTGGCATGAATGCGGCCTGCGTCGCGCAATTGCCGGCGTCCCTCGCGCAGAAGCGGCTCGGCCTTGCCCAGCGCATGTTGTTCCGCCTCGGCCAGGAGGGCCTCGCCCCAGGCCCGGTGCACCTCGGCCGTCAACTCCAACGCGCGCACCTCGGGAAACAGCGGATGCAGTAGTTTCGCAATCTCCAGGGCCACGGCGTAGTTCTGTGTCTTCACGTAGTATTCATACGCGCCGAGCATCCGCAGTTGCAGGTCGCTGATGGATATCCACGGATTGCTGAACGTCCTCGGGTCTTCCAGCGGCTTCATCGCTCGCCGATAGCCGGTAACCGCGTCGTCGTCACGGCCGAGGTCGCGGGATATTTCCGCTTCCTCGAAGCTGGCCGCCATCCCCTCCGCCGATTCGGGAAACAACTGCCGTGTGCGGGCGAATTGCCGGAGCGCGGCGCGGTAATCGCCGATTTCTTTGAAGCACGCGCCAATCAGATACATCGCCTTCCGCGTAGCATGGTTGCTCAGCGTATCGCGCCCCTGAGCAAGCTGGAGCGTCTTGATGGCCTCCTCGTACTCCCGCCTCGCCTCCTCCAACTGCTGCGGTGACGGGTCCGCCTGGTTCTTCAGGGCGGCCGCCTGGTGCATTTGCACCCGCCCATGCAGAATCGTCGCCTCCGCCCGGAGCGCCGATTTCGCCGGAATGCGCTGAAGCGTTGCCGTGCATTCGTCGGGTTTGCCCATTGCCAGCAGGATTTGCGCCCGCTGCATCAGCCCCTCTTGGTGTTTCGCAGGGGCCAACTTCCGCCCATTCAGGTAGAGCGTGTTGTAATGCAGGGCTTTCTCCAGGTCGGGTGTGGAGTCCTCCAGGTACGCACCTGCCAGAAGCCGCTGTATCTCTTCGCGATGGACCGGGGCGGCTCGCAAGGCTTCGGTCAGAAACGGGCGGCTGGCCGGAATCCGCCCACCCTCGTAAAGACTCTTTCCAAGGAGGTAGAGACCTTGGCCACGTCGCCCCGCGGGGAATCCCCGGCTCCGCGCCTCCTCCAGATAACGTGCCGCCAGGAGATACTTCTGCTGCCGGTCCTTGCTCCAGGTGTCATCGGCCTCCAGGGCCGTGGCCACCCCCAAGGCATAGACGGCGCCGGCAATGTCGTCCAAGCTGGCGGAATTTTGGTTTCGCAGCTCGTTTGCCAGTTCCTTCGCTTGGGTCAGGGAACCGCTATCAATCGCCTCGAATACCTCGTCCAGCGAGACTGCCTTCTCGGCCCGGAGTGTGCCGGCAACCCAAATGCCCCCGCCAACCACGGCGAATATCGAGACGATTGCGGCCACGACAGCCATTGTTGCGCGCAGCCGGTTCTGGGCAGCCCAGGATTTGGTCCGGCGCAGTGTGCCACCAGCCGCCGCCTTGTTTGGGCGTTGGGAAGCGTCGTCGGCCCGCTCTTGGCGGGGTTCCAACTCCTGGACTGCTGGCATTTGGTGCGACAAGGATTGCCCGGCAGCGCGCGCTCGGCCAGAAAAGCCTACCGCACTACCGAGGGGTGGCTCGTGAAAACGGAGACGAGGCAGGCGGCTTGTACCCAAAAACCACCTGGAATGTCAATCCACGTTTCCCCGCGACGCAAAAAAAGCAGAGCCGTAAGCTGGAAGTTTCCGCGGGATGCCCGCAGGATGCCTTGCCAGACACCGCGAAACGCCCTAGACTAGAGTGGATGATGCCTTCGGCCAGTCTCTCGGCCGCTGGTAACGCCCCGATGTTTCGGCAGTCCCTTCTGCCGAACCCCCCCGGGAGGGTACGCGAACGGTTAGCAGCCTGACTCGAAATCAGGTGCCGGGCAACCGGTTGAGGGTTCGAATCCCTTGCCCTCCGCCTTTAGAGGTATGCCCCAATAACCCACTATGCGCCGCAATGTG
>JAVEUP010000251.1:0-9556 GCA_034005525.1 Thermoguttaceae bacterium | reverse complement strand
GTCGCCCTCGATCTGGATGCCGATCAGGGGAGCTGCGTTCGCCATGTAGTGGCGGACGTAGCCGGGCAGAAGACGACAATACGCCTCCTGCTCGAGGTCGTCGCGGAGCTGGGGAAGCTGGCGGGCGACGTCGCCGCCATCGCCATACAGCACCTTCTCCTTCGCGGCCAAGGCCAAGACCTGCTCCTTGGTCAACCGGCCCTCCAGTTCGTGGGCCACGGTTTCGGCGCCTTCCAGGATAGCCTGCTCCATGTAGGTCTTCAGGGAAACGCCCTCGAAGAGCCGACCGATAGAGTCGAACACCTTCTCGGAGCCCAGGCTGTCGCGGATCGCCTCCAGCTTATTGAGCAGGGTTTCGATGACCAGCCCCTCGCGGGTTTTGGGGGCGACCAGGTTGACGATCTGCACCGGGTCGTGCTGCTGGCCGTAGCGGTGGATGCGGCCCATGCGCTGTTCAAGGCGGGCGGGGTTCCACGGCACGTCGAAGTTGATCATGATCCAGCAGAACTGGAGGTTGATGCCTTCGGCCGCGGCGTCGGTGCAGATCATGAACCGGGCGCCGCCCTCGTCATGGGACAGACGGAAGCGTTCGACCTGCGCCTGCCGATCGCGGTAGTCCATGCCGCCGTGAATCTGCGCGATCTGCCCGGTATAGCCCATGCCGCTCAATCGTTGGACGAGATAGTCGAGCGTGTCGCGGTGTTCGGTGAAGACGATGAACTTTTCGCCGACGAATTTCGGATCGGTAAGCACCTCGCGGAGCTTGTCGAACTTCGACTCGGCGCCGGCCGCGTAGACCTTCTTGGCAAGGTCATGAAGCTTCATCACCAGCTCGCGCTCGACAACCAGGTCGGTCAGCGAGGCCGCGATGACGCCGGCCAACAGTTTCTCTTCGGCGACTTCGCCCTCCTCGCGCCCGTCCACCGTGCCCTCTTCGTCGGCCGTCTTGGTGTCCAGGACGTCGTCGTCTTCCGCCATGCGGCGCTGCAGAATGAGAATCTGTTCCTCAGTCAGGTTTCCCTCTTGCACCTGGCGGATCAGATCGGTCAGTTTGTCGATGCGACGCTCGTAGGACCGCAACAGGGCATAGGTCGAACTGGCCAATCGCCGTTGCAGGACGCTCATTGCCAAGCGGGCCGCGGAGCGGTTCAACAGCTTGGCCCGATTGTAGACGTACCGCATGTAATCGGTCGTTTCATCGTAAAGCGTCTGCTCGCTGATTGGCCCCTGGGTCAAGTCGTAGCCCAGGGTGTCCGAAATACGCTTCGGATACAGCGGCTTGCCGTTGAGGTGAACCATTTCCTCCTTGGTGCGCCGGATGAAGCGGGCCATGCGACGCTCGGCCGGGTACTCGTCGAACGCTTCGAGCGTCGAAAGCACCTCCGGTTCCAACAGACGCCAAAGGGCATAGTACGGATAGTCCTTGCCCTGGTGCGGCGTGGCGGTGAGCAGCAGCAGATGGTGGGCGGACCACGGCAGCGTCCACGCCTCGTCCAGGCCGCCGACGCCGGCAAGGGCCTCGGCCAAACAATAGCGATCCGTCTTGGTGACGCGCAGGTCGTTGCCGCGATTGGCCGACAGTTTGTGGGCCTCGTCGAAGATCACCAAGTCATAGGGCGTGACGCCGGACTCTTTCAAGCGGGCGAACATCTTGGCGCCCGCCAATGTGTCGACGCTGACGATGATCGAGTCGCTGCCTTCGCCGATGAACGGATTGGCGTTCCTGGCGTCGGCCCCGGTGATGATGCGGAATTGAAGGCTGAAGAGCGTGGCGAGTTCGCTTCTCCAATTGCCGATCAGACCCGCGGGAGCAACGATCAGCACCCGCTTGATGATGCGACGGGCCTTGCCCTCGCGGATGTAGAGGCCCGACATGATCGTCTTACCGGCGCCGGCATCGTCGGCAAGCAGGAACCGCAGGGGGAACTGCTTCAGCATGTGCTCGTAGACGGCGATCCGCTGATGAGGCAACGGGTCGATGTGCGAGACCTCGGTGGCAAAGGCCGGATTGAACATGTGGCCGAAGCTCAATCGCTCACCCTCCGCCAGGACGCGGACCGCATCCGCCGATCCGGTGAAGTCAGTCATCGGCGGCCCTGCCGGCTCGGCCTCGGATTCGGCTGGCGTCGCATCATCTTCGTCGAACTTGAGGATCTGCGACCACGCCAAAGGCGAGGGCTTGGTTTGGCCTCTTTCCCACCGGTTCACGGTGGCAAAGGAAACGCCGAGGCGGGCTGCCAATTCGACCTGCGTCAGGCCGATGCGACCGCGCAGCCGGCGAATTCGTTCCGAATAATCCGCTGGAAGGTAATCCACCAATTTCGTCCTCGATTATCACCACGGGAAGACCGCTTCCCGCTCTTGATTGTCGTGGCGTGGCTCGTACAACAAAAGAAGGAGTGCACGCGGCGGGATTCGAACCCGCAGTGAGCCGATTACACGTCGGCGGTTTCCCCTTGAACTACGCGCCCACGCGCCAAGCCGGGACAGTCGTTGCAGCGGCTGCCCGACTTTTTGTGCTTGGCGGAGGAACAAAATAAGTATAACAAGTGCTACATCGCAAGCAAGGGGTGGCACGCGATTTATCGTCTCGCTCGGTGCCGGTAGACGTCCCTAAGACATTATCAGTCAACGTGTTATGTCTGTTCGCCCTGTGGCCGGCAAGTTGCGATTCTTGGAAAAAGAGACATACTGGACGTTCTAAAGGCGTCCGTCGGATTCTGCCGCCCAGCGCGCAAGAGGCCGACGACCGGCAGTTGACTGCGCTACGAGCCCGCCTGACGCGGCAGCGCACGGCCGCGGCGAAGTAGGCAGGGGTGGCGAGTCTTCACGGATCCATCACCCGGTTCCGCCGAACGATCCTCCCGCCGGCGAGCCGGGACATCGGCCGGGCGGTGGACATCGGGGCCGCAAGGGCTCACGGGCGAGGCATGGTCAGTGCGAACGTCCTTGCGGCTCGTCGTGCTCCATGCGATTGCCGGGCGCCGCAGTTGCCCGCTCGCGGCTCCGCTGGGTTCCGGCCGCGGGGGAAGTGCGTAACGCCGATCGTTCAACATCCCAATTGTGGCCACCTGCCAATGCGGCTGTCAACCGGCCCCCCACGGGCCTTTTTGCGCGGTGGGGTTTCCGTGCGAGGCCGGGACCGCGCTGGGCGGTAGCTGACCAGTCATGGAGCCGGCCGGGGCGAGCCCTGCGGGGAAGAAGCGGAGGCAGCGGCCGGATGGATCACGCGGAAGCGCGCAAGCTCAAAGAGGCAGAAACAGCACCGTGTCAGAAAGCTCACCGGGGTTGGCAGCCTCGCAAGTAAGGTGCAAATCCGCAACGCACTGTCCGACGGTCGCGCGAAGCTGGTGGGCGTAGATGACGCCGGCAAAGTGTCGCCCAGTTCGCTGCCAATGATCGGCGAGTTCCAAGAAATCGTCGTCCTGGGTGAAAACCGCTCGCCCCAACTCGGTCCCCCGCTGGAGCAACTCTTCATCGCCGGCCGTTGCCCGACCGTCCTCCTCGGCCGTGAGAACGTCGATCCCGCGTCTACGCAATCCACGCGTAATGCCGCGATGCACGTGGTGGTCCATCAGCAGCCTCACGGTCATGGCTGCGCCTTCCGCATCTTCAGCCTCCGCGCCGCCTCCGAGTTGCCAAGGCGCGATTGGATTTCGTCCACCTTGCGAAGTCGGCGAGCGATGTCCTCGTCGACCTCCTTCTGATGGTCGTAGTAGTACGCCAGGGCGCTGTGGATTTGACCGAGCGTCAGATACGGATAATGCCGCAGGATCTCGTCGGCGTCCGCCCCCTGAGCGAGGTGGTCCAGTACAATCTCGACAACCTTTGTGCCCGTGCCGGTGAGCACGGGCACGTCGTCGGGTCCGCGCGAAATGTGAGGATAGTCAACGGTAGCCATACTTCCAGTATACCCCCTGCGCTGTTGCGAGCCCAGGCTGGCCGAAGGGTACTGTTTCGGTGCCGGGATGTCTGCCGGGCCGAGCACGCCGGGGCCGCAAGGTTCTGCGACGTGCGGGCAATTCGCCACTTTGGAGTGCGGAGGCTTGACGCCGGTTTCGTTTGCGTGAGCTTCGGCGTTTCGCACGGTGGCCGTTGGAGGCGAGGAGGAAAAGGCATGGCCAAAGCGGCGTCAAGCCGCGGCACTCCAAAGGGCGGGGACATCACTGATCTATAAACAGTGGCAGCTTTTCCCGCTCAAAAGCTGAATAGGGTTCGCTGGAATAGGCCTGGTCCGACGAAAGCGACTGCCGATTTGGCGATCCGCGGTTCGGCGATGCACGGCAACCGGCAACCAGCAGCCATCCGCATGGCCTCTTTTTCAGCCTTGCAATCCGGCGTCGGATTTGGTAGGCTTGGAGACGTGTACAGGCGTATATGACTTAGTTGTTAGTTGCTGGTTGCTAGTTGTTAGTGAACGCGCTGACGCGGTGGGAAAAGCGGGCAACCGTAGACATGGGGGGGCGAATGTGAAAAACGCGAAAATTGACCCCCAAAAAATCGAGGCCCGGTGTGAGCAGGTCCGCGCCGCAATCCTCGCCCATGCGGCCTATTGGAACGCCGCGGGGTCCAGCCCGAGCGGCCGAAGGGGCCGGCAGGGAGGAGGTCCAGCGGCTGGGAGATATTGACCATCTGGTTGCCGTTCCAGTTGATCGAGTTGTACCTGATCGTAATGTTGCCGGTTGGCGCGCCTCGCCACGTGATGTGCGTGACGGCACCGGCGATAGGGGTGTTGTGCAGCACTTGCCCGCCGGGGCTGTCGTTGAACTCGAGCTGATATCGCAACGTTGTCCGTCACGGCTGGTCGAACAGCGCGTCCACAAACGGGTCGGGCTCGAACAGGGCCAGGTCGCCGGCCTGTTCGCCCACGCCGATGTACTTCACCGGGAGCCCCACCTGCTGGCGGATGGCGACGATTACTCCGCCCTTCGCCGTGCCGTCGAGTTTGGCCAGGACGATGCCGGTGCACTGGACCGCGTCGGTGAAGTGCTTCGCCTGGCTGATGCCGTTCTGGCCGGTCGTTGCGTCCAGAACCAGGAGCACCTCGTGCGCGGCGCCGGGAACCTGCTTGCCGAGCACGCGGTGAATCTTCGTGAGCTGCTGCATGAGGCCTTGCTGGGTCTGAAGCCGGCCTGCGGTGTCGACAATCGCCACGTCGAGGCCGTCCTCGAGTGCCTTGGCGACGGTCCGGTGGGCCACGCTGGCCGGGTCGCTGCCGGGCTGGCCGGTAACGATCTCCGCGCCCAGCCGGCCGGCCCAAACGCTCAGTTGCTCGACGGCCGCGGCACGGAACGTGTCGGCGGCGCCGAGCACTACGCTCCGCCCCTGGTCGCGGAACATCTTCGTCAGCTTGGCAATCGAGGTCGTCTTGCCGCATCCGTTCACGCCGGCCACCATGATGACCGTCGGCCCGCTCGGGGCGAATTGGATGGGATTGGCCGGCTGGGCCAAAATCTCCTTGAGCTTCCGCTTGATCGCGCCGATGAGTTCCTCCGTGCCGACCACGCGGGCACGAAACTGCGTGCCGATGTCGTCGACAATCTGTTGGGCGGCCACCACGCCCATATCGGTCTTGATGAGCGACTCGAACAGCTCTTCGAGTACCGCATCGTCAACCAGCCGGCCCTCGGCCTTGAACAGGTCGCGAATATCGGTGTTCAGAAGCTGCGTGGTCTTGCGCAGTCCTTGCTTCAGTTGGTCAAATAGTCCCATGGTCGTTGCATTCCGTTTTCTTCATGATTCGGTCGAGAATTCCATTGACGAACTGCGAGCTGCGGGCAGTTCCATAACGTTTGGCCAGTTCGATCGCCTCGTCCACGGCCACGCGTTCCGGGACATCGGTGTGCAGCAGTTCGTACACGCCCAGCCGGAGAACGTTCCGATCGGTCGCCGCCATGCGGGCCAGCGTCCAGTTTTCGGCCGTCTTCTCCAGCATCGCGTCGATCTCGGCCCGGTTCCGCCGGACGCCGGCCACCAAATCCTGGGCGAACTCATAAAGGTCGGGATCCAGACGCTGCCGGAGGAACCGATCGCGCGCACCCGGATCGCCGCCAGGATTCAGGTCGTCCTGGTACAGGACCTGGAAGGCAACTTCGCGGGCACGGCTGCGTCGGGACATGGTTAGTTGCTAGTTGCTAGTTGTTAGTTGCTAGTGGTTAGTTGCTAGTGGTTAGGTGGTGGTGATTGCTGGTTGCCTGTGCCAGGAATTGGCTTCCTACTGCTTCCGCAGCGAAATCTACGCCTCGTACTCTTAGCAACTAACAACTAGCAACTAACAACTGAGTTTTCCGAGCAGGTCGACCATTTCGAGGGCGGCCAGGGCGCAGTCGATTCCTTTGTTGCCGACGATCTTGCGGCCGGCGTCCTTGCCGGAAGTGGCATGGCCGCCGGAACGGGCGATTGCCTGCTCCAAAGTGTCGCAAGTGAGGATGCCGAACAGCGTGGGCACGCCCGTTTCCATTCCGATTTGCGCCAGCGCGTTGCCCACCGCCCGGTTGATGTGCTGGTCGTGCGTCGTCTCGCCCCGGATCACGGCGCCGAGGCACAATACGGCGGCATAACGTCCCGACTTCGCAAGCCGCATGGCCGCGGTGGGAATCTCGTAGGCGCCGGGCACCCAAGCGACGTCGATCCTCGCGTCGGGTATGCCGCGAGCCAGGAGAGTCTCCACGGCCCCGTCGAGCAATCGCCGGGTAATCGTCTCGTTGAACCGGGCAACGACAATGGCAAACCGCCCCTCGGCCGCCGTCGAGCTTCCTTCAAAAACGTTCGGCATGAGTTTCCTGGCAGACCTGGTGTAACCGGTGCAATGGAGAGATTTCGTGGGCGAATCCGGCCGTACGCGGCCAGTTGTGCGAGGGGGGCCTACTTCATGTTCATGCTCATGAGGAACTCGGCGTTGCTCTGGGTCTTTTCGAGCCGGTTGACGAGCAGTTCCATCGCGTCGGGCGGGTTCATGTCGGCCAGCACGCGGCGCAGCACGCACACGCGACGGTGCTCTTCCGGGTCCAACAACATCTCCTCGCGCCGGGTGCCGCTGCGGTTGATGTCGATCGCCGGCCAAATACGGCGGTCGACCAACTTGCGGTCGAGCGAAATCTCCTGGTTGCCCGTCCCCTTGAACTCCTCGAAGATCACCTCGTCCATCCGGCTGCCGGTGTCGACCAGTGCCGTGCCGATGATTGTCAGCGACCCGCCTTCCTCAACCTTGCGCGCGGAACCGAAGAACCGCTTCGGTCGCTGCAAAGCGTTGGCGTCGAGTCCGCCGGAAAGCAGCTTGCCCGAGTTGGGGCATTCGGCGTTCCAAGCACGGGCCAGTCGGGTGATGGAATCGAGAAAGATCAGCACGTCGGTGCCGAACTCGACCATGCGCTTGGCCTTTTCGAGCACCATTTCGGCCACTTGCACGTGCCGGGCCGAGTTCTCGTCGAACGTGGAACTGATCACTTCGCAGTTG
Organism: Thermoguttaceae bacterium; assembly: GCA_034005525.1. Taxonomy (GTDB): domain Bacteria; phylum Planctomycetota; class Planctomycetia; order Pirellulales; family Thermoguttaceae; genus PWXP01. Next base: position 2,100 of record JAVEUP010000251.1, on the reverse strand, counting down.
GGGCCCTTCACCTGCCGCTCCATGTCGGTCACTTCTTCCGGCCGCTCGTCGATCAGCAGCATGAAGACGTACAGGTCGGGATAGTTTGTCAAGGCCGCCTTGGCCATCTTTTGCAGCAGAATGGTCTTCCCGGCCCGCGGCGGGCTGACGATCAATCCGCGCTGGCCGAACCCGATCGGTACGATCAGGTCCACTACCCGCATGCTGACCTCGTCGGCGGTGGTCTCCATGCGGATCCGTTCGTCGGGATGCACGGGGGTGAGGTCGTCGAACGACACTTTGCCTGAAAGCAGGTTCGGGTCCTGGTAGTTGATTGCCTCGACCCGCAGCAGCGCGAAATAGCGCTCGTTTTCCTTGGGCGGGCGGATCTGCCCCGAAACGGTCGCCCCGGTCTTCAGCCCGAAGCGGCGAATCTGGCTGGGTGAAACGTAAATGTCGTCCGGGCACGACAGGTAATGGTACTCGGGACTGCGCAGGAAGCCGAACCCGTCGGGCAGGATTTCCAGCGTCCCCTCGCCGTACATCAGGCCGTTGAGCTTGATCCGCTCCTTGAGGATCTTGAAGACCAAGTCCTGCTTCTTCATGCCGGCGTAGTCGGAGAGGTTTTCCTTGCGGGCCTCCTCGATCAGTTCGGCCATCGACATGCGTTGCAGTTCGGCGACGTGGGTATCGCCCTGGTCCTGAGGCAGCTTGTAGCGTTTCTCGAGTGCGGCTTTCGGCAGATGCCCGCTTTCGGCGATGATCTCTTCGGCCAGAGAAAGCGGTTCGTCCTCATCGTAGATGGTCTGGCTACGAGGGGCCGGCGCCTTTTCCTCGTTTGTAGCGAAGGCGTTACGGGGAATGGGCGGCTCGCCGCTCGTGGTTGGCGAACGGTCGTCCGGTTGCCGTTGGTCGTCTTCCTCGACGCCCCATTTGGATAAGCGCGAGTGTGGCATGGTTGTCTTACTCCCGAAAAGGTGGAGAGTTGTCACGCAGACGGTGACAGAGGTGGGTTGTCCTGTTCCGCTAGCGACTTCCAAAACTGCTCGATCTGAGCCTTCGTCTGCTGCGGTGTTCCGGAATTGTCGATGGTCACGTCGGCGCGGGCGCGTTTGACTTCCAGCGGCAACTGGGCGGCCTCGCGCCGTGCGACGTCTTCCTCGCTCCATCCGCGTGCCGCCGCCCGCGCCAGCCGAAGCTCGCGTGTCGCGTCAACGAAAACCAGTCTATTACATAGCCTATCCCATCCGGCTTCGAGAATCAATGGGGCATCCAGCACCACCACCGAATATTCTTCTGCGGCAAGTTCCTTTCGGCGGTCGGCCAAGCGTTTCGCGATGCGGGGATGCACAAGCTCCTCGAGGAACTGACGCTCGCGATCCCCTTCCGAAGAGGGGCTAAATACGATTTCGGCTATACGCTTGCGGTCGACTCGTCCGTCCGGCGTGAAGGCATGATTCCCCCATCGCTTCCGCAAAGCCTCCCGGACTTCCTGATCGTCAAGAGTTTCGTGGCCTGCCTGGTCGGCGTCGAGCACGCCGGCCCCCAATTCGGCCAGTTGCCGGGTTACCAAACTCTTGCCGCTGGCCACGCCGCCTAGAATGCCGATTGTGTACATTAGACCCGCCACAACTTCGAGACTGAAGCCCGTTTCGGGCCGGACGGCACACCCGTGGGGGACTCCGCGATCTACAACGCGGTGGTCAGGGGCCAGGAGTTTGCACCGTATTAGAGGGGCAAATCGTCGAGTGATTTCGCGTCGAGCACCGCCACCAGCAGCGCGTCCAGCCGCTCGGCCGACTGAATCTTGCGAACCTTCCGCTTCATTGCTGCGGGAAGCTTCCCAAACCTCCGCTCCAGCAACAGAAGCAATGCCTCTCGTCGGCCCTCCTGGATTCCCTCCTGAATTCCCTCTTGGATGCCCTCCTGCCGGCCCTGCTGGATGCCCTTCTTGATCCCCTCCTGTTCATAAGTCGTGATCATCTGTTCCACCTCCACATAGTCCTGACTGCCTGCCACAATTTGCTGGAACTCCGTCTGCTCGCGACCGGCGAGCGGCATGTACGTCTCCACGAAGTCCACCAGCAGACTCCGCCGCGCCGGGTCCACCGGCGCCCCCAA
>JAVEUP010000250.1:0-9597 GCA_034005525.1 Thermoguttaceae bacterium | reverse complement strand
TTCCAAAGCAGCACGCCGCTGAAGGCATCGCGGGCGACAAGCTGCCAGTCGGGCTCGAGCGCGACCAGTGCCGTTGGGCCCTCGTCGACGATGTAGTACAGCCGCCGCCCGCAACAGACCACTGCGCTGATGCTGGCCAAGTGCTCGTGCGACCGCGCCCACGCCGGATCGGCCACCCATTGCAGATGATACGGGGCGCCGAAGGCCTCGTCGTCGGTGACGGCGTTGTTGTCGGGCCCGTGCAGGTAGTGCGTCCAGCGGCCGATATTCTCCGGGCGCGGCTTGACCGTCTTTCGCCAGGCATCGCCCTGGCGGACCATTGCCACGCCCTGCGGCGCCAACACCCGCCGGATTTCCTCGCCCGAAACCGCTTCGGGATCTTCGGCCACCAGCAGATTCACGAGGTTATCCGTGTACGGCAGCCGCGCGCCGTGGAGTTGCTCGATGGAAACCGGCCCGTGCAGCCCGAGCGAGCGGACATGCTCGCGCGCCCCGGCCACCGCTTCCGGGTTGCGGTCTAGCCCGTGAACCAGGTAACGATCGTCAGCCCGCAGCGCGGCGGTCAGCTTCCCGTCGCCGCAGCCGAGGTGGACGACCAAGCCTCCCTGAATGCCACTCTCGGCAAGAATGGCTTGCGCAATTCCGGCCGGATTGACAGCCTCCTCGGCCATTGCTTGGGAGGTACCGCAGGACATGGCAAGTGCGCCGAGAAAGACGGGGGCGATAAGGGACCGGCCAAAAACGGAGTGGTGAGCGTTCATCGCATGTTCTCCTACGTCCCGTACGGGGAAAAGAATCAGTCCGCCGGCTGAAGCACCGCCTGCCACCGCCGGGACAGGGCGGCAAACGCGCGGCGGTAGGTAGCTTCCAGCGGAACGAGCACATACCCGTTCGGCTCGACGGAAAGCGGCATGTCCGGCTGTATTGTACACCGCTATCCGGCGAGCCGCAGGGTGGGCGGTTCCGGCTGTCCGTGGCGGGTGGGCGGAGGTTCACTCGCATCGGAGGTGGTGGCACTGGGCCGGTATACGTTGCCGTACAGCCGGGTTCACCACGCGCAAGGAGGTGTGTGAGTGGTCAACCGCATGGATGAACCCGGCCGCCTGAACCGACGAGACCTTACTCCCAAGGCAGGATGCGGCCGGAACCACCCACACACTCTGCAATAACCTGCGGTAGGCTACCCCTCCCGCATCTTCTCGATGAATACCTTGAAGAACTGGGTGCCGTAGTTGTGCCAGGTGCCGGCGCTGACGATATTGCCGTCGACCACGCAAGGCTCCTTGACGTACACCCCGCCGTTCTGTGTGATGTCAAACTCACACTTGGGAACGGTGGTGGCGCGACGGCCGCCCTTGAGCCCGCCCGCCGCAGCGAGGATTTCAATCCCGTGGCACACGACGGCAATGGGCTTGTTCTTTTCGAGGAAGTGGCGAGTGATACGGAGCAAGTCCTTGTCGTACCGGATGTACTCCGGCGCGCGGCCGCCGGAAAGGAACAGGCCGGCGTAGTCCTCCGCGTTTGCGTCGCGGAACGCTATGGTCGCCTGAATATGGTACGACGGCCGCTCCTCGGTAATGTCCCACGGGACAACCGCATTCGGCGGTATTTCGTGAGCCACCCCGTTGTACAGCCGCGCCTCGGGCCCCGCCACGACGACCTCGAACCCATCCTCCGGCAGACGGAAAAACGGGTACAGTGTGTCCATCATTTCCGTGGCGTCGCCAATGGGCATCAACACTTTGGGCATGTTCTGGTCCTTTCTTCGTGGAATGTCGGACTCGCCGAAGGCGAGTGCCAGGGTTGCGTTACGGGCGGTGGCCGCGCCAAAGGTGCTACCGGCGGCCAACATGATGAATTGCCGCCGCGACGGCCCGCGGTCGTCAGGTGGAGCAGGTTGCATGACTGAATGCACCTCCCGGGGGTTGGCGACAGAAGTGCGCCACTGCTTTTGCACTGAGGGTTTACGTCAGTTGCACTCACTGCAGCGTGCAATATTCTCGTTGCAGTTCTTGACGTTGTCAAGCCCCGTGTTTTCGGCCCCATCTTTTCAGGCTGACACCGGCATCGGACGATCGGGCAGATTTGACGGATCCGACCGATCCGGGGGGCCAGCGGCGGTCTGCCCCCGTGAACGGATTGCAACCAGCCCCACACCGGCCGAGTCCGGCCTTCTCTGCAGGGCAGTTGCATCGTCTCGCAGTGCAACTATAATCGAATTTATGGCAACAACACTGCGAGATATTGCCGCCGCGGCTGAGACATCGGTCAGTACGGTCAGCCGTGTCCTCAGCGGGCACCCGGGAATCAGCACGGAAATGACGGTCAAGGTCCGGCAGGAGGCCAAGCGGTTGGGCTACCGGGGCCGGAGCGTCCGGCGCCGGTTCGGCGCGGCTGACGGATTAAGCCAGAAGTGCATTGCCTTGCTGGCCCTGGGAATCGACCGGTCCCTGCTGACGGTACCGGCCGTGGCTTCAATTCTGCACGGCGCGGAGGCGGCGCTGACCGAGGCCGGCGCGAGGGTCCAAATGGCCCACATCCCCGACATGACCGTCGTGCCGGCGTCGGTCGATCTCGCGTCGCTCGATGGCGCCGTCCTGCACGGCGCCTTTCAAGGCAATCAGTTGGAAGTTGTTTCCGGCCGTTTGCTGAAACGTCTTCGCCAGGTGCCCACGGTCTGGCTGTTGGGCCGGCCGCGGGGTGGCTGGGGCGATGCCGTTGCCGCCGACGACTACCAGCTTGGCGCCATGGCGGCGCAATACTTGGCTTCGCGAGGGCACCGGAACGTCGCGTTCGTCAACCCGAAGCCTGACCATCTGCTGTTTATGCGCCGCGAGGACGGATTGCTTGGGGCCGCCCGGCGATTGGGGCTGACGGTGCAGTGCTTCTGCGAAGCTCCGCCGAACGGTTGGAAGTTTCCCCTGCAAGCGCCCACCCGGGTTGAGACGGTCCAGCACCTTGTTGACCAAGTATTAGCAGCCAGGCCGCGTCCGACGGCTATTGTGGCCGCGGTCGACAGCGTGGCGGCGTTGATCTACCGTGCTTTGGCCGTGCGCGAGCTGCGAGTCGGCCGCGACATGAGCGTCATTTCCGGCAACGCGGACCACCGGCTCATCGCCCCGCTGCACCCACAACTTACGACCATTGATATCCACCCACTGGAAATCGGGCGCCGCGCCGTCGAGCAACTCGCCCTTCGCCTTGCCGACCCGAACCCCTGGCCTGACGGCGAATGGATGGTTCAGCCAACCCTGCTCGAAGGCGAGTCGGTTCTGAAGGTTGAGTGCAACTTTGCATGAAAACTCGAGTTCTGCGATAAGTTCCTTGCGATTGGCAGTCCCCCGCGGTAGCTTGATGCACTGTGAAGTCGCCACTGTTTAGTGAGGTTCCCTGCCATGAATCAACTTCTGTCCACTACCGCAACGAAACTGAACCGGCGCGAGGCATGCCGTGTGCTGGCCGGCAGCTTGACGCTGGGGATGTTCAATCCCGCGCGTTCGGTGGCGGATACGGCCGCCGATTGGCGGCCCAACTACGTCTTGGCGTCGAGCATGTACGGCAGTCTGCCATTGACCGATATTCTGCCGGAGGTCCGCAAGACGGGTGCCGCGGAAATCGACCTATGGCCGCCCCGTCACGGCGACCAACGCAAGGCGATTGACGAGTTGGGCTTTGAGGCATTCGAGGCATTGCTCGGCAAGTTCGACGTGCGATTGGCCGGCACAACGCGATTCGATCTCGGCCCGTTCGGTCTCGCTGAGGAGATCGCCGTGCTGAAACGTCTCGGCGGGCACACGGTGGTCGCCACACCGTTTGCTGAGGCCGGCCGCCGGAACCTCGTGGGCGAGGAGGCCAAGAAGGCCGTCAGCGAGTTCGTCGAGAAGATCAGGCCGATCACAGACGCCGCGGCGGAGGCCGGTGTGACGGTGGCCGTCGAGAATCACGCCAACTCGATCGTCTGCTCGCCGGACTCGATCCGCTACATGGCCGACCTGGCGCCCGAGGCGGGCTTGGGCGTGGCCCTGGCGCCGTATCATCTGCCGCAGGACCCGCAACTTCTGGCCGGCCTCGTGGAACACCTTGGCGAGAAGCTAGCCCTGTTCTACGCATGGCAGCACGGCGATGGATGCATGACGGTGCTTCCGAAAGAGCAGGAGTTGAAGCAGATGCCCGGCCGCGGCCCGCTCGACTTCGGCCCCATTATGGCGGCGCTCGGGAAGATCCGGTTTGCCGGGCCGTTCGAGATATTCATGCATCCGGTGCCGCGCGGCATTCCCATTATGCCGACCGTGGCCGAAACCACGGCTGAGATCAATTGTGCACGAGCGTATCTGGAATCATTGCTTCAATAGGAAGGAGCTTAACCATGCAGCGAACCACCCGACGCAGTTTCCTTCGTGCCACCGCCGGCGCGGCGGCCGCCGGTAGTGCGGCGCCGTATTTCTTCACGGCGCACGCGGAGGAGGCCGACAAGCCGCGGTCGAAGAACGACCGGTTCCGCATCGCGGCCATCGGTATGAGGTACCAGGGCACCGTCATTACGGAGATCGCCGCGCCGTACGGCGATATCGTCGCGATTACCGACGTCGACCGCGAGATCGGCGAGAAGGCCGTCGAGCACTTCGGCGGCAAGGCCGCGTTGTACGAAGACTACCGCCGCATGCTCGAAAAGGAAAAGATCGATGCCGTGATGATCGGCACACCCGACCATTGGCATACGAAGATGTGCATCGACGCCGCCCGCGCGGGAGTCGACATCTACTGCGAGAAACCGCTTACGCTCACCGTGGATGAAGGAAAGCTGCTGTCGAAGGTCGTCGCCGAGACGGGCTGCGTGTTCCAGGTTGGCTCGTGGCACCGCAGCGACCACCGCTTCCGACTCGCCTGCGAGATGGTGCGCGGAGGCCGGATCGGCCAGTTGCAGGAAGTCGAGGTCATCCTGGGCAAGAACGTGACGGGCGGGCCGTTCGCCGTTGAAGATCCGCCGGCGCACCTGAACTGGGACCTTTGGCAAGGTCAAACACCTGACGTGCCGTACATCAAGGAGCGGAGCCATTACACGTTCCGCTGGTGGTACGAATACTCCGGCGGCCAGATGACCGATTGGGGAGCCCATCACATGGACATCGCCCAGTGGGCCATCGGCGCCGAACCGAACGGCCCGGTCGAGATCCAAGGCAAGGCTCGAATGCCCGAAGTACCCAACGGTTATAACGTGGCGATCGACTTCGAGGCGCGGTACGTTTTCCCTGGCGGCGTAACGATGACCGTGCTGGACCACGGGCGCAACGGCATCATGTTCACCGGCACGGAGGGGCGCATTTTCGTCAACCGCGGTACGCTTTCCGGCAAGCCGGTCGAAGACCTGGCCGACGCGCCCCTCGAACGCGAAGACTTCCGACTGTACGCCCACGACAATCTGGAACGGCCTCCGCGCATGGGCAAGCACGACTCGATCCTCAACCACATGGGCAACTTCTTTGACTGCGTGAAGACCCGCAATACGCCCATTTCCGACGTCGTTTCGCAGCATCGGTCCGTGTCCACTTGCCACCTGGGCAACATCGCCATGCATTTGGGCCGGGCACTGCGGTGGGATCCGGAGAAGGAGCAATTCGTCGGCGACGACGAGGCCAACGGGTGGCTGAGCCGCCCACAGCGGGCGGGCTACGAAATCGTGTAGTGCTTCATCGGAGTTCAAACGTGGGGCAAAACATCCCGCTTGCCGAGGCATTTGGGCCCGCTATCGCAACCTGGTCGGTTGTGCCACAGTTGCAGGAGCCCAATCGTCCGGCTTTGACGAAGTGCTATGCAATCCCGCTCGATCTGCTCGTTCCGGGCAACAACTTAGTGGAGATCGACGATTCCGACAAAGCAACCGAGTCGTGCCGGTTCGTCGGGCTGGAATTGGGACTCTTCTGCCGCGACAGTTGCGGCAGTCTCCCCTAGAACGGTTACGGTTTCGCCTTTCCTCGTGGAGGCAACGTCATGTTGCGGGAATGTATGGTGTTTGTGGTCGCGGTGCTCGCCGGGAGCGGCAGCGCGCGCGGCGCAGCGGCGGAGCAGCCCAATGTTCTACTGGTCGTCACGGACGATCAAGGGTACTGGGATACCGGATGGTCAGGGAACGAGCAGATCGACACCCCCACGATGGACAAGCTGGCCGAGGAAGGAGCCGCGTTCACGCGGTTCTACGTCGAGCCGGTCTGCGCGCCGACGCGGGCGGGGCTTATGACCGGGCGGCACTACCTCCGCACCGGCATCTACAACACCCGGTTCGGCAGCGATACGCTCGGCAAGGACGAAATCACGCTGGCCGAACTGCTGAAGCAGGCAGGCTACCGCACGGGCCTTTTCGGCAAGTGGCACCTGGGAAAATATGCGGGCTACCGGCCGCACGACCGCGGCTTCGACGAGTTCCTCGGGCACTACCACGGGCACATCGAGCGGTACGAGTACGCCGACCAACTCGTCCACAACGGCCGGCCGGTGCATACCCGCGGCTACGTGACCGACCTGTTCACCGACGCGGCCATCGAGTTCATCGAGACAAGCGGCCGGCGCCCCTTCTTCTGCTACCTGGCCTACAACGCGCCCCACTCGCCGTTCGTGCTGGACACCTCTCACGATCAGCAGCCGACCGGGGATGCCTTGATCGAGAAATACCTACAGCGGGGTCTGCCGCTGCGCGAGGCACGCATCTACGGGATGGTCGAGGGAACCTCGATCGGCTGCTCGAACGGCTGGCGGAGCTTAACCTGGCCGAAAATACGGTCGTCTTATTCATGAGCGACAACGGTGGAGTAAGCCGAAGCTTCAAGGCGGGGCTGCGTGGTTTCAAAGCAAGGGTTTTTGAAGGGGGAGTTCGCTCGCCGCTGTTCGTGCGCTGGCCGGGCCGCGTTCCTGCCGGCGCGACCATCGATGCCCAGACGTCGCACATCGACCTTCTGCCCACGTTTTGCGAGCTGGCCGGCGTGCCGTTGCCGCAGGACCGGCCTATCGACGGCTGCAGCCTCCTCCCGCTCCTCGAACGCGGAGCTGGAGAAGCGACGCAGCATTACGTGTACCATACGTGGGACAGGCACTTTCCCAACCCGGACGAACGCTGGGCCATAAGCGATGGCCGGTGGAAACTGCTTCGCCAGGGCGGCAAGGTAGCATTGTTCGACCTGGAAGAGGACCCTGGCGAAACCCGCAATGTGGCCGAGCGCCATCCGGACCGCGTCCGGGAACTGCGAGCCGAGTTTGTGCGGTGGTTCGAGGAAGTGACCGATGGGCAGGATTATCGACCGATCAGGATCCCGGTGGGCGATCCGCGCGAACCGCGCGTTGAGATCCAGCCGAGTTGGGCCACCTTGGAAGGCGAAACGGTCAAATACGTGTTCCGCGCTTACGATTGGGACACGATCGAAGGCTGGCGCCGGCCCGGCGAATCAGCCGCGTGGCAGTTGGACGTGCAGCGTGCCGGCCGGTACGAAGTGGCCATAAGCTACGGCTGTGCAGGCCCGCATGCCGGCGGCGTGCTGGGCCTGACGGCCGGAAGGTCGGGAGCAGACGACGCGCTAACAAGCCTCGACTTCACGCCCGAACGTACGTCCACGGCCAACGTCTTCATCACGCGCAGCCTTGGCGTGCTCGACTTGCAGCAAGGCCCCGCCGAGTTGAAGGCGAAGGTGCTCCAAAGTCACGGTGGGGAGTTGATGCGGTTAAACGCAATCTGGCTGACGCGACAGGAGGAGTGAGTGTATCCGGCAGTACTTTGTCAGGGTTCAAACGTGGGGTGAGCATCCTGCTTGCCGATGCATTTGAGCCTGCCGCCGCAATGTGGTGGGTCGCGGCACGTTGCGGGCACCGACAATTCAGCTTCGAGAAACAATCGTTGTCTTCAGAAGAAAGGGTCAAACACGATGAACGAGCCAATCGACCGTCGCCGATTCGTTTCGCAGGCCGTCCTTGGCAGTGCCTCGTTGGCATCTGTCTCCGGGCTTGTCTCCGCACAGAACGCGGCACACAAAGGCCCCAACGGGAAGATCGTCGTGGGCGTGATGGGCCTCAGCCGGGGCTTGCGCCTGGCGCAGGAGTTCGCACGACTGCCCGGTTGCGAGGTGGCGTACGTGTGCGACGTCGACCGGCGGCGGGTCGAGCGTGCGGTCGCAACCCTGGAGAAACTGACCGGCATGGCGCCCAAAGGCATTGGCGACATGCGCCGCATTCTCGACGACCCCGCGGTCGACGCCTTCGTGTGCGCCGCGCCGAACCACTGGCATGCCCCGGCGACCATTCTGGCCTGCGCCGCCGGCAAGCATGTGTACGTGGAGAAGCCCAGCAGCCACAATCCGCGCGAGGGCGAGCTGCAGATCGAGGCGGCGAGGAAGTACAAACGGCTTGTGCAGGTGGGTACCCAGCGGCGGAGCTGGTCCGAGCTGATTGACATTATGCAGAAGCTGCGCGAGGGGATTGTGGGCAGGTTGCGGTTCGCGCGTGCTTGGTACAATAACAACCGGCAGCCGATCGGCTACGGCCAGGAAGAACCGGTGCCCGAGTGGCTCGATTACGAGCAGTGGCAGGGGCCCGCGCCGCGGCGGCCGTACCGGAGCAACGTTATCCACTACAACTGGCACTGGTTCCGGCATTGGGGCAACGGCGAGATCGGCAACAACGGGGTCCACGGGCTCGATCTTGCCCGCTGGGGCATGGGCGTCGATTTCCCCGAGCGAGTCACTTCCTCCGGGGGCAAGCTATTCTTCGATGACGATCAGGAGTTCGCCGATACGCAGTTGGCGACCTACGAGTTTGGCGACCGCATGATCGTGTGGGAGGCCCGAAATTGGCACCGGCGGGGCTTTGGCGACGATCGGCTTCATCAGGCGGCCGTCGGATTCGGGGCGAGTTTCTATGGCGACCAGGGCACGGTGGTCGTCGCCGGTAACATGATTCGCGTGTTCGATCGCGAGGACAATCTTGTCTCGGAAGGCCCTACTCGCGGCCTGAACGACTTCGAGCAGAGCGACGGCGCCCACGTAGTCGACTTCCTCGGCGCCATCCGCGCCGGCCGACAGCCGAACGGTGCGATTGAGGTTTGTTATCCGAGTACGTTGCTGTGCCAGTTGGGGGCCATCGCGCTTTCGACCGGCCGCGCGTTACGCTGCGATCCGGCCACCGGCCGCATCGTCGACGACGCCGACGCCATGACGCATTGGGCTCGCGAGTACGAGCCGGGCTGGGCGCTGGAGGTGTAGATTGCCACCGCCGCGAGGTATACTTTGCTTGTGCGAAGTCGTTCGCTCCATTTGTTTTCCATTCACACGATCGAGGTGTCCATTCCCATGCGTACCTGTATTGCATCCTTGTTGTTCGTTACCGCCGCCCTGATGCTGCCCGATTCCGCCGGGACTCCCGCGGCCCATGCCGACATGATGAAGGACTCGCCGGTGACCTTCCCCGAACGGGGGGCACTACCGGCAAAGTACCCACCCGACGTGCGGTCTGAAGAGCGGGAATCGCCGGAGCCGGACTACAGTATTTTCAGCACGCCCAACCGGTCGCTCGAGCAGATTGCGGCTATTCAGGCCGAAATGCCCGAAGGGCAGTTCACGC
>JAVEUP010000059.1:9490-40022 GCA_034005525.1 Thermoguttaceae bacterium | reverse complement strand
ACTTGCTGCTCTCACCCCAGGAGACTCTGGCGCCACACTCAACTTCCAAAGAACGACTCCCTCTGAGATTAATGCGTGGCTCCAAAGTAGCCCGGACCCGCTTCATGATTACCTGGAAGTACGGTTTGTCAACTCAGGCTGGGACGACATTGACATTCACACGATTGATGTAAAGGTCGACTATGCCGATTTGGGGTCCCTCTCTACTGATACGACAGATAACCTTCTGGCAAGTACATATTGTTTGATTGACGACACATACAATTATGTGAACGCTTACAAGGATGCCTTTTACGATTCGATCCATACGCTTTCGGGACTGAATACTGCCGATATCGATGCCAATTATAAGGCACTGATGGCAACAATCGATCCGTTGACAGAGATCATTGGTAACAGTGTCTATTCATTGCCGGCCACTACATTGCTGCCCGCATGGCTCGGTGCCATTGGCGACCCATACACTGCTCTGACGACGGCGAATGAATCGGTCTACCGATTTTGGTATCTCGGGACGGAACTTTCGAGTCTTGTCGATCTTGCACAGGTACGAGCCAGTTCATGGATTCAAAGGGACGCTTTCCTGGAGTCCCTCAATACGGCTGTGTCCACATTCGAGCAGCTTCGAACGAATTGGCGAGGGGCGATGACCGACGGCGCACTGCATGCTAGCGAGTGGGACACCCTGGCCGGACGGGTGAGTGACGCGCGGAATGCTGTGATGACCCTGAATTCGGACATGACTGCTCTTGCGAGGGAGATGGTGAGGCTGGCCAACAACGACACGACAAAAGAAGATCTCTTGTTGTATCTTGCGCCACTTGGCACGTACTCCGTGAGTACGGATGGCAATAGCGCCATAGCCGTTGGCACGACAGTGCCAGTAGCGGTGCGAGACTTTCTGGGAGAAGTATCAGAGCATATGCCGTATCATCTTCATTCTGAACCTGAACCCCCACCCGAGCCTCAACCCGGTGACGTCAACCTCCTGGCTACGAGAAGTGCGTACGTAACCAGCAGTTTCCCAAACAGTCGGTTTGATGGCTCCCTCCCCGCGGGCTTCGATGGATACGATTACGAATCATATCTGGATTTCACCCTTAGCCAGATTCCTCTCGGGAGCACAATCACGTCGGCTACGCTTTACCTGAATGTTGCCGACGTGAGCGGCGCGCCGCTGATTGGCGCGATGGGGCTTACCGAATCCTGGTCTAGTTCGACGGTGTCATACAACGAGCGTCCGGAGGGTTCGCAAGTCGGCCTGGGTAGCTTCATTACAGCGCTAGGCTGGGTAGGATTCGATGTAAAAGAATATGTTCAACCCTGTGTCAATCTGCAAGCTGAGAACTTCGGGTTTGGACTTTACGGGCATAGCGGCACGGCGATATTTCACTCGCGGTCTTCGGCAAATGCTCCCTATTTGGCCATTAACTACACCACGCCGTCGGGGCGGCCTGATCTTCTCTCCAAAGACGTCAATGTTGGCGGGCAGACTTCCGTTACGGTTGCGCCGGGCGACCAAATTAGTGTCAGATATGACATTCGGAATCAGGGTGCCGTGCCCGCTGCAAGCTCCGCCGCGGCCGTGGTATGGTCGACAAACACGACTTTTACCCTGAACGATGAACTCTTGGCGACCAAATCGACGCCCGCGCTTGCAGTCGGATCGTCCGATCGCACATCGCGAACGGTCACGGTTCCAAGTGACGCACAAATCGGCAAGGTTTATTACATTGGCGTGATTGCCGACTACCAGGACGTAATCGACGAATCAAATGAAGCAAATAATCCCGGAAGCAACTACATCGCGGTAACCATCCGTGATTCCGTCAGCCCGATCGGTTCGCTGTCGATTTCGAGTGCACACGAATGGGATGGCGACGAGGACACTCTCGATTCGCCCTTCGTCCGGATCCACCCTTATGCTACCGACAACAGTGGAACCGTGCATTCGATGCGAGTTAGTTTTGACGGGGTAAACTGGCAACAATGGCAACCATACTCACCAGCATCGACGGCCTGCGCGATCCCTCAGGATGTGCTCGACAACCCAGCCGAGCCGATCACCGTTTACATTCAGTACCGAGATGCGGCAGGAAACGAAAGCACGGTCTACAGCGACAGCCTTTCGATCACGTCTGCGCCGCTGGTTGTGACGACAGCCAGCGACATTGTCGGTAACGACGGCGCTTTGTCCTTACGCGAAGCATTATTGGCGGCTGCACTCCGGCCCGGCGAAACGATCACTTTCGATCCCTCGCTGTATGCCTCGGGTCCTATCACGATCGTGCTTGCTGGTGCGCCACTTGAGATCATGAATGATCTGGCCATCGAGGGACCGGGGGCAGAGCACCTCATTCTCGATGGCGATGACCGGAGCCGCGTCATGAGCGTGGGGGCGGGAGTCACTGCTACCATATCTGGCTTGACCATCACCGGCGGGGCCGCGGGTGATGCCGGTGGCCTGTTTAATTTCGGCGAACTCACCGTTACGAATTGCGCGATTGTCGGAAACCGCGCACATTACGGGGCGGGCCCACCATGGGGCGACGGTCACGGTGGTGGCATTTTTAATGCTGGGATTCTTCTGCTAAGCGACTCTATCATTTCCAACAATACGGCGAGCGCTGGTGGTGGCGGGCTGGTCAACTGGTATGAAGGTGGGTCTGGTACCTCGGCGATCATCCAGCGCACGACGATCTCGGATAACACTACGGATTACGCAGGCGGCGGCATTTTGAACTGGGGGAGGGAAGGCTACGTAGCCGAGTTGGATGTCACTGTGATCGACTCGACAATCTCCGGGAACTCGGCTGCAGACGGTGGCGGTGGGATTTACAGCAGATTCGCGACCATGACGATTGCCAACGTAACAGTCTCAGCCAACTCGGCGTATTCCGCCAGCGCGGTATACAACGTCGGCGACGCGGTAATCGAGGCATCTGCCATTACCGGGAATACAAGTACAGGGAAGTGGGGCTCTGGTGCAATTGATAATACCGGCAACTTGTCAGTCGTTAACTCTTTTATCGCCTACAACACGGCATACTACTGGGGCGGCGGCATCTATGTTGACCCGGATGCCAGCGTCTTTGGCCCCGTTTCCACCTCGATTGTCAACTCGGCAATCATCGGGAACCGTGCCGTCCGAGGGGGCGGGGTGTCGTTGGGGCTGAGCGGTACAGCCACGGCTACCATCGCGAACTCCATCATCGCGAACAATCATGCCAGCACCCATCCGGATGCTGATTTCTTTGGAGGAGCGCTGGAAGCAGGCAGCGGTCACAATTTATATGGGATCTGGAGCGAGGAAATGTTGCTCGACCCAAACAGTATCTACGGAACGCCTAACAACCCGCTTGATCCCATGCTCACGGTGATCAGCAACGAACAGGGGACTGCCACGCATTACCGTCCGATGCCCGACAGTCCTGTAGTCGATTCGGGCAACAATACCCTTGCACGGGACAGCTCAGGCAATCCGCTCATGCACGACATCCTGAACAACACCCGGATGGTCGATTACTCGCAAGCAAGCGAGGCCATTGTCGACATCGGGGCCGTTGAACTCCAACCCGCACCGCCGCAGTTGAGCGTCACCTCGACGCGGGGATTTGGCATAATGGAGGGTGAAACCGTTTCGGTCGGAGTTGCATTGACCGGTGCGCCGGCGGCGCCCGTTAGCGTTTCGATTGCGAAGTTGTCCGTCGGAAGTGACAAGATCGAAGCCGACAAGGCGCTCATGCAATTCGACGGTTCGAACTGGGACATCCCGCAGTGGCTGACCATCGTGGCACCAAGAGATGACGATACCGACTGGTGGAATGTCTATACGGACATGTTGGCACTGTCAGCGCCCGGCATGGACACGGTCCATCTTTCGGTTGACGTGCGTGACGATCCCAGCCCTTCTTTGGCCTGGTCCACCTACATTGGCGGCAGCAATGCTGACGGGAATATGCGTTCAGTCTGGGGCGGTTTTCCTCACGACGGATTCGGGATTGCGGTCGATACGGATGGAAACGCTTTTGTCACAAGCATGACTGAATCGACCGACTTCGCCGGTGCGACAAATACACTTCACGGCGGCTTCGACGCCTTTTTGGCGAAGGTCTCACCGGAGGGCGACACCCTTTGGGCTACGTATCTTGGCGGTACTGATGGGGATGAAGCGATGTCGGTCGCCATCGATGCCGACGGGAATGTCCTGGTGACCGGCATGACTTTCTCGGAGGACTTCACCGCGGCAACGAATGATTACTATGGTGGTTGGAACGACGCTTTCGTAGCCAAGGTGTCGCCAGAAGGCGAACTCCTTTGGGCCACCTATCTCGGCGGTAGTGAGAACGATCAGGGTCTGGACATCGCCATCGATTCGGAAGGCGATATCCTCGTTACCGGCTGGACCAATTCGCCGGACTTCGCTGGAGCAATCAACTCGCCGTACGGCGTTGGGCGAGACGGTTGGATCAGAAGCTGGGGCGATGCCTTCATCGCAAAGCTATCTTCCGAAGGTGAGCTTCTGTGGACCACTTACGTGGGTGGTAGCGACGACGAAGGTGGCTTGGCCCTTGTCGTCGACAAGTCTGGCAATGCCTATATCACTGGAGGCACGGCTTCCCAGAACCTTCCCGAAGCGAAAAACACCTTTACAGGCGGTGCGTATGACGCCTTCTTAGCCAAAGTGTCGACTGATGGGGCTCTGCTGTGGACGACCTATTTCGGCGGCAGTGACGAAGAGGCGGGGTTCGGCATCGCACTGGATCAATCAGGCAATATCCTCGTAACCGGCGGAACTCTCTCCACAGATTTGGCTGGCGCGAATAACGCGTACTATGGCGGTGACATCGATGGCTTCGTGGCCAAGTTCTCGCCGTCGGGCAATCTGCTCTGGTCTACATACGTTGGGGGCAACGGTTCGGAGGGCGGTTTCGACCTTGCCGTGGATTCGGACGGTAACGCCTGGATCACTGGCGGGACTGACTCGACGGAGTTCGCCGAGAGCGAGAACCAATACCGTGGTGGGGAATACGATGCTTTCCTGGCACACGTGACGGCTGACGGGACTGTCGTGTGGGCTACGTACGTTGGCGGAAGTGATGCGGAAGGCGCCTTTAGTATCGTTCTGGACGGAGCCGGGAATGTTCTGATCGCTGGAGGTAGCTATTCGCCCAATCTCGAAAAGGCCAACAACGAGTACAAAGCGGCTCCCGGCAGTTACCTAGCAGATACGTTCATCGCCAAGATTCTCCTGCCGTCGGCGACCACTCCACCCACCTACGACGTCATCGGCCGCGTGGGCGGACCAGGCGGCAACGGCGACTGGTGGCTGGGAGAAAGCAACGGCACCGATGCCTTCAGCAATAGCAAGGTGAACCGCTGGAACCCAAACCTTGACTGGGCCGATATCATGGTCGGCGACTTCACCGGCAACGGACTCGACGATATCGCCGGCCGCATTGTCACCAGCGGCGACTGGTGGCTGGCTGTCAATAACGGCGACGGGACCTTCACCAACCAGAAATGGGGCCGCTGGAACCCCAATGTCACGTTTTCCGATATCATGGTGGGCGACTTCACAGGCGACGAGGTGGCCGATATCGTCGGCCGCGTCGCCACGACCGGCGACTGGTGGGTGGCGCGGTCCACCGGCAGCAGCTTCACCAACCAGAAATGGGGCCGCTGGAATCCGAACGTCGAGTTCACCAGCATCATGGCCGCCGACTTCACCGGCGACGGTAAGGCCGATATCGCCGGCCGCATCGCCACGACCGGCGACTGGTGGGTGGCGCGGTCCACCGGCAGCAGCTTCACCAACCAGAAATGGGGCCGCTGGAATCCGAACATCGAGTTCACCAGCATCATGGCCGCCGACTTCACCGGCGATGTTAAGGCCGATATCGCCGGCCGCATCGCCACGACCGGCGACTGGTGGGTGGCCAAGTCCACCGGCACCGGCTTCACCAACGCGAAATGGACGCGCTGGAACCCGAGCCTCGAGTTGGTCGACGTCATGACCGCCGACTTCACCGGCGACGGCAAGGCCGATATCGCCGGCCGCGTCGCCACGACCGGCGACTGGTGGGTCGGTGCGTCCACCGGCACCGGCTTCGCCAACGCGAAATGGACGCGCTGGAACCCGAGCCTCGTGTTGGGCGACGTCATGACCGCCGACTTCACCGGCGACGGGGTGGCCGATATCGCCGGCCGCGTCGCCACCAGCGGCGACTGGTGGGTGGCCGAGTCCACCGGCACCGGCTTCACCAACGCGAAATGGACGCGCTGGAACCCGACCCTCGCGTGGGGTCAGGTACTGGTGGGCAATTTCGCACCCGCCCCGGCGGCCCTCCACGCCGCCTATGCCCCAACTCCCATCTCCCAGTTCTCCCCCGACTCCCAACTCCCAACTCCCATCTCCCAATCGGCGTTGCAGCCGATCGTGGAGGAGGCGGTGCTGCGCATGTCGGTCGATTTGGAGCAGGTGGCATTTCAGGTGCACATTGTCGACCTGCCGGGCCTGATGCTCGGCCGCACGGTGGGCACTACCATCCAGATCGACCACAATGCCGCCGGCTTCGGCTGGTACTTAAGTCCCACCAACGCCGACTTCGAGCCCGGCGGCCGGCTGGGCGAACTGACGGCCCGGCCCGGCACCGGCGCCGTGCATCGCATCGACCTGCTCACCGCGGTGATGCACGAACTGGGGCACTTGCTCGGTTACGACCACACTGACAGCGGCCTGATGCAACCGGCGCTCGGCCCGGGGGTCCGCTGGTTGCCCGACACTGACGCAGCTTCCGCGCTGGTGGGTTCGGACGCTCTGCTCGACGACCAGTCCGTCGAGCCGGATCGGCTCGACGCCTATTTCGCAACCTTGGGCTGAGCGGGTTTGTTGGCCACTCCTGCCGTAACCGTTCACAGGGGACTGTCGCAATTTTCGCAGGCCAACGATTGCGGCATGGTCGTGTCTTCCGATTAGGGCCAGCCCTTCGGGCTTCTTCCCACAACCCAGGGTTGCGCGGCGTTCGTTCCTCACGCCGCTCTACCCTGGGCTTGTTTAGGCTCGTCCCTGCGGGACTAACGCCCTGATTCCAGCCCATCCAGCCCCAACGCAAACAGGCTTTTTCCACTGCCCCGGGCGGAACACAAAACGGGATCAATCCCGTTTCAGGGCAGCCGCCCAAACAGGGTGACCGGCTCGGCCCGGTCGATCTCGACCTCGGCAAGCCGGCCGGTCAGCGAGGTCGGCCCGTTGAAGACGACGATGCGGTCGCAGGCGGTGCGGCCGACGAGTTGCCGCAGGTCGCCCGTTTCGCCCCGTTTCCGGGCCGTCTTGCTGGGGCCCTCGACCAGCACTTCCACCCGCCGGCCGATCAGCCGCCGGTTGTCCTCCAGGCTGATGGCGTTTTGCAGGGCGAGCAGTTCATTATTGCGGCGCCGCTTGACTTCCTCGGGCACGTCGTCGGCAAAGAGTTCGGCCGCCTTGGTGCCGGGCCGAGGGCTGTATTTGAAAATGAAGCTGTTCTTGAACCGGCCTTCGCGCACCAGGTCGGCCGTCTGCTGGAAGTCGGCCTCCGTCTCGCCGCAAAAGCCGACGATGAAGTCGCTGGTGACCGCCGCGCCGGGAATCGTCTCGTAAATGCGACGGAGCATGTCGCGGTAATACCCGGCCGTATAGCCGCGTTTCATTCGTGCGAGGATCGCGTCCGAGCCGCTCTGCGCCGGCACGTGCAGGTAGGGGCATACTCTGTCCAGATCGCGCACGGCCGCCAGCAGGTCGTCGGTCATGTATTTCGGGTGGTTTGTAACGAAACGGATTCGCTGCAACCCGCCGATTTCGTTAAGCTGTTCCAGCAAGTCGCTTAGCCGAAGGGTTGTTCCGCCACCGGCGTCGGCATAGCTGTTGACCGTTTGGCCCAGCAGGGTCACCTCGATGCAGCCTTCGCCGGCCAGGCGCTGAACCTCGGCCACGATTTCGCCGGCCGGGCGGCACTGCTCGGGGCCGCGAACGCTGGGCACGATGCAGTATGTGCAGAAGTTGTCGCAGCCGAACATCGCCCGCACCATCGCCTGGGTGGCCGCCGGCCGCCGGGGCGGCGCGGCGAAGTCCAGGCGGGCGAAACTGTCGGCAACTTCCGCCCGCGTGCCGGCCGTGCGGTCCAGGCTCAGTGCCATTTGCGGGCTTGCGCCCGCCGCGGCCTGCTCGATCAGTTCGCGAACCCGGCCGAGCTGCCCCGGGCCAACGACCAGGTCCACGTGCGGCGCCCGCCGGAAGATGCGCTCGCGGTCCTTTTGGGCCATGCAGCCGAGCACGCCGATGACCGTGCCGGGCTTCTGTTCCTTCAGGTGCTTCAGCCGTCCCAAGGCGCTATAGACCTTATCCTCCGCATGCTGGCGCACGCTGCACGTATTCAGCAGCACGACGTCGGCCAGGCGGCGCGTCCCGACCAGTTCATAACCGGCGTCTTCCAGAGCCGCGCCCAGCAGTTCACTGTCGAGCACGTTCATCTGGCAGCCGAGCGTTTCGATGTATACGCGACGGGGCATGACTTACGCCGACTTCCGGCCGAGTTCCTCGAAGGCCTTTCGTTTGCGTTCTTCCTCTTTGGCCTTCTTCTCCCGCTCGACCTCTTCGCGGAACTGCTCGACCATTTGATCCCGCCGCTTCGCCATCAGGCGGACCAGGGCCAGAACGGCCACGTAGGCCGCCACGACCAACAACACGATACTCCACACACCCATGTGCTGCATTGCCACTGCCCTCCGGCTGCACGATTCGACGACCGTTCTCCTCTTCTCCCTCCGTCGCGCCCTCGCGAACAGCCCCAAACGCACATTATATTGCGGTGTTCACGTTCTGGCAACCATAGCGCCGCTGAGCCGGCGGACCAGCCGGCGCATTTCCAGCACGCTGAGAATCGACAGGACTTGCGGCACGGGCAGCCTGCTTTCGGCGACGACATGGTCGATGGGCGTCGCATCGGGGCCGATGGCGGCGAGGACTTGCTGCTCCAGCTCGTTCAGTTGCAGTTCGGCCGGATGGCGGATGGGCGGGCCGTCGTCGCGGGGAGCGGCCTCGACCAGCGGGCCAAGCTGCTCGAGCACGTCGTCGGCCGATTCGACCAGCGTGGCCCCGTCGCGAAGCAGCCGGTGGCAGCCGCGCGAGGTGCGGCTCTCCACGCTGCCGGGCACGGCGAATACCTCGCGACCCTGCTCCATGGCATGCCGCGCGGTAATCAGCGCCCCGCTGCGCTCGGCCGCCTCGACCACGATCACCCCCAGCGACAGCCCGCTGATAATCCGGTTCCGTTGCGGGAACCCGCCGGCCAGCGGCTGGAACAGGGGCGGCGCCTCGCTCAGGACGGCGCCCTGCCGGGCCACCTCGACGGCCAGCGAGGCGTGTTCCGGTGGATAGATATTCAGCACCCCGCCGGCCAGTACGGCCAAAGTGCGCCCCCCGGCCGCCAGGGCGCCGCGATGCGCGGCGGCGTCGATCCCGCGGGCAAGCCCGCTGACGACGGTCAGCCCGGCGCGGGCGAGGCTCGCTCCCAGCCGCTCCGCCTGCCGCAGCCCGTATTGCGTACCGTGCCGCGTGCCGACAATGCCGACGGCCAGTGCATCGGCAGGCTTCAGTCCGCCGCGCACGAACAGCACGCCGGGCGGGTCGTGGATTTCGCGGAGTACGCGGGGATAGGCATCGTCGGTCTCCACGAGGACGCCGATCTGGTGCTTGCGGCACCGCTGCAGTTCGCCGTCGACGTCGATATCGCGCTCGGCCGCCAGGATGCGCCCGAGCAGGGTCGCGCCGACGCCCTTGACCTCGCGAATGTCGCTGGGCGCCGCGGCGAACACGCCTTGCGCCGAGCCGAACCGTTCGAGCAGTGCCCGGCGGATTCGCGGCCCGACGCCTGTAACCAGCGCCAGGCGCAGCGCCGCCCGGAAATGCTCGCCATCGTTACAGGTTGAGTCGTTCGCTGTCGTGGACATGCGGAGCCTCTTCCGTCTCCAGTTGCAGACCGCCTTGCAGGACGAAGGCGCGGACGCTGCGCCTGCAGTATTATGGTCGCCTGGACCACGAAACGGAAGAGCCCATGGTGTGCGCTGAAATTCTTTGGCGGTCGGGTGGCACGTCCCTGAGGCACGAAGGGCGTGGTCGGCATGGCTCTGTATGTGGTTCAACTCACCCAGAACACGCACAAACGCGGTTCTTGCCATGCCGGAATCGATGACGGCAAATCACCAAACCAAGAAAATCGCAAAGTGGCCTGACCCTGATTTCCCGTCGCCCCCTGAGCCCGACCAAGCCCGCCTGGTCGACCGCGTTTGCTCCGGCCCCCTGATGCCCGTTGCCGAACTGCGCGGGCACAACGCCCTCGCAACACCCCGTCCGCGGCGAACGATTCCCGACCCCTGGCTGAGATGAACGGGGGTTGACCGCGGGCCGCTTTGGAGCTAAAGTGAGGGTTGTGCGGCAACAGCAACGCTCTGCTGTTCGCGTCGGAAAGAGAGGATTCCTGTATGGCTACCATCGGCCAGTCGGCCATTTACGACGATCTGCTCGATTTGCTCAGCGCCGGAGTCGAGTCGAAGCGGCTGCTTGGCTTTCGGCTGTCGGAACCGCAGCAGGCCCGCCTCGACCGGCTGTTGGAGAAGAGTCGCGAGGGAACCGTGACGGCGGACGAAGCGGCTGAACTCGACGATTTCGAGCGGTTCGAGCATCTGGTGCGCATGCTGAAAGCCCGGTCGCTCCGGCAGTCGGACCAATGACCACGCGACCATCCTTCGAGGTCCGGCAGCAAGTAATTCGGCGCGCGGCGAATCACTGCGAGTACTGTCGCCTTCACCAGGATTTTGCCGCGTCGGCTCATCAGGTGGACCACATTATTGCGGAGAAACATGGCGGCCCGACCACGGCCGACAATCTTGCCTTGTCCTGCACGACGTGCAACCGTCGCAAGGGAAGTGACATTGGCGCGATCGACCCGGAAGCTCAAGAGTTGGTACGCCTGTACAATCCTCGGACCCAGCGGTGGGACGACCATTTTCGCGTCGAGGACGCGAGCATCGTCGGCATCACCCCTGAAGGACGCGCAACGGTCGAACTGCTGCGGTTGAATTCGTACGAGCGAATCGCGGAACGCGCCGAGTTGATCCGCGCCGGCCGATATCCTGGGACGTAAACGAAGAGCAACTCAGCGCCGAACCTGCCGTTCGCCCTGCCGAGGGCATGGACCGCGTGGCGGGAATGAACTGTGTCCCAATTAGGTTAACCTTGACCGCCACTTGTCGAGGTCACGGCATGCGTGGAAGACGCAGCAAAGTCAACGGCCATAGCGGCTCCTGATCCTGCGCTTGACCTCCTCCCAAGAAACCCCGGCCGCCGGTCGGCTGGTCAAGTTCGCCTTGCGCCGGGCGAGTTCCTCCTTCTGCCAGTCGTGGATGGGAACTTCGTCCGGGTTCCCGAATACCGTCGAGCGCGTGCCGCCAGCCGTGTGGCAGCACGCATCGTCGGCCAAGCACGTGCTGCGGCAAGGGTTCAGCTACCGGCAGAAAGATCGTTCCCGCCCCATCATGGGCGACCGCCGCCCGCCATCGAAGCTGGGCGAAGTCCAGCCCGACTACTCGCTTGCCGAATACACCACTGACCTGATCGACCTGCTGAAGAGCAGATCGGGGTCAGGCTTTGAGCAGATCGGGGTCAGGCTTTAAATGTTAAGTTGTGCTGATCCTGCAAAGTTAACATTTAAAGCCTGACCCTGACTTCCCTGACCCTGACTTCCCCCAGTCGTTTCAATGTAAGCAGTGGATTTCGCCATCGGTTTCTAAGGACGAACGACACGGATGACCAGGCGGCCGGTGGTGGTCATCCATTGTCGAAAACCGCAGCCACCGGCCGCTCTGGTCCATCCGCTGGTTCGCGCGGACAATACGCAGTCGATCACCACGGAATTGCCGGAATGTTTGGCGTGGTCTGGCGGATCGAAAACATGGCGGGCCTCGTGTAAACGACGCTTTCTCTTCGGCCCTCCGTGTATGCCAGGAATCCGACTCGGCACCTTCTTTCGGCGACATGCGCAAGCTGCCGCAACGCGCGGTAGTTCTCATGCGCGCTGAATATCTCCTTCGTCGAGAATTCGAGCAGCCGTGAACTGCCCGCCGCGATTTCGAGAACGCCGTTCGGCTCCGGGTCGACGAGTACCAGGTCAAAGCACACGTCATCTGCAATAGCCTCGGCGACGCCGGTGTCCTCGTGCATGCAGGTGTAATTGCGCGTCTGGACAAATAACCTCGCTTCCGGGTCGACACAGAACGATCGCTTTCCTCTATTCCGAATGAGCACCGTCACAGAAAGAAAGGAAAAACGACGTCTCTCCGCGAGCGTCTCCGTAAGAATCCCGGAGAGTTCATTCAGATGCTGTTCGAGCTCGACGTCCACGGCGCCCAGAAGCGTGCGCAGGTTGTCCCGGTGGAATTCGGCAATGTCCTTGGCAACGGCACCGGCTGCCCTTTCGGCTCGCTGTTTCTTTTCTGGCACCTCCTCGGAGGACCAAATCAGGCCGATGCGGTGGACCGAGTTCTCGATGTCGATGACAAAATCGCCATCGTCATCACGCAAGACGTGAAGTCGAACAACGGGGCGTATGGCGGCGACGTCGACGGGGTCAGCCGGAACGGTCGGCGGGCTGATGAACCGCCTGCACCGACCGTGGATATAGCCCCACAAGAAATCGTTATACTCCGAAAACGACTCCGCGAAGCCGATGGCATTGTTGCGGTCGAGGTGGGTGAAGAGGCTTTGAAGAACCCGTTTGTAGTGGGTCAATTGGCTCAGACGTAAGCGAACCATCCCAACGATCTTCTCTACCTGTTCGAGGTATGCCCGTATTGGTACGTCTTTGCTGGGATTGACGCCACCGGGAAGGGCCGCATGTGCGTTGTATTTTGCCGCTAAAGTGGCAGGGAAGTGTACAAGCTGCTCCTCGGCAGTTGTCGGGACTTTGGTTCGCTCGGAAATCCGGACGAAGCTACCCGAGGGGCGGCTTCTATCCGACCAAGAAGAGAGGATGTGCGACACTCCGGCACCGAGGACTGCGCCGGCAACCCCGATGATCGTCTCGTTGAGCGCCATGGTTGTTGATTCCTTCAGATGTGTTCAAAGTGTCCCATGTGCGAGCGCGAACTTGTATTTATCCCGCCGGCCTATCGCCGTGCTAATTCGTTAGGCCCGCCGATTCGGCGGGATAAGAACCCCCGAGTCAACGCCAATTTTGGCCCGTAACCCGTTGCCGGTCAAGACCCTGCCATCATTTCGCGATTTCGCTGTCCGCGTGTTATCTGGTCCGCCTATCGCGCCAACCCCGGCGTCCCTTGCCGCTCTAGCGGAGGGCGGCGATTTGGGGTAGGGATGTTGTCTTGTCGGCGTCGACCGCCTAACACGCCGCAAGCGAGGCTGTGAGCAGTTCGTAGCATCCTGCACGATAGAGACTTGTGCTGGAAGCCGCTCGTCACTATTGGATGGGTTCCGGCGGGGTGAAAGCCAACTTATGGCGCCCGAACGCGGGCCTTAAGGCATGGCCTCTTTTTCGGCCTTGCAATCCGACGTCGGATTTGGTAGGCTTGGATACGTGTACAAACGTATATGTTCCTGCCCGACCCGACCGAGACTTGCCATGCGACGCAATCCGAACCAGAGCGCCGCGAGCGCGCCGCCGAAATCCGCGGCGCTCGTGCCGCAAGACGCGGGATTCCCGGCCCGAAGGCGCGGCCCGGACCGCCCGCCGGCTTGGATCCCCGAAGATGTCGATTTCCACAACATGCCCGAGGCCGTGCGCCAAGCCGTGGCCGACATCGTCGAGCCCGCCTACCGCCGACTCGTGGCAGAGGCCGAGGATCCCCTGGAGCGCTCCGTGGGCATCACCATCGTCCACCTCATGTGGCTGGAGATTCTCGAACAACACGAGGTCATGCAAGACTACCTCAAGACGTCGATCCTCAACCTCCGGCACGACCGCTGTCACATGATCGATCAACACCTCCGCACGTTGCACGCCAAGGTCAAGGTCGGTCACTTCCTGAGCCGGCTCCGCGAGCTGCGCGGGCGGTCGGAGACGCCGGCCGAGTTGCCACCGCCCCTCGAGGTGCGCTGTGACGTGCCTGCGACCGCCACCGAAGCGGACGAACCGAAAGGGGCCGGCTCCACAGCCAAGGGGGTCAAAGTGGGGGGGCGAATGTGAAAAACGCGATAATTGACCCCCAAAAAATCGAGGCCCGGTTTGAGCAGGTCCGCGCCGCAATCCTCGCCCATGCGGCATTTTTCGTCGACTACGGCTCCGTGGAGGCCACGTGGCGAACGTATCGCGGGCACCGCCTGGGCCCCTATTTTCGCGTGCGTTGCCGGCAGCGCAGCGGGCGGCGCGTCGTCGGCAGCGGAGCTGTGCCCCGACCCACTTTGATCTACCTCGGCCGCAGCCCCGAACTGGCGGCGCGAGTTCGCAATCTGCTGGACGATTTGCAGCAGTACACCCGCGGCAAGCGCCGGTGCGAGGAACTGCGCCGCCAGCTCCGCCGCAGCTTCATCCGCGAGAAGCAGGAACTCCGCCGGCTCTTGGCCCAACGCGGCGCCGTGTGGACGTGGTTCGAACGTCGCCCCCAAGCGCCCGGAAAGAAAACTTGACGCGACAGGAAGTACTTGCAGGACCACGGCGCCGACGTGTGGTTCCGCAGCTTGCGCATGCGGACCGTTCCGGCAGACGAACAGCTCGAACGCTCCGACTTCACACCTTGCCCATTCCCCCCGAAGCGCTCCGCAAGGAGCGCGAGCGCGTCGAGCGCATGCTGAAGGCGCAGGAGCAGCGGCGGTGAAGAATCGGTTACTCGGCCGTCACGGCCAGGGCCGCGGAGGCGGGCGACTGGTTGCCCCAGGCGTCGACGGCACGGACGCGATAGTAGACCGTCTTCCCGGCCTGAAGGCCGACGTCGTAAAACGCCGGCTCGCGCGGGCTGCCCAGCAGCGTTTCCGGGCCCGCGTCGAACGATTCGGCGTCGGAGCGGTATACGTTGTAGTGCGAAACGCCCTGCGGCGCGGGCGCGGGGTCCCATGCCAGCTTTACGATGGGCGCTTGCGCCTTGAGCAACTCGGAAGCCGCCGTGTCGGCGCCGGCGTCCGGCGGTTCAACGCGCAGACCCTGGGGCGCCGCCGCCAATTCCTCCGGCACCTGGCCCCGGCCTTGCGGAATGAAGTCGGGGTCGTTGGTCACAAGCACATGGTCCACCGCAATGCCGGCGTCGCGCGTGGCGAGTTGCAGCTCAATGGTGCCTGCGGGCAGCGAAACCTCGCCGGCATCGAGCGCAACCCATCGCCACGGGAGTCCTTCGACCGGGACGGCGCCCGCCTCTTTCCCATCGATCCGGACAACGAACCGCCCGCGGCCGGCCTCACCCGGCGCAGGCCAGCCGGTGGTGTAGCTGGCGCGTTCCAGGGCCGACATGCCGCGCACCCTCGCCAGGATGCGCACGGCTGCGGCTTGCGGTATTGCGACGTGCATGGTGACGGCTCCGCTGAGCCCTTCCTCCAACTGCTGGCGGTAGACCAGTTCGGGATCGGTAACGGCCACGGCGAATCCGTCGGCGGTTCCGGCAGGCTCGAAGAAGGGCGCCATCGGCCTGGCGATCTTTCCCGCGGCGGGGCGGTGGTAGCGCCGGAAGACGCTGCCTCCGCCGACGTTCACCTCGTTGGAGAACATGCGGCCTTCCAGCCCGGAATACTCCACCGAAGTGAGTACGTAGAATCCTTCGGCGTCCGCCGGCAGTTCATACCGTGCTCCCGAAAGCAGCCCGTCGCCGACCCGCGCGTAACCCTGCCCGCTCTCGCCGGAACGGTAGAGCCGGAAGCCTTCGATTTCGGCATGTCGGCGCGGCATGTCCCAGACCAGCGCGCCGCCTTCCTTGCGCAGGTTGGCGGGCGGTTCGGGATACCGGGCCACGGCCACGTACACGTCGCCCCATATTCGGTCGGGTTGGTCGCCGGTCAGCATGGACGAGAAGTAGACCACCTTGGTGAAGTCCGGGCTGAAGGTGGGCGCCGGCCGGAACATCGGCTTGTGGTAGGCCTCCTTGTCCCAACGGGTTTTGTACCGGATTGCGTAATCGTGGAAGTTGGTCAACGCCAAGGTCCAGATGGTCGCGTGTTCGAGGTCGAGCATCACGATGGGCGACGCCGGCTCGGCGTGGCTGGCCACCACCGCAAAGTCCCGGTCGCGCCGGAACTCGTGCGGCCAGGTAATCCGGTCGAGCCGCGGATAGGAGCCCAGAAACGTCACCTCGCCGCTGTGGGCGCAGTTGGTGTGGATGGTGTCGCGAAAGCTGCTGTGCATGCCCAATGAACTCATGTGAACGAGCGTGTCGTCCTCCAGGAGCAAGACCGCGTTGTCGCCCGACCGCGGCAGGCCGGCGGCGAAGTCCCACCAGTTGAAAGAAGGCTGCGGCGTCATGCCGGTATGGGTGGAAAGAAACTCGGTCACCTTCACCTTGGGATTGAACACCACGCGCAGCAGCCCGCGGCCGTCGCCCGGCGTCAGGGGCAGTGCCCACGCCTGGTACGGATTGGCTGGGTGGTCGGGGAGGTTCTCGCGGTTCAACTCGAAGAGGAAATACCGGTTGCCGTCGCGGTCGACCGCGTCGCGCCAGTTGTCGCCGGCCTTGCCCCACACACTGGACATGGCCGGTTCGAGCTTGTCTTCCTCCGGTTTCGAGGAGATACTGCGCACCTCGAACGCGGTGAACGATTCGCCCTCCATGTCCGACCGGCCCAGGGATCGCTTGTGTTCCGAAAGCCACACCAAGGCATCGTGGTCGATTTCCCGCATGTTCGGCCCGCGGCCCCCGTAGCTTGCGATGCCGGGAAAATGGACGATCCGCCACCCGGGCCGGCTTGGCAGTTCGACCCGATGGGTGCCGCCGGTCGCCACGTTCAGCAGTTCGCTTCCGGCCGGGCTTTGCGGAGCAACGCCCTCCTGTTGCCCCGCGCCCATTGGCGGAGTGAACAGGCCGGGACTGCCCACCTGCGTGCGCGACGTGACGATCCAGTCGATCGGATCGGTCCCCGCGGGCAGCCGCTTCTGCTCCCAGGGGAACGGCCAGACGATCCCTCCCCACGCATCGTTCAGATGGCGTGCCGAACCGTCCGTCCGCAGCAGTCCGCGCGGACGGCGCCGCAGGCCGATGTGCAGGTACTTGCCCTCGTGGCTGAAGTCGGGATGGCCGACGTAAGAATGATCGACCTGGCCCTCTTGGGTCATCAGCCACAACTCAGTCCCGATGAAAGCGTCCTGGAAGACGACTTTCCCCGGCCGCTCCCAGGCCGGCGACGCAGCCAGCAGCTTCAGGCGGTGCAGCGGATCGACCGGCAGGGTCTCCGCCCACCGGTCCGGCATCGCCGTATCGCCCAGGCGCACCAGTTCCATCTCCTTCACCCGGATTTCGCCGTGATGCCGCGTAGGCGGATACCCGACGTGCCAAATGCCGACGTCCACCGGCCGCCTTGCATCCCGATCCGAACCGGTCACGTAGAAAGGAAGCTCCGTCCATACATACTCGCCCCGGACCCCGACGGGAATCCTGAATCCGAGCGCGCCCAGGTGCGTCGCGAACGTATCGGTCTTGATCCATGCCCTCAGCAGGTAGTGCCCGGGGGAAAGGCTTGCCGTTTGCACGAGCCCGCCGCCGGCATAGAGCTGCCCGACGGCCACCGCGTCCTCTTCCGCAGCGGCGGCAAGGACCGCTTCCTCCGCGCCTCTCCCAACCAGGTGCCAGCCGGGGACGGTGCCGTTGACCACGACCAGGCCGGGATTCGCCAGCAGCCTCGTATCGACGGTCTGCGGCGCCGGGTCGGAAACCGCATGATGATATCCCAGACTTGCGCTGGGGCCTTTGTCCCTGACGTACGACGACACGTAGTAGTCGAACACGGAGCGCCCCTCGTGCTGCCGCAGGGTCATCTCGGCGACGATGTAAAGCGTTTCGTCCCGGATCCACACGCTGCAAGCGCCCCGGCGGCCCCTGCCGTCGGCCTCGAAGACGTCGAGCCTGGTGCTGCTGTGCCGTGGGTCGCCGTCGATGAGCGTGAACATGTAATCCACGCCTTGGTGAATACCCCCGTCCTTTCTGCCCGTGCTCTTGTCGCCGTCCGCCTGAACATAGAGGTGGAATACGTTGTTGCCCGTGCGCACCGGATGGGCGAAGACAAGCTTCAGCGCGCTCCGGTTGGCAGCCAGGGGCAGATGCCAGAGCGTTGCCACGGCATTGAACTCCGGATGCAGCTTCGCCTGTTCCGCTGCTTTGTCGTTCTTGCCGATGAGCGTCCAGCGGTAATCGCGCTGGGCGTCCATTTTCACGAGCAACTCGAGTTCGGGCGGCAAATCGTCGGCCGCCGACGTATGCCCGATCTCCTGCGCTGCGCCGGCGGAAACAACCCCAAACGGCGGAAGGATCAAGACAGCGGCTAACAGGATCGACAGCCTGTTTTTCAACAGTGCGGGCACGTGGTTCGAGGTGCTCAGACAAATGCGGTCCATCATTTTCTCCTGGATGCTGACGTTGACGCGGACGCATACCGATTCCACGATTTTACCGGGCCTGGATGCGGTTCGCCAGTCGTGCGAGTGGACGCGGCTGCTGCGCGGAAGAAGGGCAGCGTATCACCAAAGGGTTCAGTAGGGAAGGGAAAAGGGGAAAGGGGGAAAAGGGAAAGGAGAATCTGAAATTGGAGTCATTTGCCAACGTCCAGGCTGCAGGGTCGTCAGAGCCGTGCGGCGTTGCTACCGGACCCGGGACAGATTCGCGCGTGGCAACAGTGCCATCCTTACGCGTCGTTGATGGAAATCCAATGGCCGTTTGCCGTGTCGCTTGGACCGCCGCTGCCGGTCTGGTAGAATGGCGAAGACACCCGAGGCGACTTGGACACCGATGGGTCGTGTAGGTAGCCTATCCAAAGACAGTCGACGCGTGGGTGAATCCGGCTGCTGAGACAGCCGGAACCACCCACCCTGCGCCTCAACACGTCTGAAAGGTAATGGTGCGATCATGATGAAGCTATCGCGACGGGAGTTTCTTTCAGCAGCAGCCGGTTCGGCCGCGGCTTCTTCAATCCTCCTGCTTGGACCGAGAAACTCGGGCGCCGCCGATCCGGCGGGTCGGCCGGCCGGCGGCTTGCGCCCGGTCGTGGAGGTGGAAGAAGACGTGTACCGCTTCGAGCCGGCCGACAACGGAGCCGACCCCATGTGGTGCCACGGCAACACGTGCCTGGTCCGGCTGGGCGACAACGTGTTCGCCAGCGGGCTGGAGACACTCAAGGACTACAAGCCGCTTAACAACTGCCGTTGGACGCTCTTCGGGCGCGAGGAGAGTGGCTGGCAACTTCAGCAGGCCGACCCGAAGGACCGCACGCGCGAACCCTGTCCAATGGGCTGCTTCGCCGACGGGCGGCTGCTGATGTCGGTCAACCCGACGCTATCGGCCGATCCGGAGGCGCACGCCGGCCCGTCCCGGCCCGAAGTGCTCCAGTTCGCGGCGGCTGATCCGAAGGCGCCCTACAAGACGCTGCTGCCCGCGTGGTCCGAGCCGCACCGGTTTACCGAGCACTCCTACCGAAGCTTCGCTGCCGACGGGGTGAACGGCGAACTGGTCCTCTTTCAGAACATCGGCTTCACGCATTCCTGCTGGGCCTTTCTCGACCGGCAGGGGAAGTGGACCACCGGCAAGCTGATGTGGCTGCCACGGGAAGATCCCTCGAAGGCGCCCTACGGTTCAACCGGCACGCGGGTGAACTACCCCAACGTGGCACTGAAGGACCGGGCCGTGCACTTCGTGGGCAACTCGGCCTTCGACCAGTGGGAACGCATGCCAGACGTGGGCGACTCGCACCGGCAGTGGGGCCCGCGGTTCCGGAAGCTCTATTACACCTGGTCGGACGACGTTGCCGCCGGCCGGTTCTCCGACTGGATCGAGATCGACAACTGCTACAAGACCGGCGGCTGGCTCTTCTCCTGCGACCTGCACGTGGCGGACGACGGCGACGTCCACATGCTCTGGCACGAGAACCCGATCCATCCGGGGCTGCGCAACGAACGCTTTCCCGACATCAAACGGATGTGGAATCTGAAGTACGCCGTGGTCCGCCGCGGCGAGGTCGTCTCGCGCCGCACGCTGCTTTCCGGCGGCGAGGAGGGCTCGACGGAAATCCCCGGCCGCGGGCGTTTTCAGGTAATGCCCGACGGCCGGCTGCTGGTCTTCTACTATGTCCACGGCCGCACTGCGGCAGGCGAGCCGCTCTCCGAAAACCGGATCATGGAGTTACCGCCCGGCGGCGCCCCCGCCCCGCCGATTACCGTACCGATGCAGCATCCCATGACGGTTTTCTTCACCGCCACTCCCCGCGGCGGCTCCGCCCCCTCCACCACACTCGATCTGCTCGGCACCCGCGCCGGCACGTCGCAGACAATCAGCTATGCCAGGGTTTCGCTGTGAGCCCGAGCCGACGCATGCGAACGCTTTGGAGTGCGGCGATTCATCGCCGCTTTCAATCGGACGCTCACACCCAACACCACGCACCAGCCGCCGAATACAGGAGACACTGCCGCAAAAAGCGGGAATAGATTCCCGCACTCCAAAAGGCTTCGGAGATAACGCGATAACAACCACTTTCTGATTTCCAAGGAGGAAACCACCATGCAATTCCACCCGATCTCTCACTCGAAGCGTCTCGCTATGTTGAGCATGCTAGGCGTGCTGCTTCTGATGCTGGTCCCGGCATTCGGCCGGGAAGCCCTGTACGACGTTGCGACCGAAACCGACGTGATGGTGCCTATGCGGGACGGCGTGCGGCTGGCCACCGATGTCTACCGGCCGGCGAAAGACGGCAAACCCATCGACGGAAAGCTTCCGGCCATTGTGACGCGGCTGCCTTACGGCAAGGGCGGCCATAAGGGAATCGGCACGTACTACGCCGCCCGCGGCTACGTGTTCGTGGTGCAGGATACGCGAGGAAGGTTTAATTCGGAGGGCGTGTGGCACATGCTCACCGACGACGGACCCGACGGCTACGACACGGCCGAGTGGATCGTCGCCCAGCCGTGGTCCGACGGCAAGTTCGGCATGATGGGCACCTCGTACTTCGGCGGTACGCAGCATGCCATGGCCATGGTCAAGGCGCCGGGGCTGGCCACGGTCATCCCTGTGGACGCGATGTCGAACATGGGCTATCAGAGCATGCGCAACGCCGGGGCGTTCGAGATGCGGTTCTGGAACTGGACGCTCCGCGACGCCGCACGCGGCAGCCGGCACGCACGCGATCCCGGCACCGCAGGCGTGCTCAAGGAGATGTACGACAACCGCAAAGCGTACCTCGCCAACCTGCCGTTGCGGCATGGAACGACGCCGCTGAAGTTCGCCCCGGAATATGAAGAGTGGCTTGTCGAGGCCATGTGGCAGGGCGGCAACACCGAGTTCTGGAAGCAGAACAGCATTATCGACTACCCCGAACTGTACAAGGACATCCCCGTCTACCTCGTCGGCGGCTGGTACGACTCGTGGGGCGGCAATACGACGGCCAATTACATGGCCCTATCGGAGGCGATCGAGGGGCCGGTCTACCTGATCATGGGCCCGTGGGTTCACAACGCGCAGAGCGGCTCGGCGCACGGGCAGGTGAGCTTCGGGGGTGAAGCCGGCATTCGCGACCACCTCGGCTGGCGGCTTCAGTGGTTCGACCACTGGCTCAAAGGCGCCGAGAACGCCGTCGGCCGCGAGGCGCCCTTCGCCACGCCCGTCCGCATCTTCGTGATGGGCACCGGCGACGGCCGGAAGACCGGCGACGGCAAGCTCAACCACGGCGGCTACTGGCGCGACGAGCAGGAGTGGCCGCTCGCACGCACGCAGTACACCGAGTACCATCTCCAACCCGGCGGCGGGCTGGCCGCCTCAACGCCGCCGGCCGGCGACGCCTCGACCAGCTTCCAGTTCGATCCGCGCGATCCCGTGCCGACCATCGGCGGCTGCATCTCCTCGGGCGAGGGCATCCTGCTTGCCGGCGCCTGGGACCAGCGAGGCGGCCCGCACGTGTGGAACTTCCCCGATCCCATCCCGCTGAGCGCGCGGAACGATGTGCTGGTATTCCAAACGGAGCCGCTTGAGGAAGACATCGAGGTAACCGGCGAGATTTCCGTGAAGCTGTGGATCTCGTCCTCCGCGCCCGATACCGACTTCACGGCCAAGCTGGTCGACGTCTACCCGCCCAGCGAGGACTTCCCCGGCGGGTTCGACCTGCTGATCGGCGACGGCATTCTCCGCACCCGGTTCCGCGAGTCGCTCACCGAGGAGAAGCTCATGGAGCCGGGCGAGGTCTACCCGGTCACGATCAAGCTGTACCCGGCGTCGAACGTGTTCAAGAAGGGGCACCGGATTCGGGTAGACATTTCGAGCAGTAACTTCCCGCGGTTCGACCTCAATCCGAACACCGGCGAACCGCTTAACGACAACCGCCGCGTCGAGACGGCCGTGAACACCGTCTATCACGACCGGGAACGGCCGTCGCACATTTTGCTGCCGGTGATTCCGCAGGAGAATTAGGCAACCTCCGTGGCGTACCTCTTGCTCATTCTGTTCATCTACCTGGCGGCGGTGGCCGACACTGCGCTGGGCGAGTTGTTGCGAGTGGGCGACGTCACGCCGGACTTGGTAGCGCTGGTCGCCGTCGTATGGGTGCTGCTGGTTCGCAGCCGATGGGCATTCCTGACGGCCGGGGCCGTCGCACTGCTGGGCGATCTGATTGCGCCGGGCCGCGTTGGCGTCGGGGCCGCCTGGATGCTGCTGGTCGGCTTCGGGCTCGGCCGGCTTCTCCAACAAATCCGCAGCCGGCACCTCGCCGTCCGGTTGCCCCTGGTGCTCGGCGCCCTGATCGTCTGGTGCCTCGGCGTCGCCGCAACGCAAAGCATCCTGCGCGAAACAGCCGCCCCATTCACCACCCAACTCCGCCACGCGCTCGGCGCCGCGCTTTACACGTCGGCCATTGCCGTACCGGTGCTCATGGTTGCCGGCTGGATGCGAGCCGAGCGCGGAGAACTGTAGTAGGCACGCGAGAGGGGGAAGAGGGGATGAGGAGACAAGGGGAAGAGGGAACGGGGGGATGAAGATTTCGCCGCATAGGGAATTGGAGGCGTGGCGCAAGCCCGGGTTGTTCACGTAGGGCGGGACAAGGTCGCGTAAATCCTTGGTGGGCCTGCGCAAGCCACGACCGGGGCGGTTTGCACGCCGTGCGCTGGAAGCGGGCCCGGCCAGACGACCGCAGGCCCGCCAGGGTCTTGGCTTGCTTGTCACCACCCTACGTGGGACAACCCTCCGCCACGGTTGTGGCTGGGTTGTCCCACTTGGCACACTGCAGCAAGACCTTACGCCACTTCCCAACCGGCCCGATACTGCTTGCTGACCAGGGCGTCGGCCGCGGGGCAGTTGGTGGCCTTCAGGCTCTTGGCGTCCCACTGCAGCTTCTGGCCCACCCGATAGGCCACGTTGCCCAGCAGCACGGCCTCGGTTAGGGCGCCGGAGTAGTCGAAGTTGCAGGTCGTCGGCGAACCGTCCTTGCATGCCTTGATCCATTCGGCATGGTGTCCGATCGATCGCGGGATGGTGGGCTCCGGCGGCTGGAAGTTGGCAAACTTGTCGGCTGGGAACAGCCGGTAGCTGTTATAGTCGGCGAACATGTGTCCCTCGCTGCCGACGAACATCACACCGCTGCCCGGCACGCGCTCGCCCGCCACTTCGCGCGGGATGAGGTTCCCGTCGTACCAGGTGAACTTCACCGGCGGCAAGCCTTCGCGCTCTGGGAACTCGTAGCGGACGATCAGGCCCATCGGGCAGGTTTCCGGATGCACTTCGGGCCCTTCCGTCTCGCAGGAGGTCGGGTGCCGCAGCTTCAGCGCCCAGAAGGGCAGGTCCATGAAGTGGCAAGCCATGTCGCCAATCGTGCCGCCGCCGAAATCCCACCAGCGGCGCCACTGGCCCGGGTGATAGCGGCCGGGCCAGAACGGGCGCTCCGGCGCGGGTCCGAGCCACAGGTCCCAACTGAGCGTTTCCGGCGGTTCCTGTCCGCCTTCGGGCCGATCGCCGCCGCCCCAGTTCTTACCCACCCAGACATGAACTTCCTTAACGTCGCCGAGTGTGCCGGCCTGGACGATTTCGACCACGCGGCGGTAGTTCTCGCCGGCATGGATTTGCGTACCCATTTGCGTAGCCACGCCCTTTTCGGCAGCGGCTTCGGCCAGAATGCGCGACTCTCGGACGGTATGCGTCAGCGGCTTCTCGCAGTACACGTGTTTGCCGGCGCGGATTGCCGTCAGTGAAGGCAGCGCGTGGTGGTGGTCGGCTGTGCCGACGACCACCGCGTCGATTCTGTCGGCCTCCTTGTCGAGCATTTCGCGGTAATCGACATACGTACGAGCGTCCGGGAACTGTCCCTTAGCCCGATCGAGGTAGGTTCGATCAACATCGCACAGCGCCACGATATTTTCGTCAGCCACGCCCTTGATATCGGCTGCCGCACGGTTCGCGGTGCCGACGCACGCGATATTGAGTTTCGCGTTGGGAGAGGCCGATTCAGCGGCGGCAAGTTCGCGCCACACACCGGAGGCCAGCAGCCCGGCACTCGCGCCGGCGGTACGCAGGAAATCACGTCGTTTCAGGTGGGTAGTGTTCGGCATGGTTCACTTCAGGAAGGGGTTCGAGGGGAAAGTTTCGATTGGTCGCGGCGGACCAACGCTCCTTCCATCATGGCCGAAGTGCCGCCACAAGTCAAGCGGACGGCGGCCCTATTTGAACACTCTCGCCTCGACCTTGCGCATGTACTCGATGCTCTCCCGGGCGAGGGCTTCGACCCCGGGCTCGTAGTCGAACACTTCGACGGACACCCAGCCCCGGTAGTTTACGTCGCACAGGGCCTCGAAAATGGGTACGAAATCGAGATCGCCCATGCCCGGCCCCCGCAGATTCGAGTCGTTGGCGTGGAAGTGGACCATCCACTCGTGGTGTTTGCGAATGATCTGGGGAATGGGCGCCGGTTCGGTAAACATTGCCTTGCAGTCCAGCAGCAGCTTGCAGTTGGGATGATCGACCCGCCTGGCCAGGGCCACGGCCTCATCCCCGGTGTTCAGGAAGTTCGTGTCGTTGGGGCCCAGCGGCTCCAGGGCCAGGGTCACGTTGCGTTTCTTCAGCGCCGGCATGGTTGCCTGCAGCACCTCGGTTGCGAACGCGAGCCCCTGTTCCATGTCAACACCCGGCAGCAGGTCGCGTTGCCTGGGTGAGCCGAAGACCATGACGCTGCCGCCCAAGTCGCCGCAGAAGTCGCCCAGGGCCGTCAGGTACTCGGCCGTGTTGCGCCGCACGGCTTTCTCCGGGCTGGTCAGGTGCAGCCCGGCCGTCTTGGCCAGCAGCCAGTGCAACGCCACGATGGGGACTCCCGCCTTCTCGGCTGTGGCTCGCAGGGACTTCCGCTCGTTGGCCGTTATCCTCGTCACGTCGGTGTTGAACGTAAACGGGGCGATCTCCAGCGCTTCGTAGCCGCACTCGGCCGCAAATCGGCACGCTTTCTCGTGCGGCCAGTCGACGAACGTCTCGTTACAGATCGCGTACTTCAGCCCGGCCGGCCTGTCGGCGGCAGGGACGGCCCGGGCAAGGTGCATGCCGGCCAGCGCCGATGCGCCGGCCGCTGCGGTCTGCTTCAGAAAGCTGCGGCGTGTTTGGTAGGACATTGGAGGGCTCCTTCTATTTCGCTGGTTTGCGCCACAGTTGCTCGATGGCCTCTACGGTGTGGTCGACCAGGGCCTGCCCGCCTTCCGGGCCGACCAGGTTGTGGGTAACCGCGGCGCTGTAGCCGCCGGCGGCCACCGCCCGCGGAGTGGGAAGATAGTACGCGAAGTCCAGCGGCGCGGCCAACTGGATGAGCATGGTTTGCGGCGCCGGGCTGCGTGCCTCGATTTGGACGCCGTAGTCGAGGTACAGTTCGAAGGGGTTCGTGGCAATGGCCAGGTCGCCCAGCCGCATCACGTGCAACTCCACGGGGTAAAGGGGATCGCCCTGCTGCTGCGTTTCGTACCGCGAAACGACGTAGCCCCAGAAATGCCGGTTCCACCAGTCGGAGCCGACCATCTTCTCCTTCGCGTCGAGCGCATCGCAGGCGGCCTTCGCCTGCGCGTATTCCGCATCGGTCACGACGCGCCCCGGCAGGTCGGTGCGGATCACCCGGTGAACGAACGGCACGTCGGCCCGGACGTCCTGCTCAATGACGCCGAGCACGTCGTCGAACGCGTTGGCAATGCGCCGGCCGAGTTCCTGCGTCTGGCTCAGCCCGCGCAGCCGGTTCATGCGCGCCTCGGCCGCCTTGTTCCAGAGCAGGTTCGGCGCCTGGTCGCCGGCCGCCGAGACGAACCCCAGCACGACAAGCTGCTCGCCGTGGCGCTCGCGCAGCAGTTCGCGGGCGTCGTGCCAGAAGTCGGCGCTGAGCCGGCTGCCACCGACCGACTGCGCCGGGCAGGCCAGGCTGATGACGGCGGCCTGGGGATTCTTCTCTGCGTCGTAGAGGCAAAGCACGTGGACCGAATGATCCTCGTAACCTTCGATACGGCGGAAGTTGGGCTTCGAGGTATCGCCGTACATGACGCCCGAGCCGTCCTCGTACACAGCGCGCCGGTTCTGCCCGATGACCGCATGGCCCAGGCCCCACGCGGCGGCGCTGGGGGCACGGCGCTCCCATGCCTTCACGACGGCCTCGGCCATGCGTTCGTACATGAACGGGACGTAATCCTTCGGCTGCATGGCGTTGCCGTAGCTCTCGTAACGGTCCTGCAACAGGACAGGAGCGGCGTGCGTGTGCGTCGCCGCCAGGAACAGCTTTTCGATATCGAAGCCGGGCAGCCTGTCGGCCACAACCTTCCGAAACCCGTCTTGAATGCCGGGACGAATCACGCACAGGTCGCACGAGACGAGAATCGCCTGATCGACGACTCTTTCGCCTTCCCGCGACTCGATGGCCAGCACGTTCACCGCGCAACGGCTGTGGACGCCGGTCGATTCGCGCATGGTCGTGAAACCGGTCAATGGCACGGACTGATCGGGCGTGATGTCGGCCGTGGCGGCGCCAACGAGCAGTTCTGCCGCCGGTACAGGGGCGCCGGCCGGCCAGAATCCGACAAACCATGCGAACACAGTGCAAACGGCAGCGCGAAGGCGAGCAGGTTGGGTGCGTGTGGTCATCGCTGCAACTCCTCGGGTTGATATGGGTGGGAAGGTGGGAAGGCGCCGTGCCAGTCAGAACTTTGAGGCGTCCACCGGCTGTCCGCTTTGGCGGTTGCCCAAGACGGCATGGACGGCCTGGTCGATCGAGTAACTGATGCCGCGCACGCTGCCGTCGCAGAAGGCAAACTGGCACGCGCCGGAATGCGCGCTGCCAAAACGCCAAATGTTGAAGT
The DNA here is from genome assembly GCA_034005525.1 of Thermoguttaceae bacterium. Taxonomy (GTDB): domain Bacteria; phylum Planctomycetota; class Planctomycetia; order Pirellulales; family Thermoguttaceae; genus PWXP01. Next base: position 12,510 of record JAVEUP010000059.1, on the reverse strand, counting down.
ACTGGTCGGTCGCGTGGGAGGTGTCGGGTTTCGGGGTAAGGTACTCGCCGGTGTCCGGGTACAGGCCGCACCAGCGGTAGGTATCGGCGCTGCAGCCGCCGTAGGGATCGTCGTCGTCGCCTTTGTCCCGCCCGTCGTTGTAGCGGTTCGGCTGTACGTGCTTTTCACCCAGCAGGTAGGTATTCGACGTTCCGTCGCGCACCATGGCGACCGTCACTTCCGATTGGGTGTACGACAGGCCGTTGCCGAGCGACACCTTGCACTGGGTCTCCCAGTTGAAGGAGGTGGCGGCGGCTATGCTGCCCGGGCCCGAGCAGTAACCGCCTTTGAAGTGACTGCCGGCGTTGACGGCGTAGTCGCCGACGGCGCCTTGCGTCACTTGGCGCGAATTATGATGCGCCGGCCGGGGGTCCGACTTGGCGTAGACCGTCGCGCGGCGCCGGGAGGGGCAGTTGAAGACGGCCAGGGGCGTCTTCGCCCGCTGCAAGGCACCGTCGCGCTGGCCGTCGGTGACCACATCAGGTTGGCCGTCGCGGCCGAGGTCGTAGACCGCCTGCTGCTCCAGGTAAGGCAGGACGGTATAGGTCCATCCACCCGGCTGTCGGACCCCCGCTCCACGATCCGGGTCGCCGGCCCACTCGGTCCCCCAGCCACCGCCGGGGTAGTAACCGTAGGCGCTCTCATGGGAAAGGGCCGCCAAAGCGAGTTGTTTCAGGTTGTTCTGGCATTGGAGCCGCCGCGCCGCCTCGCGCGCGCTCTGGACGGCAGGCAGCAACAGGGCAATGAGAATACCGATGATCGTAATCACCACCAGAAGCTCAACCAAGGTGAAACCGACCCGCTTCATCGGACGCAACTCTCGCATCGGGACAACTCCAAATGGAAAAGGAATAAAGACGGACCGCGAATGTCAGAAAACAACTTCCGGCAGCAAAGATATGCCGACATCCTTGACGACGACCTCCCGAGTCCTTCCCTCATTCTACTGGGCCCTGCAACCGCGTCAATTATGAAATCCGACGAATCTCTCGCAGTTTCCGATAATCTCTGCCGGATGCTTGATTTCTGCGGTGCGCCTTGGTATCGTAAATGTGTGTTGAAGTGACGCCCCTCCCTAGTTTCGGGGGTCGTCAGTTTGTACCGCAAGACGGCCTGGGGTTTAGTAAGCGGCGTTGCCCACGAGTCCGTTTTGTGTGGCGCCACGTTACCAGTGCCTTCGGGACGCTTGGCAGAGTCCTTTTCACGCTTGGTCAAGGAGCGCAATGATGTTCTTTCATCTCTTCTCCTTCCGACGATTCTTCGTTCGGCTCCTCCCGTGTTTCGTCCTCGCGGCAATGCCTGCGCTGGCCACGCCCGTGGTGTACCTGCCCGACGATGTAAACTACACCTTCGAGAAGTGGGAAGTCACCTGAACGAACGTGCCCCGGCGTTCGGTGTGGTCAACAAGCAGTTCGTCATCCGGGAACTGGCCGACGGCGGCAACGGCTACAGCGACGTGTTCAGCTACGCCATCACGGGCGACGAAGCCGCATTCGGCGATTGGATTCGCCTGCGGCACGTGATGGACTTCACGGCCAACTGGAACCCAACCAGAGAAGGCTTCGACGGCGGCGGGCGGCTCTTCTATCAGAACCTTACCCGCGGCGATACGGAGTTCACCGAACTGACTACCACGGCCGTCAACCTGCGAATTACCGACATGTGGGCCGACGTGCGCGACCCTTCGATCTGGGACACGATGGTCTTCGTCCAGTCCGGCACCACCACCGGCGTGCAGATTACCAACCTCATTGCCAACGTTCCCGAGCCGTCGTCACTCCTGCTGGCCATTTTGGCCCTGTTCGGCTTCGGGTTCGCAAGACAGCCGCGTGCGCGGGAGTAGCGGGGGCAGCCATTCCCGAAGTCGCGGCGAGGGTTTTTCTCCCCCACTGCGTGTAGCAGGACAGTCACTCTTTCGCGGCGGCCCAGTGGGCCGATTGGGCAAATCGCCGTTGGTGCCGCGCGCATTGGTACCGTCCACTGCATACGGCGACGCGGCCGGGCGGGACCGACCCGTCCGTTGCGACGCAGCCGCTGTTCATTCCAGCGTTGCGTAGAAGGCGTCGAGGTCGGCGGTGTCAAGCGGCCGGTTATCGAGCAGGCTTTCCCAACCCGGCGACTGGCTGCCGTGGTCCTCGCTGCCAAACAGCCAATCGGCGCGTACCGACCAAGCCGGTTGTGCGGGTTCATTGTCGGCACTGTCGTGACTGGGCAGGTAATTCAACTCATCGAGGACCACGCTGAGTACGTCGAGTCGCCCCAGTGCGGCGGTACCCGACGGGGCAGACGCCCAGTCAGGCACAATCGCTTGGGGGGCGGTAATCCCATACGAATCGTTTCGGCCCAGTCCAAGTGATTCACCGGAAGAATCCAGGGTGATCCAGTGAGCGATGGCCTCGAGAAGGGCCGGCGACCATCCCGCCAAGGTCGCGCCTGCAGACAGGGAAACAGCGGAAGGCCTATTGCCGCTGAATGCCAAATAGTTCCAACCGGCCGGTTCGGATGAGCGACCCCACCATTCGTTGACGAAGCTATTGGAGCCGCTGTTCTTGGCGATCCACCAGTCGCCGTTGGCGGCATTACAGCCGATGAGGTCGGCGCGACCACTGCCGGTGAAATTGCCCACCAGTACGGGAGTCCACTCCAGGTTCCGGCTCCAACGAGTCCATTTCGTGTTGGCGAAACCGGTACCGGTGGACTCTGCCACCCACCAGTCGCCGTTACCGGCGATCCGGCCGGCGATATCGGCCTTGCCGTCGCCGGTGAAGTCGGCGGCCATGACGTCGACCAACTCGAGATTCGGGTTCCACCGCGTCCATTTCGCGTTGGTGAAGCCGGTACCGGTAGACGCAGCGACCCACCAGTCGCCGGTGCCGGCGACGCGGCCGGCGATATCGGCCTTGCCGTCGCCGGTGAAGTCGGCGGCCATGACGTCGACCAACTCGAGATTCGGGTTCCACCGCGTCCATTTCGCGTTGGTG
>JAVEUP010000059.1:0-9480 GCA_034005525.1 Thermoguttaceae bacterium | reverse complement strand
CGGCCGGCGATATCGGCCTTGCCGTCGCCGGTGAAGTCGGCGGCCATGACGTCGACCAACTCGAGATTCGGGTTCCACCGCGTCCATTTCGCGTTGGTGAAGCCGGTACCGGTAGACGCAGCGACCCACCAGTCGCCGGTGCCGGCGACGCGGCCGGCGATATCGGCCTTGCCGTCGCCGGTGAAGTCGGCGGTCATGACGTCGACCAACTCGACGTTCGGGTTCCAGCCGGTCCACCGCTCGTTGGTGAAGACTCCGTTGCCGTGGTTGACCGCCATCCACCATGTGCCGTCATGAGCGGATCGCCCGACGATGTCGTCCATTCCGTTGCCGGTGAAATCGGCCACCAGCACGTCGAGCAGCGTGCCTGGGTTAGCGCCCCCGTTCAGGCCGGCCGACAAGCTGTAGTGGCCCAGTCCGTCGGAAGTGGCGAGGCCGAAGCGGTAGGTCTGCCCCGCCACGACGTCAAACGTAATGCTCCTTCCGCCGTTGCCCGCCGAAACGGCAAACCCATTGATGCTCCATTTCGGGGCAAGGCTCAAGGTTGGGTTGACCGTAACCGTAACGGTTCCCGCGGCGCCCGCGGTGAACTGGAACCAGTCAACGTCGTCGAGCCGGCTGATGTGTCCGGTGAGGCTCAGGTCGCTGGCGAGGGTTCCCATGGCGTGGGCAGTGGCGGCGGTGGAGCCGTAGTCGTCGGCCGGCATGATCGTGTCGATGGCGGCCTGGAGATTCAAGCGTCTGTAGGTTTGCTGCGTGGCGGCGTCAAAGAAGGTATCGGCCGTCGTGTACATGGCGTTGTACAACGCGGCCTGGTTTACATTGGCGATACCGGCGAACGCATAGGCTTCGCGCAACAGGACGCTGGCCCCGGCAACGTACGGAGTGGCCATGCTGGTGCCGGAGTAGCGGGCGAAGTCGTCGTGAACGCCGTTATAGTTGCCCACGTAATCGGGCACCGTACTCATGATGGACTGGCCGGGCGCCGCAATCATGCTGGTATGCCGTTGCGAAAAGCTGCTGAGCAAACCGTTGCCGGCGACCGAGCCGACCGCCACGACGCGGGGGCTTACGGCCGGATAACTCAGCCCGGGCGCGTTGTACTGCGCGAACGAATTGCCGGCCGCGACCGCCACGAAGATACCGTCGGCCTTCAATTGCGCCAGCGCGGTTTCGAGCATCGCCCAGGAGGGGAGGGAAGCCGCGTTGTAGGAAGCCCCCAACGACAGGTTGACGGCGGTAATGGGGTTCTCGAATGCGAAGCGGTTCTCGTGGACCCACCACAAAGCCTGCTCCACCCAGGAGAAATACCCGCCGCCGTTGTCGTCGAACACGCGCAGGGCAACCAGATCGACTTCCGGCGCAACGCCAGTATAGACGCTGTCGCTGCTGCCAATGATGCCGGCCACGTGGGTGCCGTGGGATCCGTAGGGACCGTTGTCGAAGGCGTTGGGGCTCGCCTTGGTGAAATCCCATCCGCCCACCACGCGATATCCGGGGCCATAGCCGCCGCCCAGCGCGTAATGTGAATACGCAATGCCGGTGTCGATGACGGCCACGGTCTGGCCGGCGCCGGTGAGGCCATAAGCCGCCCGCGCCTGGTCGAGACCCGTCAACGCGTGGGCATTGGTCATTGCCGGATTGAGATCGGCATACAGACCGGTTTCCGGGTGTTGCTGATCGTCGAGCCAGAAGTCGTAGACCGGCACCGCCGATAATAGCTCCCGGGGCTCGAACGTCTCCAGTCGCGCAGTACGTGCGCGGGTACGCCGCTTGTCGGACGGTCGCATGGCTCCGCCTCCTCACGCTGAGTTTTGCTGAACGGCTTCACACGGAGGAGGAGCGCATGGGCGCGCCGGATGAAGCCGGAACGAATGTCATAGTTGCTCGATCAATAGCGTTACGCGTTTCCTCGGAGCGGCCGAGAGGATGCAGGCCGTGATGCCCGGAATGGGCGATACACTCCGAGGAGGTTCAGCGAGCGTCGGTGACGTCCTCGCGATACCTGAAGCATAGCTTATCGCTCGGAAGCGTGACGCCGCAGTGTCATCCCCGGACCGGCATCCAGCCCTCGGCCGGATCAATTCGGCCACCATTGTTGTGGGAAACCCTACGACTAGCAAGGGGCCGGATAACGCGAATCTTCAGGCGCCCGGCGCTGTTGCGGCCGGGAACGCCCGGGAGCAATGGGCTGCTGCCATTTGGCAACGATGAGGCTTTTCATCAACACTACGCATCCGGCGGCACTTTGGGTCGGAACTGGCCGGAGAACCGGTATCCCTTGCGGACTTCATGGCAACCGGTCCCACAGACGCTCCCATTCCGTGTGGAACTGAAGGCTAACTACGCGCCACGGATCAGGCTCGGGCGGCGTCGTGCCGGGAATCGGCGGCGGCCGGTAGAAGACGAACGTCCACACCACGGGGCATTGCTCGTACTTGCCCAGGTACCTCAACAGCACAAGATCCTGACCCACGCGCCGCGCGCCAATCTGCTCCGCACCGCGGTAACGCCCATATTTCGCAGCCAGTTCCGCGGTCTGCGCGACCAACTGCTTCAAATCGTCCTCTCGCTCCGCTAAGGTGCTCGCAACGAGCAACTCGCCAAACGCCTCCGACGCCTGATCGCGTGCAAGGCTCTCAAAGAAGAGACTCACGCGGTCGCCAAGGCTTGTCAGAACGGCATCGCGCGGGGCACCGGCTTCCTGGCCAAGACACACGGCTGAAACACAAACCGCGCCAAGAAGGACCAGCAGGCAACGCACAGTTGCCGTTGCCAGGCTGCAAGTAGGAGGAATCAAACGAATCATGGCGGGGCTCCTTTTCCGGGGTTGCGGCCGGCGGGCAACTATCCTATGATCATTGTCTGGCACGCGGGGTGTGTCAACCGACCGCTTGCCGACTCGTTGTCCACCCGCAGAAAAACACCTTGAAAAACCGCCCTTGACGCCGCAGGAGAAATCGAATAATCTCACAAACGTCACGGGGATAACACATGGAGGCAGGGTAAGGCATCCCCGGGCAGCGGGCACGAGGCCCCTGCGACACCTGCCGGAATTTCCCGCCGTAGAGGGAGTTGTGCCTTGATGGTGGGCCAGGGTGACGGGTTGCGGTGTGCACCCGCTCGCCGGTTGAACGAGCCACAATCCACGTGGATGGGTCCGCATCCGGGGATCTTGCACCCACAAGATTCCTGCGGACCGCGAAGCGCTTGTCCGCCAGTATGGAAGCATGCGGCGCGCTTCGGAAACACCTAGTGCGCCCGTTCCGTCGGTCCTTACCGGGCCGCGGGAATGCGGAGCGTCCAATCGCTCCCGGAAACGATGCGTGTCCTCCGCCCCCCTGGGACACCGCCTTTCCGGGGGCTTTTTTTATGCGCTCCCCTTGAAATTGTCCACGCTCCGCGTATGCTAGAAGCCTTGATTCCCAGGTTGTGCAAACCCGGAAAGTCCACCGTATGAGCGAAACGTATCGGGTTGTGTTGACCGACTACATCGACGACGACCTGGAGCCGGAACGCAAGGCGCTCAATGACGTGGCGCGCGTCGAGGCACTTTGCGCGCATCACGAGGACGAGTTGCTCGGCCGCGTCGAAGATGCCGACGCCTTGGTCGTGTTCCACGAGATCTCCGTTTCGCGAAAGATTATTGACCGGCTGGAAAGATGCCGGGTGATCGTGCGCGCCGGGGCGGGTTTCGATAATGTCGACGGCGCGGCGGCGAGACAGCGGGGTATCCCATTCTGCAATGTGCCCGATTATGGCTCCGAGGAAGTGGCCGATTCGGCCATCGCCTTAACCTTATCGCTTACACGCGGCACGCACCTGGCCAACTCGAAGCTCCGCGACAGCCAAGGGTCGTGGTCCTACCGCGACGTCGTGCCGCTGGGGCGACTGCGGGGGCGCGTATTCGGAGTGGTCGGGCTGGGACGAATCGGCTCGGCCGCGGCGCTCCGGGCAAAGATGCTCGGCATGGACGTGGTCTTCCACGATCCCTACAAGCCGGACGGCTACGACAAGGCTTTGGGCATCCGCCGCGTGGAAACGCTCGACGAACTACTGGCCCAATCCTACGTCGTCAGCCTGCACTGCCCGCTGGGCGACGAAACCCGGCATCTGATCGACGCCGCCGCAATGGCCCGCATGCCCAAGGGCTCCTACCTGGTGAATACGGCGCGCGGGGCGGTGGTCGATACGGCTGCGCTGCCCGATGCGATGGCCTCCGGCTGGTTGGCCGGCGCCGGGATCGATGTCGTTGAGCAGGAGCCGCCGGCGGCGGATCATCCGCTCATGGCCGCCTGGCGCGACCCGGAGCACCCGGCCCATCACCGGCTGATCGTCAATCCGCACATCGCCTTCTACAGCGAAGAGGGCCTGCTCGATATGCGCGTGAAGAGCGTGGAGGCATGCCGCCGGGCGTTGCTCGGCTTGCCGCTGCGCAACGTCGTGAATTAACGGGCCCCGTCCCAGCGGTCGATGGGTGCGGGAAGAAGCGGCTCGCGCAGGCCCGGCGAGGACCTGCGCGGCCTGATTTCCTACGAATCATTTCCGTTAGAAACCGCCGGGAGCATTCGCAGACTGCATAGCCATCGTGACGCCGGTGCCGATGAGCCGAAGGACGCCTTCTTCAAGCGTGATGCGCGTCATCGACCCGTTGGGGATCGATCGCGTCTCGATGGTCACGCGGTCCTTCTCCGGCGATTGGCTCAGTGCGAGAGCCAGCGCCCCGGCGACTTGCTTCGCCGAGTCGTCGTCGGCCACGTCGGCCACCAACTTGACAATCGGCTCCAGGGCAATGCTCATCTTCGCCGGCGAGATAGGCTTGTCCGGCGCAGCCTCCGAGGCATCGATCACCTGCTTCAACTCGCTGGCGGCATCGCGCCCGGCGGCCAGGTACAGGCTGTTCGGTCCAACACCCACGATCAAGTCGAGTTGATCACCGACAAGTTTCCGCATGGGTTCGGCGCCCTCCTCCATTTCGTCCGTCGGAACGGACAGCACGTGCAGGTTCACCCCCTGGTGCGTTTCGGCGTCGAGTTTCAGGTGGTCTTTCGCCTCGGGTTGCTCCTTGACAAGCTGGTCGATGAACTCCTTGATCAGTCCCTCGATCTTCGGTCCGTCGGCCACGTACATTCCGGCCACCATGGCGAGCTGGTCGGCTCCGAGCTTGGCCACCATGCCGCCGTCGGCCACTTTGGCGTCGATATTGTCTTCGAGAACTTCAAACAGTTCCACCATGAGTTTCTTGGCGGCGGTCATATCGTCTTCGCTGAGGTTCTGCTTGGTAAGCTCTTCGGCAGCGGCCGACTGCACGCCATCGAGCAGCGTCTTCAACTGCTCGACGTCTTCTTCGGTCAGTTTCGACGACCACATGGCCGAGATCGCGGCCTCCGGCTGGTCGAACCCGGCAAAGTTCGTTTTCGTTTCCTTAAGCAGGGCAAACTGCTCAGCGAGTTTCGTCTCTTGCTTCGCGCTGACCGCCACCTCGAGCGTGCCTGCACCGGCCTCAGCGTCAATGCTGATACCCAGCAGGAACCGGTCCAGTTCTTCCATCATAGTCGTCAGTTGCTGGATGGACCGCTCAGTCATGGCCCGGCGAAACGCGTACTGCTCGTCCGACTCGTCAGGCGTCTGTTGCATGCCCATAGCGGCGCCCATGCCAATTTGCGCAACGATCATCTGGCGGACGCCTTCAGGCAGGTTGGCTACGTGGGCCATCAGGCCGAGGTCGTACTTGCCGGCCAGCGGGCCGAGCAGCTTCGTCGGATCGTCGGGCACGTTGGCAAGCGTTTCGGGCCGGTCGGCCATCAGCGCCCAACCATTCTGCTCCTTCATGACCAGCGGCTGCATGGGCGTTTGGACCAGGTAGGTGCCGTCGCCCTGGTCGGTAGCTTGGAAGTTCAATGCACCGAGCGTGCCGGCCAGTGCCTTGATGTCGGTCGTCGGCAGGAAGACTGCCACGGAGAACTCTTCGTCTCTGCTGAAGACCGCGGCGCCCCAGGAACGCTTGCCGTCCAGTCCCTGCAACCCCTTTCCTTCGGTACTCATGGCAATCATGCCGTCCAGCGCTTCCGCCAATTCCGGCTGGCCGGTGAGTTGGCCGAGGTATCGGGCATCGGCCCGAAGTGCATCGTAGCCGGAGAAAGAAATCACCACAACCGGCTTCGCCTCTTGTGCCATGCACAGACTTCCGCTGGCCAACAACAGCACGAGGACCAGCAACGACAGCAGTCTTCTGTTCACAACTCGGTCTCCTTTGCGAGAAACGGGGGGATTCGGACAGCGCGGAACACCCGCGAACGTCAACCCAATGAGTCTAACCCAACAAATGGCCTGTGAATAGGGGCCGAAGAATCACCACCCGAAAAACGGGATAGGTCCGATCGTGGTAAAATAGGCATGATTTGGAGTGCCCTATTTTACCAATATCGGACCTATCCTGTCTTTTGGGAACGGTTACCGTTCGCGAAAGGTGATACGCCCCTTCGTGAGGTCGTAGGGCGAGAGTTCGACGCGTACACGATCGCCCGGCACAATGCGGATAAAATGTTTCCGCATCTTGCCGGCTACATGGGCGATTATCTGGTGGCCACTTTCCAACTGCACCCGGAAGCGGGTGTTGGCCAGTGCCTCGGTCACCGTGCCCTCAACTTCAATGGCTTCCTCTTTTTTTGGCATACCTCCCGCTCCGCGACGATTCCCCGTGGCTCACCGCCCGCGGAGTCGATCGACACCGGGGCTCGTAAGAATAACTCCCAGTTTAGCGATTTTGGGCCGTGTGTCCAGTAGGCCCTGCGTGTTCCCGCAATCCGTGCCGAGAAGGCAGCTCCCGTGAACCAACCCTTCCCGCCGGCTCGATTAGACCTTAAGCTATGAACCGCGACGTTCGCTCACTGCAAGGATCTCTGGAATGCCGGAACAGGAATTACAGCGAAAATTCGGTTTGTCCACCGCCACCTACGTGGTGATCGCCAGCATGGTCGGGACCGGGATTCTGATTTCGCCCGGCTTCATGATGGCTTCGCTGCAGAATTACCCCCTGATCTTTGGGTTATGGGTACTAGGGGGGTTGTTGGCCCTATGCGGGGCGCTGTGCGTGGCAGAGCTGGCCGCCGCTCTTCCCCAGGCGGGTGGTGAGTATGTTTATCTGCGCGAGGCTTACGGCCCGATGCCGGCCTTCCTGTCGGGCTGGACCTCGTTCTTCCTCGGGTTCGCGACGCCGCTGGCAGTGGCCAGTTACATCTCGGCAGAGTATCTCCTGACGCCGTTCGGACTGGGGACCGGATATCAGACCCAGGTCCTGGCGGCGATCATCATCGTTGTCATCACGCTGCCCAACCTCCTCGGCCACCGCCTTTCCGCCTGGACCCAGGACTTCACCACGCTGATCAAGCTCGGCCTGTTCCTGGGCCTGGTGGTTCTCGCAGCGATATTCGGTGGGGGACGGCTCTCCCACGTCGCGGAAGGCGAGCCTATCGGGCAGGTTGGGCTGGGCACCGCCGCGACCCAGTTGTTCTACGTCATGTTCGCCTACAGCGGCTGGAACGCCGCCAGCTACCTGGCCGGCGAGGTCAGGAACCCCGGAAAAACCCTCCCCCGGTCGCTGCTGTTAGGGGCCGGGGCCGTGGTCCTCTTGTATCTGACTGTCAACCTGGTGTTCGCCTGCGCGGTGCCCCTGGCCGACGTGGGATTCCATAACGCCACGCAAGTCCCGCAACTTGCCGTCGAGAACCTTTTCGGGGCAGGGGCCGCCAACGTCTTCTCCGTGCTGCTGGGCCTGACGTTCCTGGCAACCGTCAGCGCGTTCATTATCACCGGCCCGCGAGTGTATTACGCGATGGCACGGAACGGACTGTTTCCTTCAATCGCAGCACGGATCAGCGCCAAGGGACAGGTCCCCGTTTACGGGATGATCCTGCAAAGCCTGTTGGCAATCATTATCCTCTTCGCCACGGATTTCCTGAACCTGTACCAATACGCCGCCGTGGGGCTGTCGCTGTTCGCGATGCTCTTCATTGGGGCCGTGTACGTACTTCGCTGGCGCCGGCCCGATTTAGAGCGGCCGTTCCGCGTGCCCGGGTACCCGGTTGTTCCAGCCATCTTCCTGCTGGTCACGCTGTTCACGGCAGTCTTCGCCTTCAAGGAATGGCCCCGGCCCTCACTCTACAGTGTCGGCAGCATCCTGCTGGGCATCCCGGTCTACTACATCTGGTCGGCCTTCTCCCGTCGCCCGCAGCACCGCGGCAGTCCAGAGAATCCGTAGCGGCGTCTCTCCGAGATGTAGAACTCCGAGTCTCGGAGAGACACGGCTACTACTACCGCCAGTCAAGGGCCTGGGAGCGTTGCCCAGCCCAGCGTTAGGCTGACCGCGTTCAGCCCGGCGTGCAGAACGATGCATGGGACGAGGCGGTGCGTGCGGGCGTACAGGATGCCGAGGCCGAGGGCAAGGAAGAACAAGGGAATCGGGTCGGGGGCAATGTACTTTGGCAGCGTGAAATGGCAGGCAATTTGCACCGCGTAAATCGGCCCTAAGAGCCCCGCAAGCCACCAGAGCCCCAAGCGAACGTCGCCGGCCAGCGCGGAAGGCGGTTTTTGCCCAGGACTAGCTTCCGGCCTGGCGCGCACCAGCCCAAGGTCGGCCGCCGTCGCTCCCACCCGGAATCGCAGCCAAACCACTCCGAAGCACACCGCCAGCACCCCGGCCACGGTAGTGCCGAGCATCATGGCTACCAGGAAATCGGTGTGATACGGGGACCCGGCCACTTTGAAATGCGCCGCCGCAAACAGCAGTGAGCTGAGGAGGATCGGACCCGACGCGCCGGGCATCAGCCGGCGCAGGTTTGGCAACAGCGGCGCCCATCGCTCGACACTCGCCTCAAGCCATCCCTGCAGCAGCACGCGGAACAAGAACTCCTCAGCCACCGGCGCCACAATGACCACGGCCACCGCCGCAAGCACCAGCACCCACCAATGACCAGTCGCCACCGCTTGGAGAACGGCGTGGGCCATGTCCGAATCCTCCGCGCTGTAAATGGGGACCGGCTCCGTCAATTCCGGACGCAGCGTCCATTGGACAACGCCAACCGCCGAGGCGGTGAACATCACGTACACAGCCAACACCGCCAACACGTCGATACCCTGCCAGGGCACGACCGGGTGGGGTTCCCGTGGCAGAATGGGCCGCCCCGCCCGATACCGCTGGAACATGACGCCCCAGAATGCCAGCGACGCGACCACCGCCACCAGCAGGGCAGCGGCCAGCGCAGTCGCCTTGGGGTCCGGTGTTTGGGCAAGCGGCAGTAGCGGCATGGGCAACAGTTCGCGGAAAGACGGCAATGCCGCTATTGTACGCGACTGCGACGACGGATCAACGCTGCCGTTAACAGGGGGAGCCGGTTGCGCTGTCAGGAACGCCTTTTCGCATAAGGACTTACGACACGCCCCAAAATCTCTTCCCCGCAAGAGCGTGCGTTTTCGCCGGGT
>JAVEUP010000249.1:0-9669 GCA_034005525.1 Thermoguttaceae bacterium | reverse complement strand
GTACTCGATTCGAACACCCACCGCACGCCGACCGCCTTCCCAACCGCGAACGACCCGGCACAAAGCTGTCAAGCGGTGACGGAAGTCTTGCTGTAGAAAAAGTGTAGGCCTGACCCTGACTCGCCATGACGCCCCAGACTGTGCTGGCTACCCAATATATGCGCCTGTCCCCTTTATTTTCGGGGTGGTTCACACGTCGCATAGCGCCACGGCCTGGCGGAGGCTTTTCAGCGCGTCGGGACGCTTCGGAACGAACTCCTGGCCCACGTAGCCCTTGTAGCCGCTTTCAACGATGGCCAGCATGAGCTTCGCATAGTCGAGTTGCTGCGTTTCGTCAATTTCGTTCCGGCCCGGATAGCCGCCCGTATGGTAATGGCCCCAGCACTCGTGATGCTTCCGGATGTCGGCCAGCACGTCCTCTTCCATCATGGCGGCATGGTAGATGTCGTACAGCACCTTCACGCGGGGCGAACCAACCTTCTCTACCAGCTTCACGCACCACGCAGTGGTGTCGGCCATGTAATCCTTGTGATTGATTGAGTTGAGAAACTCCAGGCAAATGGTCACCTTCTTCTGCTCGGCGTAAGAGGCGATGCTCTTCAGTGCGGTAACGCAGTTGGCCAGGCCCTCTTCGTCGTCCATGCCCTCCCGGTTGCCCGAGAAGCAAATGACGTTGGGAAAGCCGGCGTCCGCCGTATCGTCGATGCTCGTGCGTATCCGATCGAGACATTCCTGGTGATTCTCGACCCGGTTGAGCCCCTTCGTAATGCCGTGGCTGGGAGTCATGGCGCAAGTCAGGCCATGCTTCTTGAGCGTGGGCCATTGGTCGGGCGAGGTGAGTTCGACCGACTTCAGTCCCATCTTCGCGCATTCGGCTGCGAAATCGTCGAGGTTCATGCCCTCGCGCTTCAAATAGCCGTTGTAGCACCACAGGCAGACCGATTGGCGGATCCGGCCTTTCAGTTCTCCCGCCCGGGCGCCCATCGCCCAAGGCCATAGACCTCCGGCAACGAACGACCCGCTCAGGGCCCCAATGGCCGTGCGGCGGGAAACTCCATGACAAGTTGAAACGGCACTTCGTTCGGCGGGCATTGAAGTCATCGATGGCTCTCCTGGTACGGGAATAAGGTCGCGTAAGTCCCTGGTGGGTTGCACAGTCTAAAGCTTCACAAAGCACTAGCCCCGATATTCACGACAGTATATGATTGCCCCGCACTCTGCCGGAGTCAAGCAAGAATCATGAACAGGCCGGGTTGCCCCCACCAAATATGGGGAAAGAAAGTCCCAGACCCTTTCCCGTTGACTGTAACTTCGGCGAGCCCGGGCGCATCCATTTCAGATAGACGACATGCGTTACAAAGCCATACCCTACCTCAGAAGAGAAAGGTTTCAGTCATGAATTCGCTTTTTCAACGCCTTCCACTTGCCCTGACCTGCGTCGGAACAACGCTGATCGCCGCACTGGCTTTGGGTTGTGGCTCCGACTCGCCCGGACTGGCGCGTGCTCAGACACAATCAGAAACCGAATTGACGGTCGAGGAAACGCCGGATGCCCCCGAACACGGCCTGGTTCAGTACGCCGACGAATCCAATTTCGAGCAATTGGTGCTTCGGGCAAATAGGCCGGTTCTGGTCGACTTTTACGCCGATTGGTGTCCTCCGTGCCGAATTCAGGCGCCGATCCTCGACGACTTCGCCCGCGAAACGCCCGATGTGCTCGTGGTCAAGGTCGACGTCGACCAAGCCCCCCAACTGGCCAGTCAGTACGAAATCAGGTCCATTCCCAGCCTGAAGGTCTTCCGCGGCGGACAAGTCGTGGGCGAGCACGTCGGGGTCGCCAGTAAGGAGCAACTGAAAGTGCTCACGGGCACCTGAGCCCGGCGTCACCGTTCACAGGCCGGTAGCGCGCCATCTTCAACGTTGTACGCGAAGCGACAGCACCTCGTCAACGGTCAAAGCCTGAATTGGCTCTTCCGTTTCGAGGTGCAGGCCGCGGCAATGTAGTAGGCACACGCCGCCGTGCCGTTTGTGAAATAAAGGCCGTCTGCACCTAGAAACGGGAGAGCCCCTGAATTATTCTTCCGTTGACTGCGTTTTCGGATATCCCTCGGCGGGAAGCCAGTCATCGCTGGGAAACGCGGTGGCAGGCATCCCGGGCCATACGTTGTCGGCCGATGGCAACCGGATTACCTGCTCGGGCGGGTTGGATTCCAGCGTTTCGCTCGCAGGGTCTCGCTCGATCGGCACCATGGCTCGGCCATCGGTTACGAAACCTGAACCGGCTGTGGCGTATGGCGGACCCGGCACCGCTTCGGCCGGCGCCGCCGGGGCGGCTGGCTCCGTCGCCATCGTTTCGGCCCCGGAAGATGCGGCGCCCCCAGACTGTGGCTGAGGTTCCAGCGGATTGTAGATGCCGCCCACGACCGGCGGCGTGTATTGCTCCATGGGCTCGAAGGCAGGATCGATCGAATCGGAAGGAGACTGCCGCGTAGCCTCGGTCGCCGGGGTGGTGTTCTGCCGGGAGAAGGAACTCGGCTCACTCGCCTGTTCCTCAGGTATCCCCGTGAAATCCGGCTCCTCGTCGATTCCGGTCGGCGTTGCGGGTTTTGACGGCTCTCGCGCGGCCTCCTCGCCATGTTCCGGCTCCACCACGTCGGGGTCGGGCTTCTTCTCGGTGCGATCCGGTTTCCTCCCGTTGTGATCCGGACTTTTCTCGTTGTGGTCCGGCGTCTCGTCGCGCCACTCCCCGCTCTCGTCGTCCGAGTCCAAACCTTCCTCCTCCCACTTCGGCTTCTCGTTGCGCTGCTTCTGAACAGGCTCGGCCCAGTCCGGCTTCTCCTCGTCCCACTGCGGCCTTGACCTGGCCTGCTCCGGTTCGCGCCGCACTTGCATCGGCTCGTTCTCTGCGGGCTTCAGAGCCACCGTGGGCGGTCGCGTCGATTCGTGCGGCGAGATCGCATCCTCCGACACCGCCGAGGGCGATCCTGCCCTGTACTCAATGGGGAACTGGGCGATATTCAGCCCGAGCGCCAGTACAACCAATCCAAAGACGCCCAGAGTTGCCGCTATCCTTGGCATGGTTCTTGTTCTCCTTCGGCCAAACAGTTGCCGCGTGTCAACCATACACCAAGGCAAGAAGCAGGCAAGCGGCAAAAGCCCTTTCGCCAAGGCAATTGGGGAAGGTAACGAACGGCCAAACGGCTCAGGTAAACATTGCGGGTGCCGAGGACCCGTCATTCCCCCGGGCGGGGGCAACATGCGGGATCACAATCGTCGGCGGAAGGACCGTCGTTGCCAACGGCAAGCCGTGGGGCGGACGGGTCGAGTTTCTCGACAGCCAACTGGCGAATCATCTGCACGAAACGGGAATGACAGCCCACCGTCGAGGCTCGAACCATGTCGACACCAAGCTCCTCGCACAGGTCGGCGGCCTCGACGTCCAGATCGTATACCACCTCCATGTGCTCGCTTACGAACCCAATGGGTACGAGAATCAGACAGTCAACGCCTTCCGTCGCAAGCGTTCTGATGACATGCCCGACGTCCGGTTCAAGCCAGGGCTGAGCCGGCGGCCCGCTGCGGCTTTGATAGGCCAAATGCCATTGCGCCAAACCGGCACGTTCGGCCACCAGCCCACACGCCTCGCGGAGTTGCCGTTCATACGGGCTCGACGAGGCCATGCTCAGGGGCAGACTATGGGCGGTGAAAACCGTGGAAAACGCACTGCCGTGGTCTGCGGTAATCTCAGTCAACGCCTCTGCAACCCGCTCGGCCGTCGCCTCGATGAAACCCGGGTGATTGTAGAACAGCCGCAGCTTCTCGATTGAAGGCGCCCCCTCGCCGACGGCCTTCCTGGCACGCTCGATATCTTCGCGGTACTGCCGGCAACCGGGGTACGAGCCAAAGGCTGACGTGCAGAACGCCATTGCCCGCGTGATCCCGTCTTCGGCCATCTGCCGCACGGTGTCTTCGAGAAGAGGGTGCCAATGCCGATTTCCCCAGTATACCGCCAGAGGGGGGCCGTTCGCATTCAGCTCGGCAATCAAGGCCGTCAGCAGGGCCCGGTTCTGGGCATTGATCGGACTAACCCCATCGAAATGGTCGTAGTGCCGGGCCACTTCCTGCAAACGCTCAGCGGGCACCGGCCGTCCGCGAACGACATTCTCCAGAAACGGCACGACCTCGTCGGGGCCTTCCGGACCCCCGAAGGAAGCGAGTAGTAATGCATCGTAGCCGTTCATGGGGACCGTTCCGCGAAAAAAAGGCCCTTCCGGTTCGAGGTGCAGGCCGCGGCAATGTAGTAGGCACACGCCGCTGTGCCGTTTCTGAAATAAAGGCTGTCTGCACCTAGAAACGGAAGAGCCGTAAGAAAATGACCCCGACGGGATTTGAACCCGTGTTGCAGGCTTGAAAGGCCTGTGTCCTAGACCAGACTAGACGACGGGGCCGCGCAGGCTTAGCCAGCGTGCGAATGGTTCTGTATACCCAAGATAGAAGCGACAGTCAATGGCCCCAGCAAGAATGGCCGAGGTGAGAGGAAAGTGCCTCTTCCGTTTCTAGCCCGCACCAATGTAGTGGGCACACGCCGCTGTGCCGTCCCTCAGCAAAGCGGTCTGCACCTGGAAACGGAAGAGCCGGGAAAAGGTTGCTTTGGCCCAGGTGGGTATTCGGGCAGGAAAGTCTGGAAATCGAGAGCGATATGTGCGGACCCGTGGCTCTCAGGATTCACTGGTCCCGGCATCGGCCTTACTCGCCGCCTTGTCCCCTACAAGGTCTTGCCCGCGATGAATCGCGTCGAAAACCTCACGGCGGTGGACAGGCACCTCCTTCGGCGCCTCGACACCAAGACGGACCTTGTCTCCCCGAATTTCCACGACGACGATGGTAATATCATCGTTGATGACAATACTCTCGTTCTTCTTCCGCGACAGCACAAGCATGATACGCTCCTTCGCTATTCCGCCCGGGTCTCCTATTTTGACTGCCCTTTCAAGAGCATCCTTACGGAGTTCGAGCGGTCACTCTATTCATTGTACGATACTCCATCAATTCACGAAGTCAAGTGTTGATTGGCCAGGAATCGCATTTTTTCCTGGCAACCCGCTACACGATGGGTATCGTATTCACTATTGTTGCTACGAGCGGACGCTGGCCGAGGGTCGGCCCCGGTTAGGCCGAGCTTGTGGAGTTTGACGTAACCTCATATAAAGTGAGGCTTTATAAGCTCTCGCCACCAGGCCGGGCCGCATGATCGATACTCACGCTCACCTCGACCAGCCGGAATTCGACGCCGACCGCCTGCTGGTGATCGATCGAGCACTCCATGAGGGGGTTTCTATTATACTCTGCGTGGGCACTTCAGCCGATTCGAGTGCGGCGGCCGTACAACTCGCCACGGAATGCGAAACGGTTTACGCCGCGGTTGGGATCCAGCCGAACTATGTCGCCGAAGCGGGCAAAAGCGATTGGACTCGCGTGGCTGAACTGGCAGCCAAGCCGCAGGTGGTTGCCATAGGCGAGACGGGCCTCGATCGCCACTGGGATTTCGCGCCGTTCGGCGTTCAGCAAGACTATTTCGACCGCCATCTCCGACTTGCACAGGAGTTCCGCCTCCCCGTCGTCGTCCACTGCCGCGAGGCCGAGGCCGATCTGGTGCCCATGCTCCGCGATGCCGCCAAGAAGGGGCCACTTCGAGGGGTACTCCACTCATTCAGCGGAGGTGCCGACTTCGCCGAAGAGTGCCTGGAACTCGGCCTCTTCCTGAGCTTCTCGGGCATGGTCACGTACCTGAACGGGAAATTCCGACCTCTCCGGGAAATCGCCCGGACGGTTCCCGAGGATAGGCTGCTTATCGAGACGGACAGTCCCTATCTAGTGCCCCATCCGCTCCGTGGCCGGCAGAAACGGAACGAGCCGGCGCATCTGCGTTTCGTTGCCGGTTCGCTGGCCGAGTTGCGTAACGTCGGCCTCGGCCATCTTGTGGACGTGACAAGTGCCAACGCGCGGCGTTTGTTCTCCATTGGCCCATAATCCTGCATAGCCCGGATCATTCATTAGCCGCTGGGTGCTAGCCCAATGCCCTTTACTTTGTAGCGGCACGGCGCGAGCCGTCCGGTATTACAGTGGGAAAACCGGGCGGCTCGCGCCGCTCCGCTAAGAAAACGCCCGCAAATGGTCCCAAAGCAAGCGGCAGCTCGCGTCGTGCATAATCCGGAATAGGGCTCGCGAAGGAGCAAATGGCGTTGTTCGCACTGAGAGCCTCAGGGACGTGCCATCCCGGAAGGCGCCAGCAAATCGGTCCAGTCGGCCTTCAGTTGGTGCAGCTCCTGCTCTTGCTCCGCGCTGAAGTGCCCCTGCCGCTGGGCATAGGTGTCCAGCCAGGTGGTCAGCCGTTCGAGGCTCTCGGCGTCCAGCCGCACGTCGTGATGTCCCGCGGCCAACAGGGCCATGATCTTGCTGTTCTGCGCGACGCACTCGCCCACGAACGACTGGTCCCGCTCGAACGCCAGCTTCTTCAAGTCGTCGTCGGCATAGTGGATGAGGCTCTCGTACGAGCGGGCCGGCGTCAGGTCGAAGGCGGCGGCCTCGCGGTCGTCGGCGTCGGGCCGATGGCACGAAACGCACTCGCGGTCTAGCACCGGCTGCACGAGCTGGTCGTAACGCAGCGGCCAGGAACCCTCCGGCCCGAGGCGCAAGCGGGCAGGCTCCTCCCGCGCCGCCAGCGGCAAACTGCCGGCCGGCGGTGAAAGGTCGCGGTGCTCGTGGCAGCCGATGCACGAGAGCGTCTGGCCCGGCTGCACGTAGGTGAGCGACCGCATCGTCTGCACGGCGAAACCGTCGGCGTCGAGGGCCTGGAATAGCACGGGCACGCCGCTGGGCACGCGGAAATGCGCCGAGCCGTCCGCGGCCACCGGCACGGTGCCCAGCACGTACTTGCCCGGGTCCTCCCTCGAAACGCCCAACTCCGGCTGATTCATGTGCGGCTGCACCTTCGGCGGCACGGCCACCACGCGCAGACTGCGGACCGTCCCGCGCGTCAGCCCGCCCATGCCGCGGTACACGTCTTGCAGCAGGAACCGCCCTTCCTGCGGTCCCGCCCACGCCGCCAACTCGGCCACCGGCGGCGGCCGGCGCCGCGGGCGGACCGGCAGCGGCGTCAGGCTGGATATGTCCGGGTCGCGGTACAGCAGCTCCAGGTTGCCCAGCGAATCGGCCAGGTACACGCCCATCGACGTGGTCGGATTGTTCTTCGCGTCCATCAGCATCGTGTGCTTCGGCAGCGGCGCGTCGCTCCACGCCGTCAGGAAGAAATCTTCCGAGAGCGGGTACGGGTTCAAGTAGTAATGCCCCGGCCAACCCTCCGTCTCCGGAAAGCACACCTCGGGCGTCAGGCGCCGCAGCGGCCCATCGCCCTCCGTGCCGCGGCTACGGTCCAGCAGCACGATCGACCCGCCCAGGTTCGAATGGTGCGCCGACGCCGTGAAAATCAGCTTCTGCGAGCCGGGCACCGGCCGGGCCTCGAACACGCACTGCGGCCGCGCCGTGTAGTTGCCGTAGACAAGCTGCGGGTTTGTGCCGTCGGGGTTCTTCGACCAGAGGCTCATGAACGGGCCGTTGAACCGGTCGATGTAATCCCACCGCGCGTACAGAATGCGCCCGTCGGCCGCCACAAACGGCGTCCACTCGAAGTTCTCGAACGCCGAGATGGGCAGCAGGTTCCCACCGTCGGCAGCCATACGGTGCAGCGTGAACACCGGCACCGGCCGACTATTCCCGCCTCCGCAACGCACGTACGCGTCCGGCAGATCGGGCGCGTCGAGTGTCGCCTGCGCCGTGCACTGGCTCACTTGCACCGACTGGCCCTTGCGCGTGGAAAGGAACACGATATCGCCGTTGGGCAGGTAGCGGGCGTCGAAACTGTCGTACTTGCCGTGCGTCAGCCGCCGCACGCCCGAACCGTCCAGCCCCATCTCATAAACCTGATAGAACGCGTCCTCCGGCACGTTGTCCTTGTCCACCTTGTCGGCAATCGTATGCACTTCTGGATAGAACTTCGCGTAGGCGAACAGCACCCGCGTGCCGTCAAACGACAGATCGGGCCGGATGAAGCTGCCCACGTCCCAGCCCTCGGTCAGGCAGCGCACCCGCGGGCTGCCGCTCTTGAACCCTTCGAGCACGAACAGCCCGCCGCCGCCACGCGACCACCAGCCGTAGTATTCGTCCGACATGTGCGGGAACCCGGGCGGGATGCGCTTGGTGAACAGAATGGCGTCGAAGTCCAGAAGCGGATTCCGCAGCGCCATGCGCCGCACCGCCCAGCGCGCCTCGAAGTACACCGCCCGCCGCTCCTCCTCCGGCGCGTCCTCGGCAAGCTCGGCCAGCCGCCCCGCCACGCGCGTCAACTCCCGCACCCCCTCGTCCACCTCGGCGCCCAGCGGGCGGAGCTTTTCCGCCAGTTTCAGCCCGCGGGCAAGGACCTGCCCGGTGTAATAGACTCGCTCCTGCCCGATCGCTCCGGGCCGATGCGGCTTGGACCACTGGCTGAGGCTGCTTTGCGTCGCAGGTCTTCCGAGTGCGGCGTTCGTATCGTCGCCGGCCGCATACACCTGCACTTCGTCGAGATGGAAGTAGCTCCGGCCGGGAAGCTGAAGCCGGACGAACCGTGCGCGTTGGCCGGCCAGATCGACCGCCAGCGGCTTGCCGTCCGAGTGGCCCCAGAAGTCGGTCCCGTCATGCTGATACACCTGGCGGAACTCGTTCCCGTCGTCGCCGAGCAAAACGAGAATGTGGCGGTTTCGCGAGCCGGTGCCGTCGCACCGGTTGTAGAGCACGACGCGGCCGAGTTCGACCTGCCGGCCGAGGTCGACCTGCCACCACGGTTCCGGTTCGCTTTCGGTATGGAACCCCCAGGTCCCATCCACCACGCCGTCGACGGCCCCCGCGGCATCGGTTTCGCGGGTGACGCCGCCCCGCGCCCCGTCGTTCGGCGCACCGCGCAGTTCATCCTGCCGCAGCCAATCGTCCTCCACCTGCCCGGCGCCCGCCGCTTGCTCCGCCGTTGCGGCCGCGCAGCATGCGACCATCAAGCACATCCCAACCACTGCATGCCGTTTCACATCATGCTCCTTCGCAACCGGTTCTTCCGTTTCTAGGTGCAGGCCTCGGCAATGTAGCAGGCACACGCCGCTGTGCCGTCCCTGAAACAAAGGCTGTCTGCACCTGGAAACGGAAGAGCCTCGCAACCATCCCCAGCGGACCATCCGCTTCACCGACGTCTGACAACCGTTCACCGGGGACTGTCGCAATTTTCGCGGCACACGGGGTGCTCTGCCCAATCGGCCAACCGGTTCGCCGCGAAAATGGGACTGTCCCCTTTTGCGTACAGCAGAGAGACCAGCCCGCGCCGCCCCCGTGAACGGTTACAGACCTGATTCTCAGTATACCCGCCCCTGATCCACCATGCCAGAGAACCGCTCTCGGTTGCTGGTTGTTAGGTGCTAGGTGCAGCCATTTGTAGCTTGCACAGCAAGCAGTTGCATTGGCTTTTTTGTACGGTAATTTGCGGTTAACGTGTCATTATACCTGGACTGCACTTTCTGAGAAAATGTTCGTAATTGGTATTTACTGAAAAAGGCTCTTCCATCAAGCTGCTGTTACAAAGCAGACAGC
>JAVEUP010000248.1:0-9687 GCA_034005525.1 Thermoguttaceae bacterium | reverse complement strand
GGCGATCCGGGATCGTGCGCT
Organism: Thermoguttaceae bacterium; assembly: GCA_034005525.1. Classification (GTDB taxonomy): domain Bacteria; phylum Planctomycetota; class Planctomycetia; order Pirellulales; family Thermoguttaceae; genus PWXP01. Next base: position 9,666 of record JAVEUP010000248.1, on the reverse strand, counting down.
ACCACGATTGGAACTGGCTCTCGCGAAGCGGCCGGCAGCGGAAAAGCGGCAACCGGCACAGCGGTTGGCACGTTGAGCGGCGGCACCTCAGGTGGAATCGCGGCCTCCGGCAAGTCGGGCGGCACCAATTCGGTCTGCAGTTTCTTGTCGTACGCCGTCTTCTTCTCCGGATTCAGAAGGCACACGCGGGCTGCCGCCAACTCGTTGAGGATCTTCTGCGAAAGCGCGGAGCACTCACCCAACTGGTAGGTGCGCACGTGCGCCATCTGCCGGTCGGCCGCATCGCGAATGACCTCGCGGTCCTCCTCGAATCGCTCGATACCCAACAGCCGGTAATAGTCGGCCGGTTGATGCTTGGGCGGAATGCCCAGCCAGCGATGATATGGGTCGAAGGGTTCGGCCATGTTGAAGTCCTTGCACCGGAGCGTTCGCGAAGACATCCTGGCTCCGGAATGCTACCCCAAACCAGCCGCGCTGACAACCCGGCAGTCGGGTGTGCAGGATACTGGCGGGCTTCGGCCAAACCCAACGCTACCTGGCGCATGCGCGCGCCCGCTGCACCACGAGCGGCGGCAGACTCTCACTTCGCTCGCGCTACTTGCCTGCCTCGTCCGCCGGAACTAGGGCGAGGCGGAAGCCCCGGTAGGCGTCCCGGATGCCCGGCGCGTGCCCGCTGCGGTTCGCCGACCGGCAGCTCCCGGCGGGGGAGGCCCAACTCCCGCCGCGGTACACGCGGCCCGAGCCAGACGCAGGACCCTGAGGATCGTCTGTCGGCGAGTTCGCGTAGTAGTTCTCGTCCAACCGGTCGGAACACCACTCCCATACATTCCCGTGGATGTCGTACAAGCCGAAGCCGTTCGGGCCATAACTGCCAACCGGCACGGGCCGGCCGGAACCGGTTGGCTGAGCGAATCGAGCCTGGCTGGTGTCCAGATGGTCACCTAAGTGATACCGTGTCGTCGTACCCGCCCGGCAAGCATACTCCCACTCGGCTTCCGTCGGCAAACGATATGCCCGGCCAGCCGATCGCTCCGCAGCTAATGCCGAAAGATGCTGGCAAAACTCCACTGCGTTGTTCCACGAAACCTGCTCCACCGGAAAGCGTCTCGTGTCCAGGCCCGAGACCCGGCCACGACCATTGCCACCACGTGAAAAATAACTCGGGTTTGTTCCCATCACCCGCTCGTACTCGCCCTGCGTCACTTGGTATACGCCTAAGTAAAACGGCTTCGTAATCCGGACCCGGTGCTGTGGGCCTTCGTCGCTGCTCCGATCTTTCTCCGATTCCGGTGAGCCCATTATGAACTCGCCGGGCGGGATCAGTACGAACTCCATGCCGATGGAATTGGTTTTCTCGACAGGAACGCTCAGATACTTCGCCCATGCCTGTTGATGCCGCGCCGCCTGCTTCGCGTCGAACGGGGCGACGGCCAGCGGGGGCATCCTGTCAGGCCGCCTTGGGGTGGGGAGCTTGAGACTCGCACTTTCCTCCAATCGCTGCGCCACCTTTGCCTTCATCAGGGGGCTCGTAACTTGCGGATGCGCTTGTTTGTACCAGTATTTTGCCCGCGTCAACCATGCCCGGCTCGAATCCGGCTCGGCCGTTTGCGCGAGGTCCCACCATGCGTCCGCAAGCTCGACCTGGGCCGTGGCGCTCTCCGGGGGGCTGCTCACCTCACGATCGGCCAGGGCCTGTAAAGCGCTGTCGGAGCCTTTGGCGAAATGGGGCAGCGCCTGGTCCCAATTATCATGTACATAGCAGTACCAACTGCCCACGATCGTGTTCGCCGCTTCGTCGTTGGGATTCGACTCCAAGGTCGCGCGGGCCTCCTGCACCTTCTCCCATTGCTCCCGCAGTGCCTGAACCTCCCGGCGACGAGCGAGGGCCGCCGCTCGAACCACGGGATCCACACGGGCAGGGGGCACGCAGGCCTGATACACCAAATCCGAAAGCAAGTTGGCCAAGTCAACGCGTTCCGCGGCCAGTGCCTCCTCGATAACGCCTGCCGAAGCGTCCACCAGTGCCAGAATCTTCTCTTCGCCGGTGGCCTTGGCCGCAAACCCATTAAGCATGACAGCCTGAGCCAGAAGCTGATCGACCTCGTACTCCTCACCAATTCGACCCACAAGCTCCAGCATACGCCGGGCATCGCCTCCGTCGGAGGCCAGCTCTGAAGCACGCCGGAGCAACACGAACCGCTCCGTCGTGTTTTCGGCCCTCTCAGCCAATTCCGCCAGTTTGTTGGCCAACTTCAGAGCCTCTGCCGGCTCTTGAGACGCCGCCGTCTCATGGATGTCGTCGATCGCACGACGAACCTCCTGCTGCTCGGAAGAACCGGGGACCGGCTTTCTTTCGCCGAATGCCAATGCCTTATCCGGCGGGCTGTCGGCAGCCGGTTCGACGGACGTCTCGCGGTCCTCGGCCAAATCGCTCAAACTCTGCTCGCTAGTCGCCGCCGCAGGCGATGTCGCAAGTCGCGCTTCGAGTTCGGGAACTGGCAGTTCGTCTTCCTCCGGAATGGGCGGTGAGCTTGCTACCGAGTCCAAAGGTTCCCGAGAGTCGGCCGGAACCAGGACTACGCGGAAACCCAGGAGGCGGCCTAACGCGTCCGGCCGGACCCGGCTGCGGAGGGCCGACCGGCAGGACCCGGCGAGGCTGTCCCAGCCCCCGCCGCGGCCCACGCGGAGCCAGCCCGATGAAGGGCCCGCCGGGTCGTTCACCGCCGAGTTCGCGTAGTAGTTCTCGTCGAACCAGTCGGCACACCACTCATACACGTTCCCGTGCATGTCGTAAAGCCCCCAGGGGTTTGGGCGCTTCTGGCCCACCGGATGCGTCTGCCCGTCTGAGTTGTCCTCATACCAAGCGTACTCGCCCAACTGCGATGCGTCGTCCCCGAAGCTGTAACGCGTGGTCGTACCTGCCCGGCAGGCGTATTCCCACTCGGCCTCCGTCGGAAGGCGGAACCCTTGCCGCGGGTCGGCCGCCCTCTTGTTGAGCCTCCTAAGGAATTCCTGGCAGTCGCCCCAGCGAACGTTCTCCACCGGGTTCTTCGGCCCCTTGAAGCGGCTCGGGTTGCTTTCCATCACGGCCTGCCACTGCTGCTGGGTGATCGGGTATTTGCCCAGGTAAAACGGCTTCGTAATCCGGACCCGATGCTGTGGACTTTCCCGTCCGCTGTCCCTGCCCTCCTCGTCTTCCGGTGAGCCCATCATGAACTCGCCGGGCGGGATAAGTACGAACTCCATGCCGATGGAATTGGTTTTCTCGACAGGAACGCTCAGATACTTCGCCCATGCCTGTTGGTGCCGCGACGCCTGTTTCGCGTCGAACGGGGCGACGGCCGGCGGGGGCGCGGTGCCAGCCGGTTGCGAATCCGGCGGTTCCGGACGTTCGGCAGCGGTCGGCGCAACGCGTTCTGCCGGACGACGATGGGCAACCTCGGGCGAATCGGAGTCGCGCGTCTGAGGATCTCCTGCACCGGAAAGCGACCAGATGAGCGCCCCGAGCAAGACCAAGGCCGCCGCGGCACCTGCCGTGAGCGCCAACGCCGGAGGACGGTAACGCTTTGTGGTCGGCGTCACCACGGCGCCGGTCCCGATTTCGGAAATGGCGCCGGGCTCTAGCGAAGGTGCAACGGCTTCCGGTGCAATCAATACGGGCGGCGGGATTGGAGGTTGTAACGGCTCCGGTGGCGCGACGACGGCCTGCCCGGCAAGCTGTTCCCGCAACCGCTCATCATAAGCTGCCTTCCGTTCCGAATTGAGCAAACACGCCCTGGCCCCCGCCAACTCGTTGAGGATCTTCTGCGAAAGCGCGGAGCACTCGCCCAACTGGTAGGTGCGCACGTGCGCCATTTGCCGGTCGGCCCCGTCGCGGATGACCTCGCGGTCCGACTCGAACTGCTCGATGCCCAACAGCCGATAATAGTCGGGCGGCTGATGTTTGGGCGGAATGCCCAGCCAGCGGTGATAAGGGTCGAATGATTCGGGCATTGCGAAGTCAAACTGGAAGCGGCACCATGGGGTTCATCCCAGTGGATCGATTATCCGTATGCTACCTCACCCCGCGCGCCCCTGCAACTGAGCTGCGGGGCGGTGCCCGCTACGTGGAAGTTGCCAGCGCGTCGCGGAGTTTCTGTATTTCGGGCAATAGGACTTGCATTTCGGGCAGGATGAAGTTGGCGGCAAGGCATTCGCGGCCGAGGACGAGGGTGGCGAAGTCGGCATTGGTTTGCGCATGCTGGACGGCCAGGCGGGCTTGCGCGGCCTTGGCCGATAGCGTAGCGGCCTCGGCGGGACTGGCCGCCGACTGCCGGAGCGCCTCGGCATGGGCCAGTTCCGTCCGGGCGCGTTCGAGTTCCTGCGCGGCCGCAAGGGCGGCCCGATGGCTCCGCTGGAGGTTCGGCGGGACCGGGCCCTTCAGCGCGACGGCCCCGGCCTGAGTATGAAGGGCGTCGAGCCGCTTGATACGGAACGCCCGGTCGGTCGGCTCATGGGTCGGGTCGTCGCCCGGCGTGCCGCTTGTCAGCCGCTTGCGCCACGCATCGAGGGTGCCGAGTTCGCGCTCGGTGTCGCGCTGGATTTCCACCTGGGCCGATTGGCGCACGCTGGGCACCCGCGCCCGGACTGAAATGCGCCCGTTGGACGCGTAACGGTACTCGACTTCAACGCGCGTTCCCGCCGGCAGGCCGGGCGGCAGGTCGCGAATGACGCAGTAGCCCAACTGGGTACAGTGCTCGGGGCGCGGGCTTTCGCCCTCAACCGCCGCCACCTTGACGGTTCGCTGGTTCGGGCGGGCGGTCTTGCACTTCCGCACCTTGTGGTAGGGAAGCGGCGTGTTCTTGGGGATCAGGATGGCGTTGACTTGCTGCCCCGTTCGGGTATCGATGCCCACGATCCCCAGACTGTGCGAGTTGACGTTGATAAGGCGCTGCTTCTGCGCTTCGGGCGACGTGCCTTTCTCCATGAGCATTCCGGCGTAGATGGCCGCGCCGCACGCCACCACTTCATCGGCCGACTGCGACCGGTCGGGTTCCTTGCCCGTGAGGCGTCGCAGCATCTCGCCCACCATGGGCATGCGCGTGGAGCCGCCCACCAGAAGCAGCCGGTCCACCTGCTCCCACTGAAGCTTTGCTTGCTTCATCACCAGGTCGGTGGTGCTTTCGGTGCGTTCGAGCAGGTCGCGGCTGAGTTCCTCGAACTGGCCCCGGGTGATCTCCATTTTCATGCGAATGCCGGCGTGGAAGCACACGAGCATGGCCTTGCTGCGCGAGCTGAGCGTGTGCTTCACGTCTTGAACGTCGAGCCACAATTGGGCGGCGTCGCGCGCGTCGCTGCGCGGATCAAGACCGTGCAAGGCAATAAACGACTCAGCAACATAGTTGACCAGTCGCTCATCGAAGTCCTTGCCGCCAAGCTGCACGTCGCCATCGGTCGCCACGGTCCGGAAGGTTTCCCCATCTACCTCAAGGATGGTCACGTCGAACGTGCCGCCGCCGAGGTCGTAAACAAGCAAACGTTCAGGCCGGCAACCGGGCATGGCGTCGTGAACCGACTTGTGATGATGGCCGAAAGCTACAGCCGCGGCCGTCGGCTCGTTGATGATGTCCAATGGGTCAAGGTTAGCCAGCCGGGCAGCGTCCTGCGTGGCCTTCCGCCGGTTCTCGTCAAAGAACGCTGGCACGGTGATAACCACCTGGCGAATCGGCCCCAGCCGGTCCTCGGCATCCTTCTTCAACTGTTCCAAAAGGAAAGCGCTAAAAACCTCGGGCAAGACGTCTTGCTCCAGGACCGGCCGGTGGAAGGTTGGCCGGCCCATATCGCGCTTGAAACAGTCGGCGTAGCCGGCTGGGTTGACGGCCGACGACTTGAGCGCCTCTTTGCCGACGATGATCTCGCCACCTTCGATCAATACGGCACTCGGGGTAATCAAATCGCCAAGGCGATTGTGGAGGGTGATCGGGCGGCCTGCCGCGTCGAGGTATGCGACGACTGAACAGGTGGTGCCCAAGTCAATTCCGATGGGCGGTTGCCTGGCCGATTCGTTGGTCATGCGCAGATGCTCTTGAAGGCGAGTGTAAGGAGAACGCTGCGGTACACAAGTGCTATTCGTGGGTTGACGGTTGCACGGTCACGGCTGGCTCGACCCACGAGCCGAGTCCTTTTCCCGCAAGCCAGAGGCCGACCAGGCGAGTTTCCACTACATAGTGCATGTTGGCCCGCTGCATCTCGGGAGTCAGTCCGGACGAACTGTAGATGCCCACCAAGTGCCCACTACGGTCGATGATCGGGCAACCGATCTGGTAAGGTCCCATTCCATTCGTGGCCGGAAGGGGTATGGGCGCCGTTACTCGCAGAAGGGCAGGACTTTCAGCAATTCGTGGATCCAGGTGGGTGAACATAGTAACCTGCCCTTCGACAAACCTAATGGAATAGCTGTGAAACGGGCTAACTTGTTCACTCCGGTACGGAATGCCCACGGCGGCGACGGGAAGCCCCTCCTCGGACCGGTCGACCAACGTCAGAGTTGCCGGGAGGGTTTCCTCGACTGTCAGTAGGCCAAGGTCGAAGTACATGCGTGGGTCGGGCGGCGCTTTGACAGCGTCATCGGGTAGTTGTTCATAGCCCTGGTGGACGTGAATCGTTGTGACCTTGCACCGCAGGCCCGTCGCGCTTTGAGCCCAGACAGTCCATTCCCGGCCGCCCAAGTCGACGTTGTCCAGCTTCATCTCTTGTAGTGATACTAACGCCGAGGCCGCCGTTCCTGAGGTCAACAGGGTATCGTTGCGGATCGCGCACGCATTGGCCACCGGCCATGACGCCTGCCCGGTCGGGTCCTCTACCAGGACTAAGAAGACGGCCTCGCGCACTTGGCCGAGCACAGTGGACCAGGATGGTGGGCCGTCGGGGGCCGGCTCGACCGGTCTATCAACTGCAGCCGGCGCCGGTGGCTTCGGTTTGTCCACAAGAAGCTGTTCTTTTGGCTGCTGTTCAGGCCCGGGTGCGGGCATCACCTGGGCTGGTTCCGCAGTCTCGCCGCCGGGCGCGGCAGCGTCGGTTTGATCGGGGGCTGGCTTCAGCACGAAAAGCAGGACGATCAAGCCGAGCACCATGCCGGCAACGACCAGTGCCCGCGCCTTCCAGCCGCCAGTATTTGGTGCCGATTCCAGCGCTAATTGGGCAGCAGGTGTCGCTGCCTGTCCGGCTCCGGTCACTGGGACATCTGGGACAATCTTTCCATCGTCGACCGCCCATGCATTGCCCGCGCTGGTTACAGTTTCCTTGGCGGGTGGGCGCAACGTTTGGGTGGCGCCGGTGCGTTCGGCCCCCGACAGCGCGGGTACACTCTTCGGGCGCGACAAGATACTGAATACAAAGTCGGGCCCGAGTCCCGAAAGTCGCACCACGTTGCCGGAACGGACATGCGCCGTGCCGTTTACCGGCTCATGGTCCACCAGCAGTTCACCCTCCCCTGCGTTGCAGACCGACCAGCCGTCGTCTTCAGAAAAACGAAACTCGGCCAGACGGTCTTTGGCCGGTGGGTCGTTGGCGGGGTCGAAGTACACCGCGCTGCCAGGTTGCGAACCGACGCGGAAGGCCAACTGGTCCAACTCGAGCCGCTCACCTTGCCTGGAACCGGAAAGAATGTGGATTTCGACGATCATAATCATCCTGCTCTTTCAGGCTGCTGGGTGGACAGTCCCGTATTGCCCGCGGAAAGGGCCTCCTGCCGCCTTGCCGACGCTGTGCCGCTAGAACTGGGACAGTCCCGCAAACGGTCCCGCCGCCCCTATTGCCTGTAGTATTCCGGAATACCGGGCTCGGGCCTGAGTCGCAGGTAAAGCTCTCGCATACCCAGGTAGACCTTCCTGTAAGTTGGCTCATCGCCTGCTTCCGGAGGCGCAAATTCGAAGCCGTGCCCGCACATGTGCTCCACCAACTCCGGAACACTAGTGCCATCGAAACGGTACGACCCATCGAAGATGGCGCGATCATTCGTACTGACCGCGCGGAACACCCCAACGGCCAATGCCTGCAGGAACCGCTCGCCCACCTTGTAAACCATCGAGTACGTGCCCGGCTGTTCCAACTGCATTTGGAGCCGATGCTCGGTGTCGTACACCTCATTGAATACCGTTCGAAGCTGGTCGACGGCATCGATAATCGCCTCTTGATCGCTCGTCGAGAGTTCGCAACCGGCACCCAGACTTTCGACAACGCGGTCGCGAGTTGCTTCGAAGTACTCGCGCACTTCGTCGAATTGCTGGGAGCGAAACGCGAGGGGCCAGTCGGTTTGAAGCACCTTGGCGTCATGGGCGCGGAAAACAAGCTTCTGGCCGCCTAAGCGACCGCCGTCGGTCAGGCGCAAGTGGCGAATATCGTTGGGCGTCAGCTCCTGGTCGAGTTCCAAATCGACCGGCTTACCAAAACCTGCCTGATACCTGTACGACAGCAACAGTCCGGAAAGCTCCGTGAGAAGCCAATTGAGTTTTCCAGCGATATCATTCTTCAAGGCGTTCTCGAGAAAGTTCTCCACTTGGTACCGCATGACCTCCTGCCGCTCTCTCTCTTGTCTCATGTAGTTGGGCAACGACCCTTCTTTCAGCCGCCATGCCCTGTTCCGTTGTCGCATTTCGAAGTAGGTATCGACCCATTGCACCATATTCTCCATTTCCTGCTTGGCGGCCAGCGCATGGTGGCGACGGGCAATCGCCGCTGCTTCCAGAAAGTAGCCTTCGGCCGCCAAAGCCGTCGCTTGGGCGTGAATCATCGTCGAATAAGGCGTGGCACCCCATGGTCGCGGCACCGGTGACGGCCCGGCCCGCGGGGGTTCCGATTGCGCGCGTGCGCCGACTCCCAAAACTCCTACAATACAAATCCCCAGAACTACGATACCCACACACGGAATGTTTGCTCGCCCGATTCGCATAACATCAACATCTCCTGTAAACGTCGCACAAGAGCGATATTGCCCTCACGTGGCGAAAATGGACGTGCGACCGATCGCGTTCTGCGCCCACCATAAGCAGACTACTTCTTGCTGCTCCCCTCGCATTCCAAACAGATCTTTATTCCCTACCGGCCCGAACGGACCGGCCTGCCGGCACAAGACACACCGGCATTAGCGCGATTTTATCCTTTCCCCGGCAGGTGTCAAGGGGGCAAGAGACCCCATCGGCAGGACTTCTGGGAACCTTCACACCGCGACCACGCTATGGCCGGACCGTCCCTTCGTCGGCGCTGGGGAAGCCGAGGGAGAGTGTCGCGGGCTGCCGGGCGATGACAGTCGATGCACGATGCGGCGGCGCCCGAACCATCAGGCCGACGTACAGCCCTGCCGGGTCTTCACCATCAATGGTGCCAACGCTGCTTCCGATTCGGTGTGCGACGCGCTTCACTGCCAATGGCCAATCCCTCGGACTCGCTGGCCGCCCATCGCCAATTCACCAAGCGCGTGCTCAACCGCCTCCTGCTGCCGGTTGTCCAGGGGTTGATGGCCGAACCGGACCTGGTAGAAGGCCAGGACGACTTGTTGCGGGCATGAGGCGAGGTGTTCCAATCCGGGGGTGCCGGCCAGCCGGTTGGCGGCCTCCGTGGCGAACTCATAGGGCGTTTGACCCGGTGCGCGGCGCAGGCCGCGCCTGCGCAGCAGGGCGACCAGCCGCC
>JAVEUP010000058.1:0-40212 GCA_034005525.1 Thermoguttaceae bacterium | reverse complement strand
AATGTCCAATGTGCGGGGACCTCCGTCTACCCTTCAACATGCAACATTTCGGAAGATGCTACAATAACAGTTTCTTCACAAGCTCGCCGTGTGCCGTTCCGGCAGATCGCACACTCTGTGTGCGAGAGGTTACGGCACACGGCGTGTGCCTACTACAATGCGCTGGGTGCCCGCACAGGGAGCCGCGCGCGAGGTGCTGGTTTCTTTGGCTTCTTGCCCTTGCCGCAACCGAATAGTAGGATTATTGGAAGCTGGTGGACGAAATTCGGCCTCGCGCCGCGTGGTCGTCGGGCAACTGCCCGGCGAGACCCTATATCCGCCGGCAATTTTTATGCGCGGGCAGCGAGCGACAGCGGCTATGGCGACGAGTTAGCATTGTCCGAAATTCCGCCGAGAGTGAAGCAAGCATTCCGCTCCCTAGGATGAGTCCCGATATTGGTCGGGCGGCACGATGCGCGCTTGCTTCGCGAGTTGGCTTGCCAGATACTCTGCCGTAGTACGATCGTCCTCTTGGTAGGGCAGTCCGAAAATGTTGGCGTGCGGCGGGGCATCGACGGCAACATCCAACTGCATGTCACGCACCTGCCCGACGTGCAACGATGCAACTCCGTGGCATTTCCTCAGAGTGTCGTGGCACGAACGAGGCGATTCGATGTCAACAGATAGCCCGTCGGCGTCCTTCGGTGGCGGGCGCCGGATGAAAGCGGAGGGCGAGACGCAGTGATTCGTCCGATCAATCCATTGCTTACGCGCCATGGCTCGATACACGATCGCCGAACAGAGTAGTCTTTCCATGGTCTGCCGCAGTCGGTAGGCGTCACGGCCCCTACTTGATCAAGCGCAGCCAGTAGGCAAGACCTTCGGGTGTCACATCTTCGGTCGCGTAATCGTCGCCGGCCTCATGATAGACGTATGCCTCATTGTCCTTTGACGCTGGAACAACCAAATGCACGCTTGCCGCGGGCCGCACCCACTCAATTCTCACACCACCCTCGGAGTCTATCGAGACACAGCCAGAGGGAATCGCCCGCTGCTCATAGTGCGCTTCAATCGCCGCATCAACCAGAAGGCCCACCGACCTATCGAAAGCGCCTTGTGTCGGCCTAAGGCGTCCGTACTCATCCTCCTCTTCCGGCTCGTTCCATAACTCGACGAGTTGGCTGACAATCGGCGAAAGATGGAGGACCCCAGCATCTGCAAGTTGCCGCCGTTCGGGCGAGATTTCATCTGGCGTCGCGCGAGGATCGTCTTCGGCCATTCCCGAGTCCGGGATCGCCGTTATTGCATATCGCCACCAGGCCTGGAACTCTGCCTTGCCTGGTTGGCGAACGGTACGTTCATCAATCGTTGCTGGCATGGTCGTTCTCACTTGGGAAGTACTTCTTGATGATCGCTTCGGTCTCTTCGCACACCATGGAAAAGAAAACGCCAATCTTGTCTGCGTCGAACTGGTGTTCCTGCGATTTGGCGGCCAGCGTGTTCATGTCCTGAGTCACCCGGATAAGCGAAGCCGTCTCCGGTTCAATGGACCCGCATTGGCACCGCACCCAACTGTTGATTCGATAGTCCACTCCCTCATAGACGGGCGCGTACTCCTTGTGGTTGTGAATCTCAAAAGTCGACGACCGATCAAAGGGCTCCTTCTGGCTCTCCTCGTTACAGAACCTCCGTATCAACGTCAGGGCTGGATTGTCGTTCGGACAAACGCGCTGCACAACCAAACCGAGCCGTCCGACCCCCACATTCGTCTCGCGGACATAATGTTGAAGAACCGGGACACACTGGTCGAGGGCCTCACGCAGCGTCACCGAGGCTTCCGGACCGGTCGCCTTCCAGACGCAGTTGAAGCGTCCCCGGCCCGCGTTCACCTCTTGGGAACCATCACCGCTCTTGAGCACAACTGCGGGGAATTCCGAAGGGACATCCTGTGGAACCGGTAGCACCTGCATGTCGCCGCTGAAACGGTCGCCGAATTGACGCACGATCGTAGCCACGACCCGGCTACCGACAAACGCGGAATGATCGGGCGTGAAGATCACCGTTTGCACGGAATGGATCGTAAACTCTTTCCACGTAACCATGTTGCGCCATTCACCTCCACCAGTTATGCCTCTCGCGAGGGGCCGCGTCAACGCCGGCTCTCCACCGTGTGCGGCAATGGATATTTGCGGCACACTCTCCACCATTATGCTTCATTCATCCTCGGAGGGCCAGGGAGTGCAAGCTTTCACCGGGGGCGGTTCCGTTAGGCGCTTGCCGAGAACGGTTCGCGCTGCAATACAGCCGGGTTCACCCACGCGCACGCTACGGTTGACGCCGACATGACATGACGCTGCGACCGCCCACGTCCGCCCATTGTAGTAGGCACACGCCGTGTGCCGTTCCAGCCGATCGCACACTCTGTATGCGATAAAGGTGACGGCACACGGCGTGTGCCTACTACAATGCGCTGGGCTGGTCCCAACCCTGGATGCCCCTGCCGATCCACGGCATACTGTCGGCAGCCGGAGGACGAAACTCGGCTTCATGCCGTGTGGTCGGTCGGCGACAGCACGCCGGCTCTATATCCCCGGCGCCGTTTTTGGGAGCGCTGGCGCGCCTACACCACCTGCTCCATCACCACCGCTGCGGTGAGCACGCCGCTGGAACTGAAGAGGCGTTGGAGCCCGTCGGGGCCGAGGGTCACTTGGAGCGGGGCGCGGAGCTTGGCGTTGGCGTTCAGTTGCATGGGTTCTCATTTTCGCGGCGCAGACGGGCCGGCAACGGTACCGCCGCTGGCTCCCTTCTAATCACAAATCAAGCTCTGACGACAAGGCTCCCTCGACCACTCGCTGTTTTTGGCACACCACTCACAGACCCTATCGCGGATTGCGTACCGGAGGGGCTTTTCACTCCGTTGATTCCTGGGACAATAAACGCTGGACAACCTCTCGTGCTCTGTGGAGATCGATCATGCCCGACCGGACGTTCCTTGAAACATATGGGCTGTATCGGAAGTTCCCGTATGAAGATGCTGTGGACGGCAAGCTTTCCGGGGTGCCCAGTCCTGCCATCCAATCGTACTGCCGGACGTGCAAAGGGGTACGCACTTGGAATGAGAACAGAGACGTTCGCCACCATGTTGGTTCCACGCCACATCGTCTGACGGATTTCCGCCACGACCTACCTATGCCACCGCAAGGGGCAAGAAGCCGAACATGCGAAGATCAGCCGATCCGCGGGTGTGCGTTCGCCGTGGAGTATGCCTGTACTGACTGCAAGCAGGAACGGGTGACCTTCATCATTGCGTTCGGTTGCCGTAACGGAGAATATGGTAAAGTAGATCAAAGGCGATTTCTCGAGACCGTCGAGCAGCCGCCCGAGGGCGGTTACGTTATGAAAATCGGCCAATACCCTCCGTGGTCGATTGATTCCCCGCAGGAATTGAAGTCTGCGCTCGGCGACCATGAAGACCTCTACAAGCGTGGCATGGTATGCGAGGGCCACAACTACGGCATTGGCGCATTTGCGTATTATCGCCGGATCGTCGAGAAGATAATCGATCAAATGCTCGAGGATGTTGCACAGTTGCTCGAAGGTGTAGATCGCGAGAAATACCAGGCTCAATTGGCCGCTGTGCAAGGCACTCACGTAGCGGCGGAAAAGATCGCAGTCGTCAAGGCCATGCTGCCGCCAACGTTACGGCCCGGTGGCGTGAATCCGCTGGATGTCCTTCACGAGGCACTTAGTGTAGGCATCCACTCTCTCGAAGAAGACACTTGCCTGGAACTAGCCGAAGGCATCCGTCAGTCGCTCGCCATGCTGGCCAAGCACATCGCATTGGCAAAGCAAGATATGGACGATTACGCTGCCAGCCTCACGAAAGTGAAGGACCGGCTGGACAAGTTGAAGAGAAAGAAAGGACAATCGGATGCCGACTGAAGCGAGATTAGTGCTTGGCTAGGAAGCCTTCATCAACTCGATCGCTTGCTGCCTAGTCAGCTTGTTCCCGTCATTGGTACGGAGTGTGTGTTTGGAATCGCATTTGCGATCAGAGCAGTGCGGCACAGACGCATCATAGCTGGAAAACTTGAGGGGCTTCTTGCACCCGAGGCAACGCATATTCAAAGCGCTATCCCAGTATACTCCGTACGCCTCCCTGAACCTGCCGTATTTGCAATGGACACGCACAGCAATGACCACGGCCAGAATGCTGATCGCGGTCAAACCGGCAAGCACGATTAGCGAGTACAGTTTATAATTCGGGTGCTGGACGACCTCGGCCCAAAGTGCAACGACGTACGATGCATAGCCTCCGGCCAACGCTAGCGCCCATGGCCACAGCGACTCAATGACACGCTGCACCACGGTCTTCTTGGCTTCTTGCGCAATCTGGTTTGACATGCGTCAGTTCCTTGTCAATGGCACGGCCAGAGAACTAGACATGAATGGGTTCTCGTCTCTACACCATGAAGCAGCCCATCGTTCATCAACGAACGCCTGCCCGCCGTTGGGGAGCTTCATGACCGAGTGTCCTGATGGCGCGGGTATGGTGTGGGCAGCGGGGGCTGCCTGGGGCTACGGCAATCACTTCTTGGCCTTCAGTTGCTTGTATTCCTTCCGCACGTTTTCGGGCACGGGGTGGCCGGCTTGGAGGGCGGCTTCGATTTCGCGCCAGTAGGCGCGGTTGTTGGCGGTGAGGTCGGTGCGGCCCTGGGCCTTGCAGTGGGCCTGGTATTGGCCGCGGGTCATCTGCCAGGGTTGAAGGGGGGCGGACGGGGCGTCGGCGGCGGACGGGGCGTCGGCGGGGGGCGGGGCGGAATCGGGGGCGGGGGCGGCGTCGGGGGCGAAGGCGCCGGGCCAGCCGCCGTGCCGGTCACGCCGGTAGACGCGGCACTGGATTTTGCCAGAGCGGATGGCGTCGACGATAGCCGGCACGCCGGCGAGGAAGTCGTTCTTCTCCTTCTCGGCCTCCAGGCTGTCGTCGAGCCGCGAGGCGACCTGGCGCAGGGCTTCGTTGAACGCATGCTTGGTGCGGCGCGAAACCTCGTCGCCCATCAGGATGCGGATGGCATCGACCTTCTGCCACTCGTCCTTCAGGCCCAACAGGCCGCCGATCTCAAAGTACCCGGTGGCCACGTCGATGGCCTTGGAAAGCTGGCACCAGTCGTGGAGGTAGCGGAGCGCCTTCCAGTCGGTGTCGCTGTTGTCGACGATGAACAGTTCGCTACCGCTCTTGCTCGTGCGTTTGGGCATGGGCGATGACCCTGGCTGATGGTACGCACTCGGGATTGAATTGCCGCCGCTGCGCGACTTCCGCGGGGAAGCCGGGGCGCCGCCGGCGTCGCGGGCAACCCCAGCCCGTGAAACTCTACGCGACAGCCGCTAGTTTACCCCCTGTGGGGCGTGGGTGCAACCATCCGGTGCGTGCGGCCAGAATGTCGTTTTCGGGCTCTGCCGTTGTCAGCTTCCAGGTCCAAGGTATACACGCCGCGGGCAAAAAGTGCCTTTTCGCATGCGTTAGCATGGCGAAGATGGGTTCTCTTTGGCTCTTTCGTTTCTAGGTGCAGGCCGCGGCAATGTAGTAGGCACACGCCGCTGTGCCGTCCCTGAAATAAAGGCTGTCTGCACCTAGAAACGGAAGAGCCTTCTCTTTTTCGATTTCCTGGGGTATGAGGTCGCCGATCCTGATCCCGCCGATGTAGCCACGTCGGCATGGTCCTCCGGACGCCGGCAAACGAAAGCAGCCGCGATGATCAAGCAGATTCGACTATCGGCCCAAGCCCGCGATCAGTCGATCCGGCTGAAGACGCGCACGGGGATCGGGCAGTGGAACGCCGGGGCAGGCCCGGCGGGGACGGGGTGAGGAGGGAAAGAAGGGAACGGGCTGAGGAGGGG
Source organism: Thermoguttaceae bacterium (assembly GCA_034005525.1). Taxonomy (GTDB): domain Bacteria; phylum Planctomycetota; class Planctomycetia; order Pirellulales; family Thermoguttaceae; genus PWXP01. The sequence goes on along the minus strand of JAVEUP010000058.1, from coordinate 34,335 downwards.
AAGGGACGCCGTACGGAGCTTTCGTGGTCGGTATGCCTCTCGGCCCCGCACCCCGCGCCTGCCTCCCTGTCTTTCTGTCCCCATTATTCTGTCACTTCCCACCACCAACCACCAACCAACCACCAACTAGCAACTAGCAACTAACAACTAACAACCATCCCCCCTGGCCTGTTTTTGCGTCTTGCAATCCGGCGACCCATCGGATATGCTTACCGATGTGTACGTATGTATAGATTCCCGCCAGCAACCAGCAACCGTTCCCCTGGGGGGGCGAATGTGAAAAACGGGAAAATTGACCCCAAAAAAATCGGAAGTTGGGAGTTGGCAGATAGGAGTTGGGGAGGAGGCGGAGGTCACCCCCGCCACGAGAATTGAAGGCAGAACGGAGCCTATCCTTCCCAGACTTCCTGCGTTGCCGGTAGGTCCGGCTCCTGTTCGGCAGTTCCGCCCCATTCGGGCTGGCACGGCGGGGGCTGAACAGCTATACTCCGGCCCTCATTGCCGCTCCGGTCGGGCGAATTGTCCAGGTTTGGCTCTTCCGTTTCTAGGTGCAGGCCGCGGCAATGTAGTAGGCACACGCCGCTGTGCCGTCCCTGAAATAAAGGCTGTCTGCGCCTAGAAACGGAAGAGCCCCAGGTTTTTTTGATATGGCGCCGTCGTCGCGTTTTACCGTTCCACTCACGCTTGCGCTGGTATGTCTGTGCGCGTGCGGCTGCGTGCGGCGGCGGATGACCATTCAGACCAACCCCCCCGGCGCGTTGGTCTACGTGGACGATTACGAAATCGGCACGACGCCCATCTCGACGAACTTCATCTATTACGGACATCGGAAGATACGGCTGGTCAAGGACGGCTTTGAGACAAAGACGGTGATGGAACACATCCCGCCGCCGTGGTATCAATACTTTCCGTTCGACTTCGTTGCCGAGAACGTGGTGCCCGGCGAGATTCGCGACCGCCGGACCCTGACCTACAACTTGACACCGCAGACGATCGCCCCAACCGAAGCCGTCCTGGGGCGGGCTGAGCAGCTTCGGCGCGGCATGCATCAGGCGAGCGGGACGACGCCGGCCGCGGTCCGCGTGCAGCCAGGGCCCATCGAACCGATGCCGTCCCTCCCCATGGCGCCGAGTGCGCCCGTCGATCCGACGTTGCCGATGCAAGGAATCGGCGGGCAGCCGGTCTACCCCCTTCCGCCCGGCCGCCAGTAATCAACGATCCTTACAGCGCGCGGCGATGGCGGCGCGTGCGTTTGCCAAAGACCGGTTTGGGCGCCGGCTTCTCGGGCAGCGGCTCCCCGAGTTCCTGATCCTTCGGCATGGCCAGTGCGTCGAACCCGGGCAGCTCGTCGCGCTTCAGCAGCCGGTTAATCCGCATTTCGATGCGGGTCAACTCGTTGCCCTCCTCAGGGCTTACGAAGGTGAACGCCACTCCTTCGCGGCCCATCCGCCCAGTGCGGCCGACCCGGTGGACGTAGTCGTCGCAGAACTGTGGGATATCGTAGTTGATGATGTGCGAGATACTGCTGACGTCGATCCCGCGACCAACCACGTCGGTGGCCACCAGGAAGCGTGTTTTGCCGGCGCGGAAGCTGCGCATCACGCGGTCGCGAACCGGCTGCGAAAGATCGCCGTGGATCGCCTCGGCCGCCTCGCACTTGCGGGCGAGACGGCGGTGGACCTTCTCGGTACCGCGCCGGGTCCGGCAGAAGATGATCGCCTGCCGCGGCTCTTCCCGCTTGAGCAACTGCACGAGCAAATCGAACTTCCTTTCCGGGTCGACGGAGAAGTAATGCTGTTCAATCGTCTCGACGCCAATATCGCCCGGCGAGAAATCGAGCATTTCCGGCTCTCGCATGTAACGGCGAGCCAGCCGCTCGACGGGCGGTGGAATGGTTGCACTCAGCAGCAGAGTCTGCCGACTGTCCGGGCAGCGGCGGAGGATCTTCTCGATGTCGGGGCGGAAGCCGATGTCGAGCATGCGATCCGCCTCGTCGAGCACCATGACGCGAATCTGCTCGAGGTGCAGCGTATCGCGGGCGATCAGGTCGAGTACTCGGCCCGGGGTGCCGACAACCACCTCGGCCCCCAACCGGAGTTGTTCGGTCTGCTGGCGGATGGGTTTGCCACCATAGACGGCTACCAAGTGGATCCGGAAGCCTTGGGCAAGCTTCGCAAACTCGTCACGCACCTGGACGGCCAGCTCGCGTGTGGGGACCAGAACCACCGCCTGGGGGACAGCACCCTTGCCGGCCGGTTCGATTTGTTCAAGGATGGGAATGGCGAAGGCAGCGGTCTTGCCGGTGCCGGTTTGCGCCTGCCCCATGATGTCAACACCCGCCATAGCCCGCGGAATGAGACCCTTCTGAATCGGCGTCGGCTCCAGGTAGTCGGCGGCGGCCAGCGAACTGAGCATCGTGGGCGAGAGGCCCAGTTCGAGGAATGGGCTGCCGGCGGGCAGTGAACACTCGGCAGCGGGGGGCCCGCTGTGGGCTCGCGGAGCATTCTCGTCCGCTGCAGGGGCCTCGGGACGGCTTGTTGGAACGGCTTCCGGACGGTCTGCGGCGGGCTTCCGCCCTCGCGGCTTGCCGCCGCGGCGGCGACGCTTCTTAACAGCAGGCTTGGGCTCGTTGGGATTGGGCATGATCATCTTCGGGTTGGGCAACCGATCAAAAAACGATTCCCGGATTGGCGTGCGGGGGGACAGCGGTTCGGGCGCAAGGGGCACAGGCATCTGCTGCCGGGGGCACTTGATCGACCCGGTATAGTCCGTAAACTTCTGATTCTCGGGTGTCGCCCGACGGACGTCAACCGGTCGGCGACGCGTAACCGTGTGCAGGGAACTGCCCCAGGTTGCACGGTACGAGCGGCAATGAGCCCTGCCCCCTCCCCCGTGAACGTTTACCGGCGACATACACAAAGCATACGTTACAGTAAGGATCACCCCCATGCCCGCGACAATCTCCCGCATTATCCAGGCTCTGGAACCCTCGGCCACCATGGCGATGGCTGCCAAGGCGAAGGAACTGAAGGCCGCAGGACGCACGGTATACGACCTGAGCCTGGGTGAGCCCGACTTCAAGACGCCGGAGCATATCTGCCAGGCGGCCATCGACGCCATTCATGCCGGGCATACGCATTACACCGTTGCCAGCGGCATTCCCGAGTTGAAGCAGGCGGTGGTCAAGCAGTATACCCAACGGCACGGGCTGGAGTACAAGCCGGCTCAAGTGACCGTGGCCAATGGCGCCAAGCACGCACTGCACAACGCCTTCACCGTGCTGCTTAACCCGGGCGACCAGGTAGTCATTCCTGCGCCGTATTGGGTCAGTTACGCTGAACTGGTCAAGCTGACCGGTGCCGAGCCCGTCATTGTCCAAACACGGCAGGAGGACGACTTCCGGCTCACCCCGGAGCAATTCCGAGACGCGCTGACCGACCGGACGCGGATGCTGCTGCTGTGCAGCCCGTCGAACCCGACCGGATCGATGTACACGCCCGAGCAGTTGGGCGAGTTGGCTGATATTGCCATCCAGCGCGATTTGCTCGTGCTGGCCGACGAGATTTACGAGCGGCTGGTGTATCCCGGGCATACCTTTGCCAGTTTCGCCACGGTGCGGCCGGGCCTGCAGGAGCGCACCATATTGGTCAACGGGGTCAGCAAGACCTACGCGATGACCGGGTGGCGGATCGGCTGGACCCTGGCTCCTCCGCATGTGGCCGCGGCCATGGGCAGCCTCCAGAGCCAGCAGACCTCGAACCCGTGCAGCATCAGCCAGTACGCGTCGATTGCGGCACTGAACGGGCCGCAGGAGTGCGTGGACGAGATGCTGGCGCAGTTCACCAAGCGGCGCGAGTACGTGGTCGAGCGAATCGCCGGGATTCCGGGACTCAGTTGCGCTGAAATGGCCGGCGCGTTCTACGCGTTCATCAACATCGGCGAGCACTTGGGCCGGGAATACGGGGGAGTTCGAGTCGACAATTCCGATCAATGGTGCCTCGAACTACTGGCCCAGCGCGGCGTGGCCACGGTCATGGGCTCGGCGTTCGGCGCCGAAGGCTACGCACGCATTTCCTTTGCCACCAGCATGGACAATCTGGCAGCTGCTTTCGACGAAATCGCCGCATTCGTGCAGTAGCCCGGTGGCCGGAGCCGCGAACCCGGATTGTTCCTCTACGTAGGAACAAGGTCGCGTAGATCGTTGGTGGGCCTGCGCAAGCCGCAACCAACCTGATTTACAGCCCGCCGCCTGGGTGCACGGCGGCAGTAGCGACCGATGGCCCACCGAAGAAGCGGCTTGCTTGTCACCCCCCTACATCGTCGTGAATCATCCGGGCTGAACGACGCAATCGGCGTGGAACTCGTGGTAGAAACAGGGGCCTCACGGCCCCCGCTCGCCGGGATTCACACAACAGTGAAGTCAGCTTTCGCCGATTTCGGCCATGACTTCGTCGGGAATGTTGAAGTTGGCGGAGACGCTTTGCACGTCGTCGTGGTCGTCGAGGCGTTCCATGAGTTTCAGCACTTTGCGGGCGGCGTCAGCGTCGAGATCGACAGTGGTTTGCGGTGTCTTGGCAATCTGACTGGCCTCGGGTTGAATGCCGGCCTGCTTCAGCGCCGCGGCAACGGCGTCGTACACCGAAGGATCGCAGGTGATTTCGAAGTTATCGCCGTCGCGGCGGACGTCGTCGGCACCGGCCTCGAGGGCAAGCTCCATGAGCGTGTCCTCGTCGGTCTGATCGGCCGGGATCAGGAACAGGCCCTTCAGGTCGAACATCCAGGCCACGCACCCGGTGCTGCCCAGCTTGCCGTCGGACATTTCGAAGATCTTCCGGACTTCCGGCGCGGTGCGGTTGCGGTTGTCGGTAAGGATTTCACACAGGACCGCGACCCCTCCGGCCCCGTAGCCTTCGTACACGACCTCTTCGAGCGTTTCCGAATCGAGTTCGCCGGTGCCCTTCTTGATCGCCCGCTCGATGTTGTCCTTCGGCATACTGACGGCCTTGGCATCATCGATGGCGTACCGGAGCCGGAGGTTGGCGTCGGGATCGCCGCCGCCCAGTTTGGCCGCCACGATGATGGCCTTCGACAGTTTGCTCCACATTTTGCCGCGTTTGGCATCAACCAGCGCTTTCTTGTGCTTGATGCCCGCCCAGTGGGAATGACCCGCCATAAAGACCTCACTTCTAGCTATGTGCAGGGGACGGTCCCGTGATTGCGGCGGTCGGTTCCGGCTCGTCAGGGTTTGCGGCCGGCTTGTCGCCGGAATCGGGACTGTCCGCGTTACTGGTTATCTTCTTTTCGACGCCGGCTGCCTTCTGCGGCTGGTCGGCCTCGCGGAAGGCTTCGGCCGCCCGGTGCCACGCGTTCCGGGCCTTCTCGGTCTGACCGGCCGCTGCGTAGGCGTCGCCCAAGTGGTCGAGAATGATCGCGTCAGGTTCTTCCTCCTGGCCGACTGCCTTCTCCAGCTCGACAACTGCCTCCTCGAAACGCCCCAGGCGATAGTAGACCCAACCAAGGCTGTCGCGAAATGCAGCGTTTTCAGGGTTGGCGGCGACGGCGCGTTCGATCATCTCCAGGGCGAGGTCGAGGTTCCTGTCCTGATCGGCCCATAGGTAGCCCAGGTCGTTCAGTGCGCCCGGATCGTCGGGGAACTCGTCCAGCACTTCCTCCAGCCAGGGTTCAGCCCCGGCGGAGTCGTCCTGAAGCACGTACAGGCTCGATAGGATGAGCCTCGCCTCGCGGAGCACGTCGCGGGTGTCGGCGGAAGTGTGCTCGGCGTCAAACCGATCGATCACGTGGCGATAGGCGTCGATGGCTTCTTCGTATCGCCCGGCATGGTAGAACACCCAGCCGACGCGGCTATGCAGGCGGGGCGAATCCGGCGTCAGTTCGACCGCCTTCCTCGCCGCTTCCAGGGCGTCATCGGTATGGCCGTCGAGTTCCAGGGCCCCGGCCAGGTAGAAGTAGAACAGCGGGTTGGCATCCGGCTGCTCGCCGCGATCAATGGCACGGCGGAAGACCTCGGCCGCCATGCGGGGCTGCTCGCCCAGCAGGAGCCCGATCCCCCACGTGGCAAATATCTCGGCGGCTCGATCCGGCCGGGTTTCCAGGGCCGCGTCGAAGAACTCAGCGGCGGCCTCGAACTGCCCACTGTCAAGGGCCAACAGCGCGACGGCCAGCGCTCGGCCATGATCCAGAACGCTGTCGGGTTGCTGCATTCGCTGCCTGGCCGCTTCGGTCAGCTTTGCGAACAACTCGGCGTCGCCGGCGAGTTTCTCGCCTTCCGGCCCGAGTGCGTCGAGCATGCCGGTTTTCCCGGCCAGTTGCCCCACAACCCGCAACAGGGGCTCTACCTTTCCGCCCCGGCGATACGCCTCTGCGAGGCCGCGGAACCCGGCAAGCGTGGGCGATTGCTCGAGCAATTCCTCGAACAATTCCGCCGCCTCGTCGAGCTTGTCTCGGTCAAGGTACTCCTCCGCGAGAACCTGCCGCAACGCGGCGCCGTCGCGCTGCTTCTCGCGCAAGGCTTCCAGGTGGGGCAGGACTTCGTCTGACCGGTCCAAGCGGCCGAGGACATCGACCAGCACCCGGTAGGGCATGGCGTTTTCCGGGTCGAGCTTGTGCTCGAACGCCTGCTTAAGTGCCTGAAGTGCCTTTTCGGGCTGATCGCCCTGGAGAAATACACGTGCCCGGTTCAGTTCGAAGCGTCCCGGGTTCGGAGCCGCCTGCTCGGCCATCCGGTAGGCCGCCTCCGCCTCGTCGAGTCGCCCGGCCAGCAGGAAGCAGTCGCCGAACAGGCAGTAAGTCGTCCCGGGGTCGCCCAGCAGGATTCGTGTGGTTTCCTCGTCGAGCGCAAAGTCCTTCGGGTGTTCCAGGGCATGCAGAACGCGGGCGAAGTGCTCAGCCGCCTTCTCGTGACGTTCGATCAGATGGCAAAGCCGGCCCGATTCCATGCGAACGAGGATATCGGCGGCAGTCTCCTGCTGGTCACCGCGCGCCTGCAGAGTCCGCTCGTACAATTTGACCGCTTGCTCCCATTCGCCCTGTTCGGCCAAATACATGCCCAGCCGGCGCAACAGGACGGGGTCCGCTTCTTCGAGTTCCACTGCCCGGAGGGCATAGCGCACGGCCACTGCCGGCCGCTTCAGCCGGAAGGCCAGCGGGACAATGGCGCGGGCCGTGGCGGCCGAGTGCGGGTCCAACCGCAGCGCGCGCTGGTACAGCCGCAAGGCCGTCGCATGCTCTTCCCGCTGATGCGCCGCGCGCGCCGTCGCGAACAGCGCAAGCGATTCGAGTCGTCGTCGGTCGGCCGGGGTGCGCGGTTCGGCGGGAACGAAAGGCTCGGGCGGAAGCTCGAGCTGGAGCGACTGGCCGGGCGCCGGCGCCGCGCCCTCTTCGGCCAATGCCGGCCCGACAAGCCAGCCGGTGGGCAGACGGCACAGCGCAACGCCCAACAGGATGCAACCCGCCAACCTGCAGACACGGAACCCACAACCAGGCAACACGTTACACACTCCCGTTCTGATCGGGCCAACCGGCTTCCGATTCATGTGATGTGGTTTGCAGGCAGGTTACCGGGGCTTGCGTTTCCCGAGTTTGTCGGCCGCCGACTTGCTTTCTGCGGCACTGTCCTGTTTGGATTCCTTCTTTTTGCCGGCCGCGGGTGGCGCCTTCGCGGCCGAATCGGCCGGCGGCGCCGATTTCGCCGCATCGTCTGCCGTCGCGGAATCCGAACCGGCGCTGGCCGCCTTCTTTGCAGCCGACCGGGCCTTCCTTGCGTCGCGGCGTTTCGGAAACCGGCGTTCGCAGTCCGGGTTCACCTCCAGCAGGATACCGCGCATCTTGGGCGAATAGGGGTTCGCGGCGAAGTCGGCGCCCAATTGATGCAACAGGGAGCCGAACTCGATTCCCTTGGCCTTTGGAATCGCCCGCTCCAGACCCGAAACCATGCCTGCGGCAACCTCTTCCTCGGTGGCAAGATCCACAACGAGCAGCGCCTGCAATGTTCCGTCGTCGAGCGCGATGGCATGGCCGCCGAGAGCCGCCTGAACGGTATACGCAACGACGAACCGGTCGGTGCCTTCCAGCTTTTCGAGCCACTGGATCGTCGGTCCGAGGTTCTGCTTGCGCAGCGATTCCAGATCGAACGTGAAGTTGTCCTCGAACAAGCTGTGCAGAACCCGCTTAATGCGGTAAGCCGCGCGTCGCGGGTCGGGCAAGCTTGCCATGACCTCGGCCAGTTCGGCAATAGAGGTTACGCGGACCTCGTTCCAATCGAAGAAAGTATGCACCAGTCCGGCAAAACTCTCCTCGGCCGGTTCGTAATGCGCGCCTTCCAGCGTACATGCGAAGAGCAGGTGCTCGAGCACCGATCGCTGGGAGTCGGCGGCAACCGGCTTGTAATGCTTCTTGAGCACCTTATGCAAACTGGCGAACTGCGTGGTACGGCTCTCGGATGCCATCGCGTCAGGCCCTTGCGGTGGATAGTCTATTGGTCGACGCCCGATCCCGGATCGGCATCGGCGGCGTCGGATTCATCGTTGTCGGGTTCCGCGGGGCCCGGCAGCACCTCGCGGAGGATGTTTGCGATTTCGATCGAGCGTTTCACGCCCTGGTCCAGCATGAACTGGAGCCGCGGCGTGTATCGCATATCGATGCGTTCAGCCACTCGCGACTGCAAAAATCCGGCGGCCGACTGCAATCCGCGAAGGCAAAGCCTCTGCTGGTTTTCCGTGCCCATGACCGATACGTGAATCTTTGCGTGCCGCAGGTCGTTGGCAACTTCGACGTACGTCACCGTGACGTTCTGCACGCGGGGATCCTTGATCTCGCGGAGGATCGACGTGCTGACCACCTCGCGAATGGCTTCGGCAGCTTTTTGGGCGCGTCGGGATACCATGGTGCGTTCGTCCGGGTGCGGTTCGGGAAACGATAATGGACCGGGGTCAGGTGGCGGCCGTTGCGGCCAGGGTGCGGCGGACCTCTTCAATCCGGTAGACTTCGAGGATATCGCCTTCTTTCAGGTCGTTGAAGCCGCGCAGCTTCATGCCGCATTCCATGCCGGCCCGGACCTCGCGTATGTCGTTCTTCTCCCGGCGCAGCGAGTCGAGGAGGTAATCGCCAATCACCCGGCTCTCGCGGATGACACGAACGCGGCCGTCGCGCTGGATCACGCCGCCGAGCACCTGGCACCCGGCCACCGTTCCCATCCGGCTGATCTGGAACGTTTGCTTCACCAGAGCCCGGCCCAGTTCCACTTCTTGTTTCTCGGGACGCAGCATTCCTTCGAGCGCGGCCTTCAAATCGTCGGTCACCTGGTAGATGATATCGTACCGGCGAATTTGCACGCCGCGCTGCTCGGCCAATTGCCGGGCCCCTTCGTCGGGAACGACGTTGAAGGCAATGATGACGGCGTCCGAGGCGTCGGCCAGGTGGACGTCGGCTTCTGTTACCCCGCCGACCGTGGCCTGGAGAATCCGGATTTGCACCTCGGGATGCTCCAGCTTGGTGAGTTCCTTCCGGATGGCCTCGATCGAGCCGCGCACATCGGCTCTCAGGATGATGTTCAACGTTTGCACCTCATCCTGCCGGCCAAGACGCTCGAACAGGTTCTCCAGGGTAACGTGTGGCCGTCCTCCGGAAAGCTCGCGCTCACGCATCTGCTGGGCGCGCTGTTCGGCCAGGTGGCGGGCTTGGGAGATGTCGCTGAGCACGTAGAAACGGTCGCCCGCCCCGGGCGCTTCATTCAGGCCGGTCACGTTCACCGGGAACGACGGTCCGGCCTGTTCGTGCCGGCGCCGCGGCTTGAGCGTGTCGTACATGGCCTTGACGCGGCCGTAGGCCGCTCCGCATACGATGACGTCGCCCACCTTCATGGTCCCATTCTGCACCAGGAGCTTGGCGACCACGCCGCGGCCCTCGTGCAACTCGGCTTCGAGGCACGTCCCCACGGCCGTGTGGTCCGGGTTGGCGCGGTATTCGTGCAGTTCCGCCACGGTCAGCAGCGTGTCGAGCAACTCGTCGATCCCCTCGCCGGTGATTGCACTGGTCTTAATCACCTCGGTGTCGCCACCCCATTCACTCGGGAGCAGTTCGTTTGCGGCAAGCTGCTCGTATGCCCGCTGAGGGTTCACGCCGGGCAGGTCGATCTTGTTCAGCGCCACGACAATCGGCACTCCGGCGGCCCGGGCATGGCTGATCGCCTCTTCGGTTTGCGGCATGACGCCGTCCTCCGCCGCGACGACGAGCACGGCGATGTCGGTCACGTTGGCGCCGCGGGCGCGCATTTCCGTGAATGCCTCGTGGCCGGGCGTATCGACGAAGGCAACTGCCCCGCCCTTCTTCTCAACGCAGTATGCCCGGATGTGCTGCGTAATGCCGCCCTTTTCACCAGAAACCACGTCGATGTCGAGAATCCGGTCCAACAGCGACGTCTTCCCATGGTCCACGTGGCCGAGGAACGTGACAATGGGCGGCCTGGGCCTCAGCTTCTCGGGGTCGTCGTCTTGTTCGAGCTGCGCAATCAGGCTCTGTTCCAGATCGACCGCATGGTGGAAATCGACCTCCACGCCAAGGTCCGCTGCGAGCAATTCAGCAGTTTCCGGCTCCAGTTCGGCATTGATATTCGCCAGCGTACCCATCGCCATGAGTTGGCGGATGACATCGCGGGCGGCCACGCCGATCGCTTCCGAGAAGCTGCGCACCGTGCATGGCAATTCGACCACCACCTTGCTCTTCCGCGGTGCGGCCGTGTTGGCGCCCGTGCGGCGGATTTGGGTCCGCCGGCGCACGGGGGCGGAAGGCGTTTCTTCGTCGGCACCGTCTTTGTGTCGCCGGGCCGTCGCCGTCTTCTTGCGTTTCAACTGCCGCTGCTCGCGCCCGCCAAGGGTCGATTCCTTGTCTTCCTCTTTCGGGGTCGCGCGTGCAGGCCGGCGAGTCCGTTCCCGACCCGACGCCGGCACTTCCTCGTCCGACTTCGCCGGCTTGGGTCCGGCTGGCCGGCCCTTCTGCTCCGCGGCTGCTTTTTTGCGTTTTTCCTCGTGTTTTCGCAGGTGTTCCTTCAGCGGTTTCGTGCCGGCTTTTCCGGCGCGAATGGCATCCAGGGGCAGCTTGATGTCGGGCTTCTGGGGTGCCGGTTCCTCGGATCGTGCCTTCGGTTCCTTCGGCGCCTTCGCCGTAGGCATCGGCGCCAACTTGATCGTCGTGGCGGGGCGGCCCGGGGGCTTCGGCGGTTTGGCCGCCTTCGGCTTGCGAGAAGAAGGTGTTTGCAGAGGCGGCGGCAGCGGCGACCGCGGCGGTGCCTGAGGAGGCGGTACTAGCGGAGGAATTGCCTCCTGAGCAGGGGGCACCTGAGGGGGTGCCTCTTGGGGAGGTGCCTTCCCAGGAGGGGCCGCCTTGGGAGGAGTGACTTCCGCCGGAGACGCTTGCGGCGGTGCCGCCTTCGGCGGCGCCTTCTTCGCGGAGATTCTCTCCGGCCGGCTGGGTAAGACCGGAATCTTCCCTGGAGAGACCCCGGCAGGGGCGATATAGTCGCTTCGAGTGATGGCCCGGGCCGGTTCGGGGGCGGCCCCCATCGGCGCGGCTGTCTTCTTTGGCCCGCTTATCGCGGCCTTGATTCGCTCCACCTCCTCATCCGAGAGGCTGGCCAGCGCAGACCCCTTCCCCGTAATCCCCGCCTTCTCGCAGATATCGACGAGGACTTTACTGTCAAGGTTCAGTTCCTTGGCCAGAGCGTAAATGCGAACGGCCAACTCGTTTCTCCCTTCTTCGCGACGGCCACCAGTAGCGACTCGTCCGCGACCCTAATGAATCTCTCACATACACACTTCCTCCTGTTGCACCGGCACGTTCAAAGTGCCCAAACCCTGCGCAACCGCGCATTGCCGGGAGCCTGCCGCCAGCGTCTCGCTATCCCCGGGGAATACCGGACGCTTGCAGACCCTCGTCCCCCCGGCTTCAACCGTCGGCCGGCGAAGCGTCCGAGGAGAACCGCTCCGGTTCGTCTTGGCCGCCGGGGTCCGCCTCCAGGGCCTCTGTCCCGGATTGTTCGGCGTTCAAGGCCGCCTCTTCATCCGAATCATCTGGCTGGCCGGCCGACTCGGCATCCCCTTCCACCGCTGTGGTTTCGGGCGGCGCATTGTCCGGCGCCACGTCCGGCTCATCGCCAGCGGAATCCTCTTCCTGCGGCAGTTCCTGCGCAGGTTCCTCGGCCGATTCAGCCGCCGCTTCCTTCTCGGCCTCCGCCGCTTCAAGGCGGTCCTGTTCCCGCTGCAGCCGGCGCTGTTCGCTCGCCCGCCGGTCCGCTTCCTCGGCTTTCACTTCCGCCTGCTTGACAACCTGTTCGACCTGCTCTTCGGTCAGTCCGCCCATTTCCATCAGGTCGTCCGGCTCGATGACCGACAGGTCGTCGTACGAAAGGAACCCCTCGCCGACAAGGCGTTCGGCCAACTCATCCGACACGCCTTCCAGCGAGGCGTAACCGACGACGGCCTGCTCGATTTGCTCGTCGAGTTCTTCGCGGGTCATGATTTCGATGTCCCAGCCGCACAGTTTGCTGGCCAGGCGGACATTCTGGCCGCGGCGTCCGATGGCCAGCGACAGTTGATCCTCCCGCACCAGCACGATGGCGCGGCCGAGCATTTGGCACAGGATGACCTCTTCCACCTCAGCCGGCTGGAGTGCGTTGGGGATGAGCACCTGCATGTCGTCGCTGTAGCGGACGATGTCGATCCGTTCGCCTGCGAGTTCATCGACGATGTTCTTAATGCGGTTGCCGCGTACTCCCACGCATGCGCCAACGCAATCGATGCGTTGGTCACTGCTCCATACGGCCACCTTGGTCCGGTATCCGGGCTCGCGCGCCATGGCCCGAACTTCAATGACTCCCTCCCCGATTTCCGGAATCTCCTGTTCGAACAGCCGCTGGACCAGTTGCGGCTTCGTGCGGCTGAGAATGACGCGCACGCGGCTCCCCTGCTTCTTGACCTCGTAGACGGTCGCCCGGACGCGCTCGTTCACGTGGTGGGTTTCGCCGGGAATCTGCTCGCCCCGGGGCAGGATGGCTTCGGTGTTCGGCAAGGCGACGTACCCAGTGCCTCCCTCGTACCGCTGGATGACCCCGGTGACCAACTGTCCGATCTGTTCTTCATACTCCCCGAAGAGGGTGTCGCGTTCGGCCTCACGGATCTTCTGGATCATCACTTGCTTGGCCATTTGGGCGCCAATGCGTTCGGCCATCTGATCCGGGGCCAGCGGAACTCCATTGTGCGTGCCGGTGATCGAGCCGTTCTCGCGGTTGATGATGATCTCGATCTCTTCCTCTTCGCCAAAGTGCTTCTTGGCAGCCGAGACCAGCGCAGCCTCGATCCCTTCGAAGACAACACCCTTGTCGATATTCTTGTCGCGGTGGATCGTATCGACCAGCCGCAGGACTTCGTTGGGATCCATCGTTCGCTTTCCGTTCTTCCACAGTTTCGATCGCGCACGACCAAAGCGCCGCGTTGTCGCCCCTTTTGCCCGCTGCCTGGGCAAAACGCTTCAACGTCTTACGCAGTCACAACTTAGTGAGTCTGATAATCTGGTAAGCATACCGGGCAGAAAACGCACTGTCAAGCCGCCCTGCGGTGGAAAAGATGAAGCGATCCCCATTCCCGGAATGCCCACCAAGAGCCACTTCCCACACCTACAGGTGATTGTAAAATAACCCTAGCGTGAATAATAATGCCACCCATAAGTGCTGGTGCGGGTTGTTGCCGTTCACGGGTTGTCAACGCGGGCTGTGTTCTCCGCTGCCTGCAAAGGGGGAATTTCCATGCGAACGGTTCCGCGTGGGGACTGTCCCAACACGGATTATGGCTCTTCCGTTTTGAGGTGCAGGCTGCGGCAATGTAGTAGGCACACGCCGCTGTGCCATCCCCGGGGCAGAAGCCAGTCTGACCGTGGTAACGGAAGAGTGGCTCGCTTCCGCCATCTCCTCTCGTCCGTCCTTCGCTAGAAGGCCGTCATTCGGAGGGACCATCGCAACATTGCACGATGCATTGCACTTGGCTTCCGGAGAATGGCATCTTGCGCGATTACGAACGATACGCGAGCCACCAGGATCGTCCCTAACATCTTTCTCCGCAAGAGGTTGCCTACACTTCACGTCTCAAAGATGCATACGGCACGGAATCTGCATATAGCGATCGGCGTTCATGCAAGTCGGTGACTTCAGCCGCTTGGCCGAATGCTCGGCGAGAGAAGAACAGGAGGAGAGACATGCCACGAGGCGACGGAACAGGGCCACCGCGAGGTGGAGGACAAGGTCGAGGCCGGATGGGTGGGCCGTTTGCCGCCGATCCGGGCGGGGCGTGTGTATGCCCTCAGTGCGGGCACAAAGAACCGCATGTCCCCGGTCATCCCTGCAATCAGAAGTCGTGCCCAAAATGCGGTACGCCCATGACCCGAGGTTGAGACCTCTTTTCACAAAAGAGATGGTATGAAAGTCGCTGTCCCAGAATGGCAGAGCCGCGTCTCCCCGGTGTTCGACGTCGCGGCGCAGGTGGTGGTGGTGGAACTGGACCACAACGCAGAAGAGAGCGGCCGACATACAGAGAGCCTCGGGAACACCTCGGTGCATGAGCGGGCAAGGCGACTGGCGGAATTGGGAGTCGACGTGCTGGTGTGCGGTGCGATCTCCTGGCCCCTCGAAGCCCTACTGGCTTCAGCCGGGGTTCGGGTCATCTCGCTCGTATGCGGCCCGGTCGACGAGGTCGTGCAAGCATACCGGAACGGGACGCTGGAGGATGGCCAATTCGCCATGCCTGGCTGCTGTCGAAAGAGGCAGCGGGGCCAAGCGCGCCGCCGCTGCCGTGGCGGTGGCCCATAACCTGATCACACGGAGGAAACCCTATGAAGATCGTAATTACCGCTGAAGGCCCCAACCTGAAGAGTCCCACCGATCCACGATTTGGGCGGGCTCAGTATTTTCTGCTGGTCGACAGTGAGACCGGCAGTTTCACCGCACACGACAACGCGCAGAACCTCAACGCGGCCCAAGGCGCCGGAATTCAAGCGGCGCAAACCGTTGTTCGGCTCGGTGCGGAAGCCGTGATTACCGGCAATGTCGGCCCGAAAGCGTTCACCACCCTGCAGGCCGGGAATGTGGCCGTCTATACCGGCGCTACGGGCACGGCGGGTGACGCGCTGGAGCAATGGAAATCCGACAGGCTGCAAGCGGCCGATAAAGCAAATGTCCAGGGGCATTGGATTTGAGCGTTTCGCACGAAAGGAACCATCCCGTCCCGGCGGCTACTGGCGATCGTATCCGGTTCCGGCCGTGCGGGGACTGGTCCGTTTCTCAATCAGGTCACGATGGCTTGCGACCAGGTCAAAAGCCGAGAATGCGGGCCAGTCCCCCTGCGGCCACGAAGTGTGCCGAAAGGAGTTCCGGCAAGGTGACATTCCTTGCTAGGGTCAGAGTTATTCAATAGTGAGAGTTGTTCAAACGGGTTGGGCGGCACGTTCCTGAGCCCAGGCGAAGGGCGTGGCAAGTATTGCGGTTGAGTATGATCCAGATTCACCTTCCAACGCCGCAATGCGGATCCAACCACGCCCTTCGCTTGGGTTCAGGGGCGTGCCACCCAAGTACAACCGAATCTTGACATCCTTATTTCTCAAAGGAGAACCAATTATGCCAGGTGGAGATCGAACTGGACCAATGGGAATGGGCCCGATGACCGGCCGTGGGGCCGGCTACTGCGCCGGATCCGGCGCCCCGGGTTTTGTCAACCGCGCGCTGGGCGGCTTCTTCGGCCGTGGCCGGGGAGGCGGCCGAGGCTGGCGGAATATGTTTTACGCCACCGGGCTGCCCGGCTGGGCGCGAGCAGGTATGGGCACCGTTGGCGCGGCTGCCGTTGGCGCGGCGGCTCGCGCCGCGGCATCCAGCGCCGCAGCTCCTGTTACGGGCTTTCCAACCATGACCCCGCAGCAGGAACTCGAGGTTCTTAAGCAACAGGCCCAGCAGGCATCCGATGTGCTCGCAAGCGTGCAGCGGCGCATCAGCGAGCTGGAAGCCGGAGCGGCTCCGTGAAACTTGCGATTGCCAGCGGCAAAGGAGGCACGGGAAAGACAACGGTTGCGACGAACCTGGCCCGCGCGGCCGCATCGAACGGCCGCGCCGTGGCCTACCTCGATTGCGACGTTGAGGAGCCCAACGGGCACCTGTTCCTGAAGCCTGAAATCCTGCACGAGGAACCAATCCATCGATTGGTTCCGGTCGTGGATGCAGCGCGTTGCACGCACTGCGGGCTGTGCAGCCAGGCCTGCCGCTACGGGGCAATTGCATGTGTTGGCGAGCAAACGCTGGTATTCACGGAGTTGTGTCATGCCTGCGGCGGTTGCGTGCTGGTTTGCCCAGCCGATGCCATTCGCGAGGTTCCGAAGCCCATCGGCCGGTTGCGGACCGGCACAAGCGGGCTGGCACAGTTCGCCGATGGGTTGCTGGACGTGGGCGAGCCGATGAGCCCGCCGGCCATTCGCGCCGTGAAAGATGCCGCACCCGAGGTGGACCTGACCATTCTCGACTGCCCGCCGGGAACTTCGTGCCCGGTGGTCGAGAGCGTGCGCGGCTGCGACCTGCTGCTGTTGGTAACCGAGCCCACGCCCTTTGGCTTGCACGACCTGAAACTGGCCGTGGAGATGGCTCGCGCATTGAAGTTGGAGTTCGCCGTGGTGATCAACCGGGCGGATACGGGTGAAAGAGAAGTTTGGGAGTACTGCCGGCGGCAACGCATTGCCATTCTGGCCGAGATTCCCGACGACCGCGCCGTCGCCGAGGCGTACTCGCGCGGCCAGTTGCCTGCGGACTCTGTGCCGGGCTTCCGTGAACATATCATGCAGCTTGCAGCCGCACTTGACGCGGGATAGGCTTCCAGCCTGTCTTTCCTGCTGAGAGGCAGGACGCCTGCCCCGGGGGTGATCGAGGCTGGCCGGGACGTTGCGAGTTTGAGGAACGGTAACCGTTCACGGGGCGGCGCGGGCAGTTTTCTCCGCTCCACGCGAAGGGGACAGTCCCATTTTCGCGGCGGAAACGGTGGATCATCAGGTGAAAAGGCCCTTTGTGCCGCGAAAATCGGGACAGTCCCCCTGTGAACGGTTACGAGGAACTTCAACAGGACGGTTTCATGAAAGAGTTGGTAGTCATCAGCGGCAAGGGAGGCACGGGCAAGACCTCGGTCGTTGCGTCGTTCGCCGCCCTGGCCAACAACGCGGTCATTGTCGATTGCGACGTCGACGCCGCCGATTTGCACCTGGTACTGCAACCGCGCACCGTCCAACGCGAGGATTTCACCGCCGGCAGCAAGGCGCGGATTAAACCGGGGCACTGCACGGCTTGCGGCAAGTGCGAGGAACTATGCCGATTCGACGCCATTTACTTCGACGGCCCCGGCAATGGCCGTCTACGCAAAGGGGACAGTCCCATTTTCGCGGCAAGGCATGGCAGTAGCCCAACAAGCCGCCAGTCGGACCGCGAAAATTGGGACAGTCCCCGGTGGACGGCAACCGGCCGCGTGACAAAAACGTTCCGCGTTGACACGATCGCCTGCGAAGGGTGCGGCGTGTGCTTCGACTTCTGTGCCGAGAACGCCATCGAGTTCGAGCCGGCCGTGTGCGGGCAATGGTTCATTTCCGAGACACGATGCGGGCCGATGGTCCACGCTCGGTTGGGTATTGCCGCGGAGAACTCCGGCAAGCTGGTCACCCAGTTGCGCCGCGCAGCGCAGCAAGTCGCGGCCCGGCAGAAGCGAGAGGTGATCCTTTGCGACGGTTCGCCGGGGATCGGCTGCCCGGTGATTGCCTCGCTGACCGGGGCCAGCCTGGCCCTGTTCGTTGTGGAGCCGACCGCCTCGGGCGAGCACGACTTCCTTCGCGTGGCCCAGTTGGCCCGGCAGTTGGGCGTGCCCGGAATCATGGCGGTCAACAAGTCTGATCTGAACGACTCGGCAACCGAGAACCTTGAAGCACTAGCGCGAGAGCGGGGAATTGCCGTCGTCGGCCGAATCCCGTATGATCGAGCGGTTACCGAAGCGCAGATCGCCCGCAAGAGCGTTGTGGAGGCATCCGACGGCGCCGCGGCCCGGGCGGTGCGCGCCCTTTGGGGTGAAACTAGAACGCGACTTGATCAGAGTGCACCGGCGGCAGTCGGGGGGTTGGTCGAGTTGGCGCCAGAACGATAGGGATGGTAGCCAGGGGCCTGTCCCCTTCCCGTGCATAGGATTGTATCGATGAGCACCGAACAAGCCGTTTCCCTGGAAGCAATGGAACGATTCGACAAGCCGCGCAATTACGGCCCGCTCGAATCGTGGGACGGGCACGCCCGCATTACCGGACCGTGCGGCGACACGATGGAGTTCTGGATTCAAATCGAGGATTGCCGAATCGCCCGTGCCTCATTCATTACCGACGGTTGCGGGCCGTCGCGGGCCGCGGGAAGCATGGCGACGGAACTGGCCACCGGCGAACTCGCCAAGGATGCGCTCCAGATCGAGCAGAAGGACGTGCTGCAAGCATTGCAGGGACTTCCCAAGGATTGGGAGCACTGCGCCCTGCTGGCCGTCAACACGCTGAAGGCAGCCATCCGCAACTGCCAGGAGCGGAAACCAACCGGGCAGCAGTGCGGCGAGTGCGCCAACGCCGAGTGCGCATCCAAGCAACGCCAAGCCAATGAGTCGGAACAAGATTTCCTCGATCGCCAGGCACTCACCCGGCGCATGTGCCGCATTGGTCGGAAACTGCTGATCATGTCGGGCAAGGGGGGCGTGGGCAAGAGCACCGTAGCGGCCAACCTGGCCGTTTCGCTGGCCTTGGCGGGAAAGCACGTGGGCCTGCTCGACGTCGATATCCACGGGCCCAGCATCCCCAAGCTGATGGGCCTGGATGAAGGCCGCACCGTGACCCACGAGGGCGAGATTGTTCCACTCGAGGTCGGCGAGAACTTGAAAGTGATGTCCATCGCCTTCTTCCTACCCAGCAACCGTGACGCGGTCATTTGGCGCGGGCCGATGAAATACGGGGTCATCCGCCAGTTCCTCAAGGACGTTGCCTGGGGCATGCTGGACTACCTGGTCGTCGACGCCCCGCCGGGAACCGGCGACGAACCACTTTCCGTCGCACAAATGTTCGGCCAGCCGGCCGGCGCCGTCCTGGTGACAACACCGCAGGACCTGGCCATTGCCGACGTGCGCCGCTCGGTTTCGTTTTGCGAGAAGGTTTCGCTGCCGGTCGTCGGCATTATCGAGAACATGAGCGGGCTGGCATGCCCACACTGCGGCGGCCACATCGACCTGTTCAAGACGGGCGGTGGCGAGTCGCTTGCCCAAGAAATGGGTGTTCCACTGCTGGGTCGCATCCCCATCGACCCGCAGATCGTCGCCTGCGGCGACGACGGCGTTCCCTACGTTCACCGCTTCGCCGAAAGCCCGGCCGCCCAGGCGTTTGCCAAGGTCGTCGAACAGATCACCAAGTCGGCGCCCGCGATTCCAATAGCCTGATTGTTTCGAAGCCAAGGAGAATTCACGTGAAAATCGCCATTCCACTTGCCGACGGCCGGCTGGCCATGCACTTCGGCCATTGCCGTCAATTCGCATTGGTTGACGTCGACGAGACCACCCGCGAGCATCTCGGTACTGCCATCCTCGATGCGCCGCCTCACGAACCCGGCGTCTTGCCCCAATGGCTCCATGAGCAGGGCGCCAATGTGATCATTGCCGGCGGCATGGGGCAGCGGGCGCAACAGCTCTTTGCACAAAACGGCATCCGCGTCATCTACGGCGTTGCGTCCGATACACCCGAAAGCATCGCAAAGGCGTTCCTCGAAGGCACCATCGTGCCGGGCCAGAATCTTTGCGACCACTGAAACCACTGAAGCAAACCGTGAACAACGACGACGGCAAACGGACGCTGCCAATTCTACGCCAGCAAAGCCACCCGGAATGCTTCGCATGCGCTCGAGCCAATGGGCATGGCCTCGGGCTCGAATTCCACCCGGCACACGACGGCGCCGTGGAAGCTTCGTTCCCTTGCCAGTCCATATTTGCAGGCTACCCGGGGATGCTTCACGGGGGGATCGTTTGCACGATGCTGGACGGGGCCATGACCAACTGCCTGTTTGCCCACGGACTGGCCGCGGTCACCGTCGATATGAACGTGCGTTTTCGGCATCCGGTTGCCGTAAGCCGGCCGGCCGCAGTGCGGGCGTGGCTTCAGTCGGAGGGTTCACCCGTGCATCATCTGGCAGCCGAGGTGCGGCAAGACGGGCAGGTCGTGGCCACGGCGACGGCCAGGTTTGTCGAAAAGCGGGTCATGTCATGGTTCACGAAGAAGAGCACATGAGGAAGAAAGTTTCCATTACGGTTCTTGTCGAGAACACGGCCGAAGGCCGGGGCCTCATGGCCGAACATGGGCTCGCTCTCTGGATCGACGACGGGTCGCAATGCGTCTTGTTCGATACGGGCCAAGGCGGCGTGCTGCTGGCCAACGCCTATCGGCTGGGAATCGATCTGAGCCGCCTCGACGCCGTGGTACTCAGTCACGGGCACTACGACCACACGGGCGGTTTGGCCGACGCCTTACGCGGCCATCATCCCAGCGCCATTTACGCCCATCCCGACGCCCTGAAGCCGAAGTTCGGCAGGAACAAGGACGGCACAGGCCGAAGCATCGGCATCTCCGACGCTATCGAGCGGGCGGTCCATCGCCATCGGGACCGCCTGGTGGTTACCGAGAAACCGACCGCCATTGGCAACGGCCTTATGGTTACCGGCACGGTGCCGCGCGTGACGGAGTTTGAAGACACCGGCGGTCCGTTCTTCCTCGATGCCCCCTGCCACACGCCCGACCCGCTCAACGACGACCAGGCCGTCTTCTTCAACTCGGCGCGGGGCACCGTTGTCTTGCTGGGCTGCGCCCATGCAGGCGTGATCAACACGCTGCGCTACGTGCGGCAATTGACCCAGCAGCGGCCCATCCATGCAGTCCTCGGCGGCATGCACCTGGTTGGCGCTTCGGACGAGCGCGTGAGCAGAACCATCGATGGGTTGCGCGGAATGGACATTGAAATCCTGGCGCCCGCCCACTGTACCGGCCGTGCCGCAACCGCGGCCCTATGGCACGCACTGCCCGAGCGCTGCATTCCCTTTCATGTTGGAACCCAGGTTGAGTATGAAAACGTTTTTTGATTGCATCCCCTGCTTGGTTCGCCAATCGCTGGCCTCGGTGCGCCTGGTGACCGAGGATGAACAGATTCATGAACAGATTCTCCGCGAGGTGTTGCACGCAACCAGCCGTATGGATTTGAACCGGCCTCCGGCGGCGATGGCGCAAGTCGTCAATCGTCGCATCCGTGAACTGTGCCGCAATGGTGATCCCTACCGCGCAAGCAAAGAGCTGTTCAACCAACTGGCCCTGGACCTGTTGCCCAATTTCCAGAGCCGCCTGGAAAACGCGTCCGACCGGTGGGAGACGGCCGTGCGCCTGGCGATTGCTGGAAACGTAATGGATCTGGCCGTCAAGAGCGGCCTGAGCGAATCGGAGGTCCAGGTCTCGATTACCCAATCCCTGCACGAGCCCCTTGTCGGCAATATCGCGGAGTTTGCAGCGGCCGTCGCGGAGGCGCAAAGGATCCTCTACCTGACCGACAACGCCGGCGAAATCGTCTTCGACCGGTTGCTCATCGAGCAATTGCCCCGCGAAAGAGTCACCGTTGCCGTCCGCGGGATGCCGGTCATCAACGACGCGACGCTCGAAGACGCCGAGGCCGCGGGCCTGATCGGGCTTGTGCGCGTCATCGATAACGGCTCGGATGCTCCCGGAACGCTCCTGGACGACTGCAGTGAAACATTCCAACGGGAATTCGCCGAGGCCGACCTCATCATCGCCAAGGGGCAGGGCAACTTCGAGACCCTGAATGGAACCTCCCGGCCCATCTACTTCCTGCTCCGGGTAAAATGCCCGGTCATCGCCCGTGACATCGGGAGCCCGGTTGGTAGAATGGTGTTGAAACCGTCGTCCAATCGTTGAAAAGGAGTCGTTCCGGTGCCGCAACTAAATGAAGTGGAAATCTCGAAAACGATTATTTGCACCTATCATGAGAAGCTTCTCGACCGCGTCGCGAGTGATGTGGTGATCGTCGGCGGCGGGCCGGCCGGGCTCGTTGCCGCGTATTTCATGGCGAAATCCGGCGCCAAGGTCACCGTGCTGGAGAAGCGACTGTCGCCCGGCGGGGGGATCTGGGGCGGCGGTATGGCCATGAACGTGGCGGTCGTTCAAGACGAGGCGGTCCCCCTGCTCGACGAGCTGGGTATCCGCTCTCAGTTGCGGCGTGAGAATCTCCACGCGGTCGATTCCATCGAACTGGCCGCCGGACTGTGCTGCAAGGCGCTCCAGGCCGGTGTTGCCATCCTGAACCTGACCACGGTTGAAGATCTATGCGTTCACCAAAACCGGGTGACCGGCGTGGTTGTCAACCGCACCAATGTTTCCCCAGCCCTGCCCGTCGATCCGATCGTGTTTTCGGCCAGAGCCGTCCTCGACGTGACCGGCCACGAAGCCATCCTCGTCGAGTGCCTTCGCAGGCGCAATCTGTTGCCGGCTCCCGGCCCTGGAATGGTGGAAGGCCCGATGGATGCCACCGCGGGAGAGAACTTCGTGGTGGAACACGCAGGCGAAGTCTTCCCGGGGCTTTGGATTGCTGGAATGAGTGTCTCCGCAACCCTTGGCGGCCCGCGCATGGGACCGATCTTCGGCGGCATGCTGCTCTCGGGGAAACGCGTTGCCGAAGCCATCCAAGCTGCCCTGACACCTGACACCTGACACCGTCCCGCCATCCAGCGAGGTGACCATGAAGACCATTGGGCTGATTGGCGGGATGAGTTGGGAGTCGTCCCTTGAGTACTATCGACTCATCAACGAGGGCGTGAAGGCAAAGCTCGGCGGCCTCCACTCGGCCAGGTGCCTCCTGAATTCCGTGGATTTCGCCGAGATCGAACCCCTGCAGCGGCTGGACCAATGGGAGGAAGCGGGCGAGCAAATGGTCGCCGCTGCCCGGCAACTCGAAAAGGGCGGGGCGGATTTCCTGCTCCTTTGCACCAACACCATGCACAAGGTAGCCGATGCCGTTCAGCATGGCGTTTCCATTCCACTCCTCCACATCGCCGATGCAACGGCCCATGCCGTGAAAGCGCGGTCGCTAGCGAACGTTGGTCTTCTGGGAACCAGGTTCACCATGGAAGAAGACTTCTACCGAGGCCGCCTTTCCAGCCGCCACGGCCTCGACGTGCTCATCCCTGAAGAAGAAGACCGCCGCACGGTACATCGCATCATCTACGAGGAACTGTGCGTCGGGAAGATTGTGGACCATTCACGACAGGAGTACGGCCGGATCATGGACAGGCTGGCGCAGCGCGGCGCCGAGGCGATTATCCTCGGCTGCACCGAAATCACCCTGCTCGTTTCCCAAAGCGACTGCAGCGTACCCGTGTTCGACACGACATGGATCCACGCCGAAGCAGCCGTCGAGCATGCTCTTTCCGGCAAGCTTGGTTAGATGGCACCCGGACAGGCGTCGATCGGACGATCCTTGAGAGGCCGAACGAAAGATGAAAGGTATCAACTACATTTTTGGCCCGGTGCCGTCGCGGCGTCTCGGTCGCTCGCTCGGCGTCGATCTGGTTCCCTTCAAGACGTGCACCTACGATTGCATCTATTGCCAACTCGGCCGGACACCCTGCACAACGACGGAAAGAAAAGAGTGGGTTCCGCTTGAAGGCGTTCTTGAAAACCTCCAGCGGAAGCTGGCCACCAGGCCGGATTACATCACGCTGAGCGGTTCCGGGGAACCGACTCTCTACTCCCGGCTTGATGAGCTGATCGATCGGATCAAGACAATGACCGACGTGCCGGTGGCAGTCCTGACCAACGGGGCGTTGTTCGCCGACAAAGAACTCCGCCGCCAGTTGATGGAAGCCGATCTGGTCGTCCCGTCCCTCGACGCCGGGGACGAAGCCATGTTTCAAGCGGTGAACCGCCCGCACCAAGACATCTCATTCGGCCACATGCTCGAAGGGTTGATCGACTTCCGTCGCGAGTACCAAGGGAAGTACTGGCTGGAAGTGTTCGTCATCGGGGGTTACACGGCCATTCCCAGCGAGCTTGCAAAGACAGCCCAATGCGTTGCCCGCATCCAACCGGATCGGGTGCAGTTGAATACGGTCACACGCCCACCCGCGGAAGAGTACGCCTTGGGCGTATCGCCACAGCGTCTGGCCGAGTTGACAACGGTCTTTCACCCTCGCGCCGAGGTCATCGCCGACTTCCGCGGCGTTCATCGCCGGGCGGAGTTCGTCGCGGGCCGGGAAGACATTCTGGAAATGCTCCGCCGGCGGCCCTGTTCCCTGGAAGATATTGCCGGAGGACTCGATATGCACAGGAACGAAGTCATTAAGTATCTTGAGGAGCTGCGAGCCGAGAAACTACTGGAGGAGTCGATTGTGGGGGAAAGGGTTTACTACGGAGCAGCCACATGCCGTTCGAGGCCGAAATCCTTGGAGTGATTTCGGAAATGCTCAGCGGTTACCTTTGCCGAATGAAGGAGTCCTAGAAATGAGTAAGCACGTTCTGGGTAGACGAGAGTTCTTGACGGCCGCATCCACCGGGGTCGCCATCGCCGTGCCGGGGATCGCAGCCCGCGGCAGTTCCGCCGACAATGCTTCCAAACTCGCAATTCTCGGCGGGGATCCTGTCAGAAAGGGCAAGGGCTGGCCCTCGTGGCCGCCCCGGGATGAGGATGTGGTGGACGCGGTCGTGCAAACCACCAAGAGCGGGATCTGGTGCAGAATCCAATCCAAGTCCGGCACGGTCCCCACGTTTGAAAAGGAGTTTGCGCAGTTGACGGGAGTGCCCTATTGCGTGGGCACGGGTTCGGGGACGCAGGCGTTGCACACGTGCGTCGAAGCCCTGGGAATCGGCCCTGGAGATGAGGTCATCACCTCGCCTTATACCGATCCCGGAACCATCGCCGCAATTTTGTGTGCCAGGGCGCTGCCGGTGTTGGCCGACTTGGATCCGGAGTCCTTCCAAATCGACCCCGACGACGTAGAACGCCGGGTTACCGAGCATACCAGGGCAATCATGCCCGTCCACATCATGGGCCAGCCCTGCGATATGGACAGGATTATGGCCATCGCCAAGAAGCATGATTTGAGGGTCATCGAAGACGCCTGCCAAGGACATCTTGCCGAATACCGGGGCAAGAAGCTGGGCAGCATTGGAGACCTCGGATCGTTCAGCTTTCAGGCAAGCAAGACCATCGCTTGCGGGGAAGGCGGGGCAATCGTCGGCAGCGATGAACAACTCATGGACCAGTGTTACACCGTCCATAATCACGGGACATCCCGCAGGGGGCGTACCGAGACGATTGGGCCGAAGTACCGAATGAATGAGTTTGAAGCGGCTGTTCTGCTTGGCCAGTTGCCGGGTGTCAAGGAGCGCTTCGCCCGCCGGAACGAAAACGCTGCCTACCTGGCCGCGAAGCTGAAGGACTTTCCGGGGGTTGTTCCGCAGAAGCTGTACGAGGGAACCGGCAGCGGTGCTTATTACGTCTACGGCATGACCTATCGGAAAGAACATTTCAACAATGCCAGCCGCAGTGCGTTCCTTAAGGCCATCAGGGCGGAAGGGATCAGCCTTGGCTCCTATATCGGTCACGGATTGCACAAGGAGCCATGGGTGGACCACATCCTCGACGCCAAGGTCTACCAGCGCATGTTCCCCGCGAAACGGCTGCAAGAATACCGCGAGCAGAACGAGTGCCCCCGTTGCGATGAAGTCTGCGAAAACGTGCTCGCGTTCTGGTCGTCCGGAATTCTTCTTGGAGATAAGGAGGACATGGATGATATCGCCAACGCCATCTTCAAAGTCCATGAAAACCGGGACGAGCTGAACGCGGTGTGAAAGCGAGTGGCTTCGACGTCAACCCGAACACGGGCGAACCGGCAAACGACAACCGTCGGGTCGTCACCGCGGTGAACACGATGATCCTCCTCGGGGTAAGATCAAAGACAGATGCTTCATCCCTCCCAACCATCGGGGAACGTCCGCCGCCCGCGACTACGGCAAGACCGTTCCACTGTCCCGCCTTGTTGCCGCCTCGCGGACGACCACAGCGCGATCTTTCTGAACAATTGGATGCTCTTCGGTACAAAGCCGGATGAGATCCTTCACCAGGGTCGGTCTGCAAACGTAGTAGCACCGAAGTGGCCCGTTCGTGTGACAAGAGACAATCTCCAGCTTCCGCAGCGCGCCCATATGCTGGGAAAGCTGCGGCTGGGGTACGGCGACCAATGCGTTGACATCATTGACACATAGAGGACCTTCACATAAGGTTGCGAGTATCTGCAACCGTACTGGATGCGCTACGGCACGGAGCAATTGGGCACAGAATTCCCAGTCCGTGCGCGGCTCGCTTGCTGTGGTGTGTGTGTGCATACCAAACGTGCTCCTATTTCTCACCAATGAATTTACGCGAAAACAGCCCCACTGTCAATGATCGTCCAATCCCAATACAGGTGCGCCCATTGCATGCCAGCAGTCCGACTGCTCACACCCATTTAGGAGGAGAAGGCACGACCAGTCGTTGCCGCGGATTGCTCAGCCCTTTTCATCACGTTTTCCAAATAGATTGCCAGGGGACGGTAAATCATGTGACTCCACTTGCCGATGCCCACTTCGCTATCGAGCATCGCCATCATTACCATGAGGTGAAACGCGTACATGCCGTAGGTTGGCCAGGGCCACCCGGCATAGCGGAACCCATGCACCAGAAACCCCGTGATGGCCCCAACCAGAATAAACGCCGGAAAAAGCCAATCGGTGTGCTGAGAAAAGGTCGATCGTGCGTCGCGTTTCCAAAGACGTGCAAGGAGCATGACCACAGAGGCATAGACCAGAGCCGCCGTTGCGTAATAGCCCAACCAGCGCTGAGGGTGGTACACGGGATAGATGTTGTCCGTTTGGAACCAGCCTAGCAAGCCGACGACCAGCAGGAGCATGATCACATAGCCGGAAACCAGCAGTGCATGCGTTGTCCAGTCACGATAATGAACCCTGCCGCAATCGAGCCATCGCTTCTGTGTCACGAAATGCACCACCAGCGAACTCAATTCCTTCAAGAAATCGCTCACGCGAGGGCGGTCCCGTTCTGTGCGCGATGCGAGAATGGACCGTGCCATACACGTCGCATTCGACAAGACCCGCCACCCTAGCATGGCAAAGTGAATCAACACGGCAATCCAGACCCAAGTGACCGGCGCAAATGAGTTCACAGCCACCCGGTCCGTCACGATATTGCGGAAGCCGGTCGCCACGTGGAAAGCAACCAGCAGGGCCAACGGAATGAGGGCAGCCTTGAAGATGACCGCCCAGACGGCCCGTTGCGATGTGTACACCCGCGCCGCCTGATCAGTGCGGTCGTACTGCGCGGTGAGCCAGCGCCGCATGGTCATCATGATTTCACCCGGATGCGCCTGCTGGGGGCACGTATCCGAACATTCGCCGCAGTAGTAGCACAACCACGGCTCCGTCGACGCCATCAAGCGGTCTTTCAGGCCAAGCTGGATGTATCGGATGGTCTTGCGCGGGAATACCGCGCCGCCATTGCCCGAAAGCTTGCATACCGCCGTGCAATTGCCGCAGTGGATACAACGCGTCAGGTCGTCCGAGCCGAATTGGGCAATCTCGTCTACTAGGGTTGGGTCAACGGTGGTGCTCACGACAAATGCTCCGTCTCAGGGGACTCGGGGACCAAGGCGTACCGGAAGTATCCGTCGACCTGTTCGGCCTCGCAAACCTTCCCGTATTTCTTCATGCCCATCACATGCCAAAACACTTCATCGGCAGGCAAGGCGACAGCATGGGCTAACTCAGGGACTGTTCGTGCCCCGTCCTGCAGGGCAGCGGTGATGCTCTTCCGAATGGCCTTCTGCCGCCGTTGTCTTTCGGTCAGTTGGTGCGGCACACCCCCCCGGCGCTCACGGAGCACTGCAAGAGGCTTCTTCGCCTTGGTTGCAGAAGCCGATGGTTCCGGTTTCTCCGTCATGATCTCTCTCCGACTCCATTTGTGCTCGATGTGTCATCAGCCAGCCGATCGCCCGACCCACCATGCGGTGGAGATGCCCAACAGCCCAAACCGGCTGGCAAACCACCCGCAGTCCGCATCAAACATGCTCCGCTACCAATGCATCGACGATTGCGTCGAATTGGTCCAGATGCCAGCCATCGATCTGGATCGCCTGATGCGGGCAGGCGGGCACGCACATCCCACAGCCGTTGCACAGCATGACATTCACTTCGGCCCGCATGCCGTGCCCGCCGTTTTCACCGGTATGAACCAGCGTGACGGCCCGCTGATGCCGGCATGCCTCCACACACTTGCCTTCCCCCTGGCAGCGGTCGGCGTCGACCTTCGCACGGAAGGGATCAAGTTCGATAGTTCCCTTTCCGAGCAGCGCGGCCACCTTCGAGGCCGCCGCTGATCCGCTGGCGGAGCTTTCCGATACGTCCATGGGCGCCTGGCACGTTCCCGCCACGAACACGCCGCGCACCGCCAGTTCGACCGGCCGCAGTTTCGGGTGGACCTCCTGTAAAAACCCGTCGGCGCTGCGGGAGAGCTTCAACCGGTCAATCACGATTTCCGGGTGACCTGGAAGCATTCCGGTCGCCAGTACGACCAGACCGGCCGGGAGGTTCACCTCCTCGCCAAAGGTGAGTGTATCGCGCACGGTAACGCGTAGCGGGTAGCCGCCGGCTTCTTCCGCCGGAGATACCACCGGCAGATGCTCGGGTGTATAGCGAAGGAATATCACGCCCCGTTCGGCTGCAGCGTCGTAGTACGATTCGTGGTCCCGCCCATAGGTACGAATGTCGCGGTACAGTTCATAAACATGGACGTCGGGGAACCGGCGGCGAAGCGCGGCTGCCGCCTGGAGCGTGGAAGTGCAACATGTCCGGGAGCAGTAGTCGTGAATCTTGCCGTCGGGTCCGGGCTGGTGGATGCCCTCGATTTGCCGGCTCCCGACGCAGTGGATCAAGCACACACTACGTACTGATTGCCCGTTATGCAGGAGACAACTCCCGGCATCGCCTTGCTCGGCAAGCATATGTTCCAGTTGCGGCAGCGTGATTACCTCAGGATGGTCGCCATAGCCGAACTCGCCCTTTCCGGGCTCGTAGAGTTCGAATCCGGTGGCCAGCACAATGGCCCCGCTGTGGAGCGTGAATGGGTGCGAGCCCGGCTGTCCGTTGCCGTCGCTCGGCGCATATCGGCCTACCAGATGGAAATCGCCGGCGCAGCCCGACACGTCCGAAAGCTCCGCATTCATATGCACCACGATATTCTGATCTGCGATCACCTCGTCAATCAGTTCATGGATAAGGTCGGTGCCCTTCTTGCCGGTGGGATACACCCGGTCCCATTGAAGAACATGCCCGCCGAGGACCGCTGACTTCTCCAGGAGGGTCACCGCAAATCCGCCGCGCGACAGGTCGCGGGCGGCGCGCAACCCGCTCACGCCTCCACCGATCACGGTAACGTGACGGCTGACCTCTCGGGTAAAAGGCGAAAGAGGCTGCAGCAGCCGCGACTTCGCGACGCCGGCAGCCACCAACTGAATGGCCTTCCGGGTTGCACCCTGCGGATCGGATTTGCTGCACCAGCTTACCTGTTCGCGGATGTTGACGTGTTCGTAGAGATAGGGATTCTGTCCCGCCCGCACCACCGCCGCGCGGAACGTGTGCTCATGAAGGCCCGGGGTGCATGCGGCAATCACCACCCGGTCCAGATTCTCTTCCCGGATGTCGTTGATCACCAGATCCTGGCCGGCCTGGGAACACATAGCAGAGTGGTGCCGTGCAACGACAACCCCGTCCAGTCGGCTCGCTGCGTCAGCGACCTTCTGGACATCCACCACGTCGGAGATGTTTCCGCCGCAATGGCAAACGTACACACCAATTCGCAGATTCTGTTCCCTTTTGCATCCGCTTGCCGATGCCATAGATTCCTTTAGCCGATCGCGCATTTCTATCCTTCCACATCTGCCAGAACCATCTGATCGTTTGTTTTGCCACCGGATTCTCTACCGGAAAGACGACTGGAAGAACGGCCCCGCAGGTAGGTCGCAACTTCCATGGCGGCAGCACCGGCTTCGACAACGGAGTCGGGAATGTCTTTCGGCCCGGCGGCCGCACCGGCCACGAAAACACCTTCTTCCGGCGTGCGGCACGGCGCCAGCGACGGTTCCGTGCAGCAGACGAACCCATCGGCCGCCGGGGCAGCCAGGCCCGCCTCCGCCGGATTCCATGCCGGAACAAGTCCCAACGAAAGCACCAGCATGTCGTGCGTCCGCTCTTCAACCCGCCCATCTTCTTCCATGACTTCAATGCGCACGACCGGATTATTCTGTTCGTCTTCGGTGATTTGCGCCACCTTGGCCTTCACGAACTCGACGCCCATGGCCTTTGCGTTCTGGTAGAACTGCTCGAATCCCTTGCCGAACGCGCGAATGTCCATGTAGTAGATCGTCAGGTCGGCCAACGGTAGCGTGCCACTAAGAAGCATGGCCTGCTTCACCGCGTACATGCAACACACGCGCGAACAATAGGGAACGCCTGCGGAGCGGTCCCGGGAACCCGCGCATTGAACAAATGCAATCGAGTCGGGTTCCTTGCCGTCCGACGGGCGCAAAACGCGTCCGTACGGTCCATGCGGCGCCAGCAGCCGCTCCATTTGGAGCGCGGTAAGGACATTCCGCAGCCGCCCCCCGCCGTATTCCTTCTTGAAACCGGCCGGGAGCATCTCGTATCCGGTGGCCACAATGATCGCACCCGCATCGACGCGCACGTGCCGAGGCTCCTGCAAAAAATCGATTGCCCCGGTAGGACAGACCTTCTCGCAACGGCCGCAGAGCAGGCAATTATCGATGTCCAATACCGCAACCTGCGGTACCGCGTTGCTGAAGGGCACACAAATGGCCTTCCGCGTTCCCAGGTTGCCTTCAAACTCGTGCGGGAGTTCCATTTCGCAGGCATATTCACACAGCCGGCAACCAGTGCATTTCTCTTGGTCGACATAGCGGGGTTTCTCAACCACCCTGCCCACGAAACGCCCGTTGTCCCGCGTGACGTCCTCTACCTCGGTGTAAGTCATGATCCGGATATTCGGGTGATGCTCGGCCTCGGCCATGCGGGGTGTACAGATGCAACTGCAGCAGTCAAGCGTTGGAAAAACCTTGCTCAAACCAATCATCTTCCCGCCGATACTCGGTTGCTTCTCAACGATGAGCACCTCAAACCCCTGGTCAGCCAGATCAATGGCGGCCTGGAGGCCGGCAATGCCGCCGCCAATGATCAGGGTGTCTACTTCGATTTCCTTGGTATCCATCATCACTCCATCGTTGCCATCGGATTGCGTTTCTCAGTCTCGGCGTTGGCGCGAAGAACCTTGTCTTGCATCTGGTTCACTTCGTTCAGAAACGCTCTGGAACATACTGAACATATCGCACATAACCGTAGTCGCTCGGGTCGGACCCCGCGCTCGGCCATCTGCTGATGTACCCGCGAAATCCGTGCCGCAAGCGCATCATAAGCGCCGGGGTAGGGGCACTCGTGACCACAACTCATCACAAGAATGCCGGCGATTCCCTTCTCGAAACAGCGCAAGTAGAAGTCTTCCGGAAGAATCACCGGGGCGGGTACCCGCACAATGTAGGTGTTCGTAAAGTACTCAGCGTGGATTTGTCCCACATAATCTGCGCCCGGATATGCGCAGGCCTCCGTTGCCAGAATGAGAATTTTCGGCAGCGTGTCGTAGTCGACACTGGGCATAAATCACCATCCTTTCACACACCGGGCCGACCAGGGTGGGCCGGGCGCAACCACGATCAGCGGTCGTTTGCCGGCCACGACGCGCCCATCTCTTACTCTTATAACAGCCGTTATTTCTTGCGCGTGATGAAAATCCGATCGTACCCTTCCGCAGGCACCGACCCCATGAATTCGTGGCCGACCTTCGCGGCCCATTTGGGGAGATCATTCTTCGTCGAAGGATCGCCCGACCAAATCTCGATCGTCTGGCCCACGGATACCGAGCCAATGGCCTTTTTCGCTTCCAAAAGCGGGCCGGGACATGCGGAACCTCGCGCATCAACCACCTTGGCCGCTTCGAGTGCTTCAAGATTGATTTCACTCATGGATTCAACTCCTCTTGTGCTTCAGAATAACGCTGTAGAAAGAACGGGTAACAGGGTCGTGGTGCAGGTAGTCTCCACCGATCCAAGCAAAGGGAACTCTCCCGGTGAACGGCTAATGAAAGACGAAGGTGGCGATCAATGACCTGTCTCAGCAGAATGTCAGCACAACGTCGGCTTCTTCAGCCAGCGATACGAACTCGGCCACGCCGCCGAACTCAACGCCCTCGATGAAGTCATTTTCGCTTACTCCCACGATCGGGAATGCCGCCGAACAGGCAATCAGTCGAGCCCCGTTCTCCCGGGCAATCTTCAGAAAGCCCGGCAGCGTATTCGGCGCGCCGGACAGTTCGATCTTTTCCGCTCCGCCTTTCCGGATAATGTTCAGCCCGGTAAGTGTGAAGAACAGCGTCAATTCCGTATCAACCGCCAACGCGCCACAGCCGAGCATAAACGGTGGAAACGCCTTGTGGGGATCGTCAGAGCCGCAAAACACCAACATCTTCTTCGCCATGACTTCGCTTTCCTTCTGGGTGTAGAAACCGTTGATCACTTAGGAGGCTTTCGCCGGATGGCGCAGCCACCAAGTCCGATGCCTCCGCTCAACCGAGAACAATTAAACCCATTCCAGCCCTCGCCTATCGGCGGGACGGTCGGCAACAATGGCAACACTCGCCCCCCCGAAAAGCCATCACTGGAACACCTAATATGGCGACCAAAGCCGCAATCATCATATAGTGCTTTTCTAATATACGGCTATCCGAATATGCTGTCAATACTATATATCGAAGGAAGAGGCTGGAATTCTGGAATCAGTGATGTTCCGTATTCTGGGTGTAGCCGCCATGGTTGGAGACCCGTGTTTGAGGGGCGTCTTCTTGCCGGTTCAAGCTGAGACTCCTACGGGGCACCGCACCGTTCGCATCTGGAAACGGAAGAGCCAAGAGTCGGAGGGGATCGGTGTTGTTCCACTTGATTCCTTCAATTGCTTGTGTATAATCGGTGGTTTCCGTGCTCGGGGCGTAGCTCAGCCTGGCTAGAGCGCTGCGTTCGGGACGCAGAGGTCGCACGTTCAAATCGTGTCGCCCCGACTTGTAAAGCCTTGCTGGAAAAGAACTTACGACAAGCCGATTTGGTCCGTTATGGGCTGGATCGACTTGGTCCGTTATGTGGTCCGTTATTCTGCTGCGGGGCATGCCCTAGAAGCGGCCTAGAAGCTCGCCTGAGGCGATGAAAGCTTCAAGGTCTTTCGGGTAGCTTCTTACGAGAGGGGAGCGTCTACGGGCAGATATGGACGTCTTTGGCCGTGCTCGCGGCCTGTGCGGGCGAGGGCAATCAGCCGCGTACTCTCGCTATTAGCTCGGGGCAATCATAGGAAATTTGTCACCCGACGCATAACCGCCTCCGTCTCCACATCTCCCGTGTCCACCAGCCCCCGGATGAAGCCCTCGTACCGATCCATCTCGGCGGGCTTGTGCAGATCGCCATTGGCCTCGAAGGTGTCGGCAGCCGCGTTCCAGCGGAAGACCTCTCGATGCCCACCTGCCCCATCCGCCTCCCAAAAGCTCACCACGCGGCGCCGAGCGCCCGGCCCCGGAACCACGTGAATGAACAGAATCAGGCCCACACGCTCCAGGGCCGCCTCCCTGACCCGCAGCGGCGGTGAGCGGAGGATGCCCGTCAGTTCTGCCAGCGTGTCCGCGTGCAGACAGGAAGCGATACGGCGGCGCCCGGCGACAAGCGAGAAGAAGTCGGCCACGTCCTGTCCCCAAATGTAGCCGTACCAGTGGCCCGAGCCGATCTCGTGGGCCAGGTAGCAGGCCGGCTCATCAGCGGGCTGGGCAAGGCCCTGCTGGATGACGTCGGATCCGTCGACCGTGACGATCCGTACGTCGGGTGGCAGGAGCCCGAGAATCGCCCCAAGCAGCGTCGATTTTCCCGCCCCGCCGGGTCGGGCACCCGTCAGCAGCGAGGCGCCGTTGGCCATCGCCCGCATTGCGTAGGCGGACATTTTCACGTTCAGCGTGCCGGCTTGAATCAGGTCGACGATGCTGAGAGT
>JAVEUP010000057.1:1600-40250 GCA_034005525.1 Thermoguttaceae bacterium | reverse complement strand
GACGGGCTTCTGGTGAACGTCGAGCAGGCCGCCGGCCCCGTTCTGCTTCGACCGGCCCAGTGCGTGGACGACTGGCGCGACCAGTACGTGCGGCTCCTCCTGCTGGATAAGCTGGGCGATGTGACCGGCACGCTGCCGATCGAGCGGGATGGCGACGGCCTGGTTCTGCCGGGCGACGGTATCTACCGGTTGGTCTATGGCGAGTCGGGATCGAGGCCGGACCTTGCGGTCGTGTCCGGTGGAATCGAGATCGCGCCGGCACGGCCCAAACAGGGCGAGACCGCGACGGTTCGTGCGAAGGTCCGTAACGCCGGAGGACCGGCCAAGGGTACAACGATTACACTCTATCTGGACGAGGTATCGGACGACAACCGGATCGGGACGGAGACGATCGACCTGGGATTTGACGAGACGGGCGTCGTCACGTTCCTGCTTGATACCTCAGACCTGGATGGGCTGCATACGCTGATCGTAGCGGCCGACCCCGAAGGCAGGTTGGATGAAATCGACAAGCGCGATAATTCTCGCAGGCACGACGTAACCATCATGCCCGATTGGCAGCGGTGGCCGGTCCGGCTACCGCTGACCGTGACGACCGAAACCGCACTGGACGGCTGGCCCGTTTCGGCAGACGTCGATCTCACTGGCCGATTGCACGGGGCAGCACTGGACGCGGCGTCGGTTCGCGTGGCCGAGCTGGATGCCGAAGAGCGGCCTGGCGAGCCGCTGGTCTGTCAGTGGGACGCAACCGGCAACGGTGAGGGGACGATATCGTGGCTCATGCCCGGGACCACGCAGCCGCAAGCATCGCGGCATTTCGTACTGCTGGCGGCCCCGGAAGGTCATGGCCGGTTTCAGGTCCGCCGCAGTCACTGGTGGAACGCAGAGACACAGAAGCTGACCACGCCCAATTATCAGATTCCGTTCGTGGACGGAGCGGTCCGGGGACTCGTCTTGTTGCACGACGGTGCGCCGGCCGGTAGTGTACTGGGCGACCTGGTGACCTCGTCGGCGCCGACCGGCTGGCGGGAACGCGAAGGAAAGGTCACGCGGCTGGAGGTGTCCGGGGACGGGCCGGTTTGTTGCACGGTCGAAGTGGACAAGGAGCTGTCCGAAGGATATCGCTATACGAAGCGATACGAGTTCTTCCCGCGGCATTTCCTGGTGACGACGCAAGTCAACAAGCCACTCTGTTACAGCCGCGCATTCTACACGGTACATGGCCAGTATCTGGACGACAAGGGCAACCATGCCGTAGTCGATGGAAAGGGAGATGCCGAGGGGATTGCCGGCAACAACGCGAATCCGCAGTGGTATCAATTCACCGGCGACGGGTGGGCGCATTCGTGTGTGGCAGTTACGGCGTTCAGCAACATCAGCTACTGGGATGGCGGCGGCCAGATCGGCTTCACCGGGGCGATTGAACTCCCGTGTCGCGTGGGATATGTGGTGCACCCGAAGGCGCCGAGCAACGACTTCGGTGCGGAAGACGCCAAGAGGCTGAGAGCGAAGGTGCAAGTGGAAGTCGGGAAGTAGCCGCCCATGGTGGTAGGCGGGTCCACAACGCCCCCGATCTGCTTCCGGTAAAGTCCCGTAGTACCCCCCTTTCGGTCAGCAACCAGGCGCCATTGCCCGTCACAGGTGTTACTGTGCCTCATGCGTCTCGCCAGGGAGAAGGTGCAAGAGGCGGGTTTCACCCAAACCCACGGTTATGGATAACCGAACGGCCTCTCCCACCGGCTCAAGACCGACGGGACGACCATCGGCTAGATCGATGATGTGCCCTACCGGGAAGCCGAGGTCCGTCAACTCGACCTCGGCGATGGGGTCTTGGGTTTCGTGATTGATGACGAACAAGAAGCCCTCGTCACGATTGGCCCGGATCGAAGCCTCCACCTCGGGGTTCGACGACCAGACATGCGGCCGTATACCCGACTGCCAAATCATCGCACGCAGCAAGCAGCGCAACTGGTCGCGGGCGTTCTGGTTGTCATCTTGCCACGTCTTGAAGTAGGTGTCTTGCAGACAGAATCCGAGAAGAAACACCTGCCCGCGGCCCACCTTGCGGTGCACGACGCCCGGGTGTCCCGCGGCCGTCGTTGCCAGCACGGCGCCGGTCGTGGGCGTCGAGGGGCGGGGACTGACCAACAGGATATCGAGCGGTTGTCCCAGGACGTCTTCTGAAAGCTTATCGGTTGTGAACAACGACTCGTCGGGCGCGTCGGCGGGCCGGTAGGCCCATCCCGGATTCTGGAGGTTGGGAACGTAATGACCTGTCCGGCGAATGCGCTCGGTCCTGGCGTCTTTCACCCCGAACAATTTCTCCATGGTTGCCAGCGGGCTCTTGCAGGTATCGAGGCAGGGCACGCAGTCGGCCACCAGCACGCCGCCGTTGCGCACGAACGACGCGATGCGATCAGCCACGTCGCGGGGGAGTAGCTTCACGTCGAACAGTACGAGGACCTCATAGCCATCGAGCCGGTCATCGGTAACCTGCTCCTCGTGCAGGATATCGAGTTCGCCGAAGGCGCGCAGGAACAACTCGAACGACAGTCCGACATTGAAATACTCCTCCTGGAGCTGGACATACTGCGTTCGCGGGAAAAGCATACAGGCCTTGGCCTTGACCTTCGGCGCGGCTGACAGTCTGCCGCCGGCCTTTTGAATCAGCCGTAGCCCCTGCCCCAATGATTCCCAGTGCCGGGGGTCGTTCGGAACTCCCCAGCCCGTGAGGAGGAAATCGGCACCCTGCGCAACGGCAGTGGTACTCATTTCGCGTTCTGCCCAGTGTTTTGCCTGGAGTTCGGACCCCATGTAGTCCTGAAACCACGACCGGTTGTACGTGCCGACCCAAAACCCCAGTTTCTTGCCGTAGGCTCGTGTCAGATTCCGCATCTGCGCACAGCAGTAGTGCATCTGGCTGATCCGCGGCTTGGGCAGGCGCGCCGGCTCGCCGAAGCGGAAGTCGAACATCATATAAGGATACAGGTCGAAAACGAACATGTCGGCGAAATCGCCGCCCCAGTGGTACACGTCATCGATCGCCAGCTCAGCATGCGAGCCGCAGCCGCCCCCGAACGTATTGTGGCTGTCGTGCGTCAGAATTACCCGGAACCCAGGCGCCGACTGCTTGACAATCTGGTGGACCTGCCGCCACCCATCAGCAAAGTAGTCGGTGCGGAAGTTGATCACGTCCAGCCACTTCTGTGGATCGTCGCGGATTGTCGCCAGGTCCGGCGGGAGTTCGTACCGGTAGCGCTTCTTGAACTCCGCCCGCACCTCTTCATTGTATCCGAACGACTTCGGCCCCCAGTGGAACGGCTCGTCCTGATAAGTGAACACGCCGTACAACCGCGGGATGTCTTTCAGCGGAGACAGGGCCTGCTTGACTCGCTTCTCGACGGCTTTGGCATACTCGGGCGAATAGACGCACACCTCCGGCGGCTGGTCGCGCCCGAATAGTTCTAGTGCGCCCGCATGATGTACGACAATCATCCCTCGCGATTGGGCGTAGTCTAGGATGAACTTCGCCTCTTCGGAAGGACGGCGCACCGGCGATTCCAGGCCGGTGAATCCACGAGCAAGGATCTCGTCGATCGTGGCGCGCATCACCTCTTCACTAAGCGGCCCATCCTTGCCATCCCAACCCGCGCCTGCTGGAACGGGTGAGAATTGCGTGCAAGCCGGGAAGAAGTCAAGATGATCAACAAGCCAGGGCCCTTCTGCCAGGGTCGCATGGCAGAAAACCACGTGAAGCAGGAGCATGCCGAGAATCGAGTGCCGTACTTTCATGTCAACGTCGTTGAGTTGGTTCAAGGGTAGGCCGCTTGGGGCAACAATCCATGTAGGCCGCCTGGATGCCATCATTATACAGCCCCACGGCCTCCTGGCCATTGCCGCCAAGCCTCCTTGTCATGATCAAAGATGACAATGACCTTCGGGCCGGGGCGGACGACACTGTCCCGGACAGCATATTCCGGCCGGCTGTCGAGATGCCTACCAGCATCTGGCAGGCATCGTGGGCCGCGAAATCGGGCGGACAATCGGACTGGTTCCGATTTTGGCGGGCTGCAATCGCCAGTCCATGCAAGCTTCAGACGATGCCAATGCCGCCCCCTCCTGACCACACACCCTTGAATTCCTATCTCCGCCCGTCTACCCTGGAGTTTCGTGGAATTCAACCTGTCTGTCACCTCCGAGAATCCGGTCCCTCGTCGGTCTTGCGACGGAAGAAGACAGCAGCCCCGTGCTTCCCGTTTCACCCCGAAACTGTGCCAATGCTGCATAAGAAACGACCGTTCGCCATGGGCCTTCGCGTCGCCCGACTGCTCCTGACCGCGAGCGGACGCAACGCCTTGCTGGTCACCAGCAGCTACGACCGCATCAGCGGCGGGTACAACGAGGCTTGGACGCACCACATGCGGCATCTGACCGACGAGCTGATCGACCGGCTGGAACTTCATCCCGGACAGCTTGCGCTCGATCTGACGTGCGGAACGGGCTATGCAACCCGGTGCGTCGCCGCTCGAACCGGCGGTCGCGTGATTGGGGTCGATGCGTCGGAGGGAATGCTTGCCCAAGCACGGGCCGACTGCCCGGAGCCGTGCGAGTTCATCCAGGCCGATATCCTCGATTACCTCAAGTCCGTGCCGCCAGACAGCTTCGATCGGGTCACGTGCTGCTGGGGCTTGGG
The DNA here is from genome assembly GCA_034005525.1 of Thermoguttaceae bacterium. Lineage (GTDB taxonomy): Bacteria > Planctomycetota > Planctomycetia > Pirellulales > Thermoguttaceae > PWXP01. The sequence continues at coordinate 35,557 of JAVEUP010000057.1, read as the reverse complement.
ATATTCCAAGCCGCTTGGCGTACTGCGCCACGTTCGCCGCGTATTGAAGCCGGGCGGCAGGGTGGGAATCATTGACAACGGCCTGTTCTCGCTCCGCGAGGTGCTCTGGGCGTCCATCCTGACCTTCATGGAACAACCCGGCAAGCTTGAGAACGTCATGACGTTCCGGTTCCTCGCCGGCCGCAGGCAGTTGGGGCTCTGGTATCGCCTGGCGCGGCTGCGGCCTGCGTGCGGCTGGGGCGGCGAACAACGCTACATGGTCGCCAGCGGCGAGGAGGCCATTGCACGCCTGCGGGCGACCGGCGCGGCGGCCGGATTCGAGTATGCCGCCAACGAATGCGACGCCGGCGAGGTCTTCACGCGCTTCGCCGAAATCCTGGAGCAGCGGTATGGCAAGAACGGGGCCATTCCAATCGTCCATCGCTACCTGGCCGGAATCGCCGTTAAATGATCGTGCCGCTGATTCGCCTGACGCGTCCCTACTACACGCTGCCGCTGACCGCCGGACTGCTGGTCATAGCCGCGTACGTCACGGGCGGGCAGTTGCACCGTACGACGGGGCCGCCGGCGGTCGCCCTGCTGGCGCTTTACGGCATCCTTTCGGCCGCCTACATTCTCAACGACGTTTGCGACGTCCACGTGGACGCCGTCAACCGCCCGCGCCGCATGTTGCCCAGCGGGCAAGTGTCCCTTCGGATCGCCCTGGCCGCGGCCGTGGTCCTGTTGGTCGCCGGGCTCATCCTGGCGTCGATTTGCGGTCGCGTCTTCCTCGCCGCGTTGGCGCTCTTGGCCGTCGGGCTGGCGGCGTACGACGTGTACTCGAAGCGGCTCGGCATGTTCAAGTCGCCGGTGGTTGCGCTGCTGACCACCGCGCTCTACCCACTGGCGTTTGCCTTTTGTGAACCGGTCAATACGCCGCGGCTCAATGTCGTCTTGTGGATTCATCCGCCGTGGCTGTTCCTCACCACGCTCGGCTACGAGATGCTGAAGGACACGTGCGACGTTTCGGGCGACGGTCTTGCAGGCAATACCCGCTGGTCCGCCCGTTGCGGCAGTCCCGGCTTCCTTGCATCCGCCCGCGCGATCCTCCTGGCCGCCAGCCTCCTGACGCTACTGCCCTACGCCTTGGGCTACTGCAACGCCGTCTACCTTGCCGCCGCCATCCTCGCAATCGGCCTCGTCGCCCTATCGCTTTGCCTTCGGCCCATGCGTTCCATTCCGCCGGTCTACGCCTCCGTCGTAGCGATTACGGCCGGTTCGCTGGCGGATTTGTGGGCTTGCGGTCCCTGAAGAGGTTGGCGAATACGGCGGGCAAGGGTGTCTTTTTCACGTGCTGGCGGCATAGGGCTTCGCTGTCCGGCCGGCATAGGGGGAACGCAGCGGCCGTCTGCAGCACGTTCGTCGTTTCGTGCAACTCGCGGACCAGGCAGCCGCAACGCGGCAGGGCGAACCAATCGCCCATCCGAACCCAGATGTCGTAGAGCGGCTCCTCGCACACGTTGCCGAACGCCAGCGGCGTCAGGTCGCACGGGCACGCATTGCCCACCGCGTCGATGAACAGATGATGATAGCCGGCCCCGCAGCCGAACAGGGCGTCCGACTCCAGGTGCGAAAACGAAGCGATGGCCGGCGCCCGGCCGCGATGGTTCCACGTCTTGTGCAGGCGTGTAAGCTCCGCGGATTCCGCTGCGGTCAGCACGGCGTTCTTCTCGGCGGCGCAGCGGCCGGTCGGCACGGGCTCGAGAATGCGGAACTCCTGCACGCCCCATTGCGACGCCAGTTCCGTCAGTCGGTCAAGTGTGCCGTTGCGGAGCTTCTCGGGGGTGGCCATGGTGGAGATGGCGGTGAACAGGCCGGCTGCGCGGGCCGCGCCAATGGCATCGATCGCCGTCTGGTAGCTGCCCTCGGCGCCGCGCACAGCATCGTGCTCCTCCGCGCGATCCGACTCAAGGCCAATGGTGATGCAGTCGAGCCCCGCATTGCGGAGCGACCGGGCCCGCGCATCCGTCAGGTTCAAGCCCGTGGTGAAGACCACCGTTGCCATCTCGCCGGTGGCGGCGACCAGGTCCGACAGGTCGTCGCGCAGCAGCGGCTCCCCGCCCGTGAAGCCCATGGTGACGGTCCCCAGCCGGCGAACCTGCTCCACAACGGCCAACGCCTGCCGCGTGTCGAGTTGGCCGGAAACATGCCGCCCGTAGCTGCAGTGCGGGCACTGGTACGGGCACCGGTCAGTTACGGCATAATAGACCGAATACGGCACGCGCCAACGCTGGATTGCTGCTTCAAGGAACCGATCGAAGGCCGGCGAAGGATAGGGCGGGAAGAACGAATTGATATGGATTTGGCCGTGGTGCCGTTGCGGATTCTCGTACCGGAATTGCCAACCCAGGTACGCCAGATGCCGCAGCGACAGCTTGCCCAGGCATTTCAGAAACACGGGCGAGAGGGTGAGCCAATGGCGCAACTTCATGGCCGGGATGCTTTCGGCAAGTATAGGTAGATCAGCGAGCAAATCCCTCCCACGACCAGGCCGGCGCCGGCACCCATGATCAGGCCAATGGTAACGGCGATTCCGAAAATGTCGCTCCCCAACTCGTTCGCCGGGAGGTTGCCATCATAGGTTAAGAGGATCATGATGCCGTGGACCAGCAGAGTGCATACGATGCCGCATCCAATGGCCGTGGCCGTACCGGCAAACCACGGCAATACTCTGCTCCGGTCGGGCGACAGTCGGGACAACAGTCGCAGGTACAGCCAAGCCAGGAAGACGCCGCTACCGGCGCCGGTAATCATTCCAACCCACCAGTATTGATCTGCCGAATAGAACAACCCGGCAATCGCCCCAAATCCACCGCCCGTGAGCGTCACGGCGATGAAAACGACGATTCTGAACGCGATCGGTGGCGAAATCATGGCTCCGGCATTTCCTGTAACGTTCCGAGTGGCTGGTCGCGATTGTCTGGCACCGCGGGCGAGAAGACACGTTCCGTACATTCTACATCATTCGACCCTCGGCAGGAAGAGACTCGCGTAGCCCCGGGTCAAGACCAGCTGGGCGATGGCATGCGGCACGTGGCCGGACGGCCACCAGTTTGTACGGGACATTTCCGATGCCACGGCGAGGTAACCATGCGACCCGCGCCCGGTTCCTTGCCCTGCTGTCCGCCACGCGTGAACGCAAATGGGCCGTGACTGTGGACTTCCGGTACCCGGCATGGTATGCTTATCGGCAGTCGGACCACCGGAGTGTTGTGTCTTACCCCAAGAATGCACGGCTACGGCGATATTTTCGAAAGCTACCCGCGTTTTGGCCCGATGCGCCCGAAGCTGGGTGGCTTTTCCGAGCAGGGCAAGTATAATCCCAAGTATCAAGTGCTGCCGCCCGAGAAATAGGGCTGTCTGTCCAGAGTTGTATTGCACTAGCGGAGACCATCATGCACACCTCGAGTTTTCCGACATCGCGCGGCACATCGGTTTCGCGCCGCCGTTTTCTCCAACTGACCGCCGCGGCCGCCTGCGGGGCGCCGGCCTTGGTGCCTTCGACTGCCTTCGGGCGCTACGCGCCGAGCAACCGGATCAACGTGGGGCTGATCGGCTGCGGGCATCAGAGCCAGCGTATCGTGCCGTCGTTTCTGGTCCACGACGATGTTCAGATGCTGGCCGTGTGCGACGTGAACCGGCAGAGCGACGGGTACTATCATCCCGGGCAGGTTCTCGGGCGGGAAACGGCGAAGCAGTGGGCCGAGGAGCATTATGCCGAGAAGAGTCCAACGGGGCAGTACAAGGGCTGCCAGGCGTACAGCGATTTCCGGGAATTGCTCGCCCGCGACGACCTCGACGCCGTGGCGTGTGTCGTGCCGGACCATTGGCACGCCATCATGGTCATTCGGGCCGTGGAGGCCGGCAAGGACGTCTATTGCGAGAAGCCGCTGGCATTGACCATACCGGAGGGACGGAAGATGGTCGAGGCGGTGCGGAAGCACAAGCGGGTCTTCCAGACCGGCGCCCAGTTCCGCTCCAGCCCGGCGGTGCGCCATGCATGCGAACTGGTGCGCAACGGGCGGCTCGGCGAGATTCGCCGCGTGCTCACGTGGGTGGCCGGCAATCATTTCGAGTGTCCGGGCCCCGGCTGGCAGCCGATGCCCGTCCCTGAGGGGTTCGACTACAACTTCTGGCTCGGCTCGGCCCCGGAGGCCCCGTACCATAAGGACCGCTGCCTGTTCCGCTTCCGTTATATCCTGGACTACTCGAACGGGCAGACGGCCAACTTCGGTGCACACACGAACGACATCGCCCAATGGGGCCTGGGCACCGACCTGACCACACCGGTCGAATACGAAGACAATGGCTCCGAATTCCTGCCCGCGGGCAGCCTCTTCACCGCCGCCGTGAAGACCGCCTTCCGCGCCCGCTATGCCAACGGCATTGAACTGATTTGCGAAACGCGCGAAAACGCCGCCACCAAGTTCGAGGGCACCGAGGGGCGGCTGGAGGTTTCGTTGGGCGGACGACTGGCGACTTTTCCCGAAAACCTCAAGGACTCGGCCATCGGTCCCGACGAAATCCATCTGCCGAAAGCGAACCCCGAGCGCGAGGAGCATCGGCGGGCCGACGTCGACGCCGACCACGTCCGAAACTTCCTCGATTGCGTCAAGAGCCGGCAAGATACGATCGAGCCGGTCGAAACCGGCCATTGCTCCAGTGCCCTCTGCACGCTGGGCAACATCGCTCAGCGGCTGAAGCGCAAGATTCGCTGGGACCCCGAAAAAGAGGAGATCATCGGCGACGACGAGGCCGGCAAGATGCTCACTCGCCCCATGCGGGCGCCGTGGCAGATTTAGTGTCCGTCGTGTGCGGCACGACGTCCGGCCTGACCCGATAGACCACCGCTTCTGCTTTCCAACCATGCACCAGCTTACTTAACCCAAGGAACCGTCCAATGACCTATCTGCAACCGAGCACCTTTGCTGCAATGCTGCGGCTCGCTGCTTGTGCGATGTTCGCCGCGACCACCCTTTCCACTGTCGAAACCATGGCCGACTACCCCAGCCACCCGCCGGAATCCACCGTCGTAGAATACGTTGTCGAGCCCGGCTGGCGGCAGCGTCCGGAAGACCTTGGCCCGCCGGGCGCAATCGCGGGCGTTGAGGTCGACAAGGACGACCAGGTCTGGTGCGTCGAGCGCACCGAGGTTCCGGTGCAGGTCTACGCGCCGGATGGGAAGCTGGTGCGAAGCTGGGGGCAGGGCCTGCTGAAAGGCGCGCACACCCTGCGTTTTGACGGCCAGGGCAACGTCTGGGTTTCCGACTTTCAGCTCCATATTGTCAGGAAGTTCACGCTGGAAGGCGAATTGCTGATGACCCTCGGCACGCTGGGCGAATCGGGTGACGACGAGCGCCACTTCTACCGGCCCACCGATATGGCGTTTACACCCGCCGGCGATATCTTCGTGACCGACGGCTACGGCAACCGGCGCGTGGTGCATTTCGACGCGCAGGGCAAGTTTGTCAAGGCGTGGGGCGAGTTTGGCTCGGGTCCCGGACAGTTCGTCTTGCCCCACATGATCGTAGTGGACAGTCGCGGCACACTTTTCGTGGCCGACCGCAACAGCGGGCGGATTCAGTTGTTCGACCAGAAGGGAAAGTTCCTGGAAGAATGGTCGAACATCATCATGCCCTGGGGCCTGTGGATTTCGCCCCAGGACGACCTCTGGGTGTGCGGCACGTCGCCCCAGTGGTGGCAGAAGGACGGCAAGTATCCGCCGCCGAAGGACCAGATTTTCATGCGGTTTTCCACCGACGGCAGGGTTCAGCAGCTCTGGACCGTGCCCATGGGCAAGGACGGCGAAGAGCAGCCCGGCGACTGCAACTGGCTCCATTGCGTGGCCCTCGACTCCAAAGGCAACATCTACGCCGGCGACATCATGGGCAAACGCCTGCAGAAGTTCGTCCGCACTGCGAACTACCCGCAATGAAGAGCCCTATTCGTTGCGGGCGCGCCACCACGCTTCCCAGTCGCTCCGATCCCGCTCGATCTCCTGGCCGGTGATCTCCTCCAGGAGCCGGTGTGCGTGGTTGCGCAGCAGGGCCTGGTCGGCGTCGAGCAGCTCGATCAGTGCGGGCACGCCCGATGTGTCGCCCAGGGCGGCCAGCGTCCGCGCGGCGGCGGTGCGAATGGCCCACTGACGCTCGAACTTCATGCTCTCGTCGGCAATAGGCGTCGCGTCGGCCACGTTCAGATAGGGACGGACTACGTCGACCGCCCTGGGATCGCCGATGCGCCCCAGGGCAACGATGGTGAACGACGCTAGCATCGGAGGGCACTCGTCCGGATCGGCCAGCAGCGCCAACATCAGCGGCACCGCCTGCTTCTCCTGAAACCGTCCGAGCAAGATTACGGCCGACCAGTACAGCGGCACCGACGGCCGGCTGGTGGCCTCGGGCAGGGCGAAGCAGAAAGTGCGCGGGTTTCGCTCGCGGAGGAACTCCATCAGCATGGGCACGGCGGCGCGGTCGCCGAGCATGCCCAACAGCAGGCCCGCTTCTTCTCGCGTGGCCCGGTTTGGCGCTTCTAGCAGCGGCCGAAGCAACGGCACCGCCGCCTCACCGGCTAGGTACAACTCGACCATGGCGTCCAGCGAGTCCTCGGTGCCCAGGCACGCGACGGCTGCTTCCGGCGTACGCACGTGCCGGGCCGCCCAGTGCGGATCGTCCTTCTCCCGCTCCTTGCCCCAGAAGTCTTGCCGGAAAAGCTCTTCCGTGGGCGGGGCGTCGGCAACGGTGACGCCTGGCGCATCTTCGCCGCGCAGCACGCCGAGCCGGACCAGTTCCTCTTGCAGTCGTGCGATGGGGACGTTGCGCGGGGCCAAGTTCATCCGGACGGCCAGGGCCGCCGCCACGCCGGCCGCCTCGCCCAGATGCTCCAGGTCGGGCTGCATGCGGGCAATAATCAGCGCGTCGTGATCGGCGGAGTAGGCCTTGGCGGCAACCAGGATGCCGTCCAGTCCCTCCGGCAGCAGGCACCGGTAGGCGATACTGCCGAAGATCGGCCTTCGCCACAGGCCCAACAGGGCGATCCAATCCTGCGCCCGGTCGCTCTGCCCGGCGTTTGGCGGCCAGTGCGTGTCGTAGTTCGAGCGGAAGCGGCACACGGCGTCGGGGAAGAGCCGCTCGTGGAGGGCGTCGTCATAGGTCAACGTGTAGTCGCCCACGATGCGGCGGCTCTCGCGGATGGCCATCACGACGGACCGGGCTGGATACTGCACGTACGACTGGGAGATGTCGGCGATATGCGTGGGATCGCGCAGCGGCCCGTGCTCGATGCGGTGGAGGAAGCCGTCCGAACGGCGCCCTTTGCGGAACGGGGCGCCGGCTGCAACGGCCACGTCGGCGTGGCCGGTGGCATCGATCACAACCTTTGCCCGCAGCACGTGCCGGCCCGCCGCATTCTCAATGACCGCACCGGTTACCTTCGTTCCTTCGACCAGCGCCCCGGCGCCGAAGCTTCGGTAGAAGATATCCACGCCGGCGTCGAGTGCCAACTGCTGCAAGACGAGCTTCTTGCGTTCGCCCGAGAAGTCGACTTTTTCGCGCGGGCCGCCCGTGGCGCGCTTCTGCAGATCGAGCTGATCGTCGAGTTCAAGCCGCAACCGGCTCTTCCAGGGAACGCCCCAGTAGTACGTCACGACCTGGTTGCTGCTCGTGCCGCCGAGATTGGGCCCGGCTTCGACCAGGGCGACGCGGGCGCCCTGGCGTGCCGCGGCAATGGCCGCCGGCGCGCCCGACGTGCCTCCCCCGATTACCAGCACGTCGTACTCGCCGCGCACGGGCAACCGTGTTACCTCCTGCCGAATGGTTTGGTAGTCTGTTCGCGGCTCGATCCCGCTGAGCAACTCTCGCACCTCCGGCCGGAGGCACACGCTATCGTCCGACGGTTTGCATGCCATGCCGGAAATCCCTGAATACTGCCCGGCAAGCTCGGCGACCGCACGGCCGGCCAGCGCGCCGGTAGCCTTGAGTCCGGCGAGGGTTTCCATTTCGGGTCCGGAAGCCGCCAGACGCCCGGCAACGACGAGTCCTTCCACACCGACAGGCAGCACCGCGCCGGTCGAGACGAGCTTCAGCGACGCACGCTCCGCCTCGGTCCAGTCGGCCCGGCGGGCGACAAGCGGCATTCCGTCGATCCAGATCTCCGGCGCCGGTACGATGCCGGCAAGCGCCTTCCCTTCCCGGGCAAGGTGCTCTGCCACGGCGAAGGTCTTCTCCAAAGTCGTCGCCTGAAGGGCCGAAAGATCGCGGTCCAAGTTCCGGCCGATTTCCAATTCCAGGACGAGTTCCACGTACCGGTCATGCAACGTGACGCGATTGCCCCGAAGCCCAAGCGACTCGGGAACCGGCTGCTCGCCCACCGGCAGCGACGACGGCCTGCGGACGGCGATCAGCCGTCGCACGGTCTTCCGCCCGGTCAGCGTGCGGTCGAACCCGGCCCCGGCAGCCGCGGCGATACGGCCTTCGGGCGTCGCGTCAATCACGGCCTTGGCCAGAATCACCTGCCGGCCGGCGTGATTCGTGACGACCACGCCCCGCACGCGGCTGCCTTCGCAAACGACGGCGTTTGCCAACGTGTAGAGCAGCACGGTCAGGTCCGACTCCCTATCGCCCTCCGCCTTGGCAACCTGCTGCTGCAACTGGCTGCGCAATTGCCGCGGGTCGGCGCCTTCGCACCGATGATGCGTGCCCGTCACCTCGTGGCCGAAGTAGTTGCGCTCCTCGACCAGCACGACCGAAAGACCTGCTTCCGCCGCGTGCAGAGCCGCGGCAACCCCTGCCACGCCGCCACCCACGACGACAACGTCGGCCTGAGCGACCACGGGCAATTCCCGCTGGCTCTGCTCGACCGTCGGCAGCCCCTCGGCCGGCGGCATGAACTGCCGCACTTCCAGCGGAGTAGGGTCGGCCGCAAGCACCGGTTGTGGAAGGATGACGGCGGCAACGAGTAATCCAAGAATACAGCTTCTGTTCATGGGATGTCTCTCTCGTCTTCATCGTTGTCCGGCCGCCGCCCGATACCGCCTCGGTGCAGTGGCAGAGTAGCGACCGGAAGTCGATTGGGCGTTTATTGATCTGGACTGAGTCGCGGCGAGCAATTGGGATGGTGGGTGGATGTCTCAGTGTGTCATCTCAGACTGTCAGAATCTCTTCCTTGGCGTCTTCGCGGCTTGGCGGCTTTGCGTCTTTGCGTTCAGGCATGTCCCGTTCTGGTTTACACGCAAAGGCGCGAAGCCGCGAAGCCGCAAAGGAAACAAGGTAAGGCCGTATGGACCCCACAGAGGCAGCTTGGAGCCGCATTGCCCTTGGAAGTGCCTGACCATGCCCCCAATATCTGTTATTGTCCCCTCCTTCCGTTCAGCAAACAAGGGGCTGGTGCTTCGTCAAGTCTTACATCTTTGGGTTGCCTGAAACGTGGCGTAAGCCTCCAGCTTGCGTTCGCGGGGGTGACACCCATGGCAAGCAGGATGCTTACCCCACTTTCTAGACTTGACAAAGCACTGGCTGCCTGACGGTTCCCTTACTCGGGCAAATCGCCAATGCGCACCATCTTCACGTCGTCGAGGTAGACAACGTCGTCGGGTTCCAGACTGTCAAAAATCACAATGAGCCTGACCTTGCGCACCGCGCGACCGCTGAGTTCGGCGGGAATCGGCCCGGCAACGGCCAATTGGGTCCAGCCGCTTTCGGTCAAATCGACGGTAGTGGACAGGCTGGGCAGATTGCGTCCCTGGTCGTCCAGCGGGGTAAGGCTCAGCGTTGCCGTCGCGCCGGCCGCCACGGGAGCGGGAACGCGAATGTGGGCCACGCCGGCGAAGTGGCCCGGCTCGACGTCGAGCGTCTGGTGCGGCCCGCCCCGGCGGATGCCGCGGCACAGGAGCCCTTGCCCGCCGGTTCGGGCGGCCTCCGGAGCCGAGGTGATCGCGCCGACCCCGTCCCGCAGCCAGATCGACCATTCCGCGGGCCGGGCCCCGTCCTCCGACTCGAACGATGGATTGGTTGAGATGGGCGCCAAGTCTTCATCGGCAAGCCGCAGCAGGGCCTTGGCGTGGAATGCAACGCTTTCGCGGGGCGACTCCGCCATGCGTTCTGCGGCTGCGCGCACCGCCTCGCTCCGCTTGACCCAATCGAACAGCCGCCAAACGAGGGCGGTTCCCCAACCCTCGCCCCGTAGTCGCGGCCGGCGCTCGAAAGTGAGCGAGTGTTCCAGTGCAGGGTGTTTCGGGAACTCGTCCATCAGCAGTTCAACCCGGCGCTCGGCAGCCGCGAGGCACCGTTCGGCTTGCTGGAGCGCCGCCAGGGCGTCGGCCTCGGTCTCCAACGCAAGCTCCCGGGCCATACGATCGGCCGAGTGCGCCACGGCCGACGCCTCGTAATACTCCCACGCCAGCATGAGCACTTCCGCCCGCGCCCGCTGCTGCTCGGTGCGGGTATTCGCCATGACGCTTTCCATCCATTGTCGGCTCTTGGCCACGTCGTCGTCGGTCACATCGGCCAGATATCCCGGCGAATGGAACGCGAGGTATTGCCCCCGCTCGGTGAACCAGTTCGAGTCGAGAATGCGCCGAGTCCAGAAGTCCTCCCAGTGAGCGTAGTACGCGGCCAGGTCGTCGGCCGCGTCGGGCCCGACCATGCGTTCGTACCACTCGCGCAGCAAGGCGTCGACGTCCTGCCCGGGGTCCCACATGAGCTTCAAGGCGACGTACAGTTTCGGCCCCTCGCCGAAGTTCGGATACGCCTCGGCGTACATCGCCCGCACGCCGTTGGCGTGGCCGAAGCGGTAGTAGTCGGCCATGTGATGGAACCACACCCTGGGCACGCAATACGATACGCCGTAGATGTAATCGTACCAGCCGAGCACGGGGCTGGTGGCGTGCCAATGGCGCGTCATCTGCTCCCCCTCGCTCCGCAGGCCGTCATGGATCCATTTCATGCGGTCGTAGGTCATGAAAGGCACGATGCTCTCGTGGACCTGCATCTTCGACGGCGGCTGGGCCACTTCGCTGTACGCGAGGCAGCCGAAGGTCTTTCCGGGATGTTTTTCCAGCACGCGCTCGACCACCCGGTTGCACCAGCCATAGTACCGGTCCGAGACGTCGCGGCGGCCGAGGAAATTGAGTTCGCCCGTATCGAGCGCCTGGCACGCCTCGCACTCGCAGTGGCCGCTGGAGTCGACTACGCCGAGCGAGTACGACGTGGCGTCCGGATTCTCGTCGAAGTAGCGGATAATGTTCTTGACCGCCTCGTCTTCGATCCCCTCGGCCGCGAAGCACGGCTGCCAGCCGTGCGTTTGACTGTTCGGCGGAAGGTAGCGCTCGCCCTTGCGGAGCGGGAAGAAGTGCGGGTGTGTTTTCGTATACGTTTCCGGCGCGAAGAGGCGCTGCAAGTTGTGATGGAACTGCACGCGCCCGTGCATGCGCAGCCGGCGGGTCCAGGTGGCCTGCGCACCCCCGCGGAACCCGCTCATCTGCCGCGAAAAGAACGCCGGCTCCTCGCGCACTTCGCCGGCAGGCAGCTCGATGGTCTTTCGCTCCGGCACGTCGTCGCCGTGGGGCCCCGGCATGAGCCAGCGGACGCCCACGTAGCGTTCGAGAAACTCGCAAACACCGAACTCGGTGCCCCACGCCGTAGGGCCTGCAATGAGAACGTGCCCGTCCGGATCGGCCCGGATAATGAAGCCGTCGGCATCGAGTTCGTCCCATGCCCGATCGAGAGCACGTGCGTACCGGGTCAAGCCGACGTGGACGGCCACTCCATCCAACGGCTTCCCGTCCGGCTGGATCGGCAGCTTCGCTCCGCTGGCCCGTTCGATGTACTGCACCAGCAGTTCCGCGGCGGCTGCTGTTTGCGCGTCGGCATCTTCCGGCACAACGACCGTCGCCCGGGGTTCGCCGCTGTCGACCAGCCGAAGGGTGTCTTCAGCGCGGCCGGCCGTTGTGGCGGCCACGATCATTGCGGCCGCTCCAATAAACGATGCAAATCTCATGATGTTCCTCCTTCGTCTTGCGTTGAGATTGTCTGTGATGAAAGCCCCGCGCCGTCGCTGCCGACGAGTTCGAGCATTTCGGCAAGCGTTTCCAGGGGCAGGCCGACGACGTTGCTCTTGCTGCCTTCGACCACGTGGACCCAGCCGAGCCGGTCCTGGTAGCCGAACGCGCCGGCCTTGCCTTCCCATTGCCCGCCGGCCAGGTACTCGTCCAACTGCTCCGGGCTGAGCGAGTCCATTCGCAGCAGGGTCTGCGCCACGCGGACGAGAGGCTGTCCCACCGGCATGGGCCGGAGGCACAGCCCGCTGAGAACACGGTGCTCCCGGCCGCTGAGGGCAAGAAGGATTCCGCGTGCGTGCTCCCGGTCGGACGCTTTGCCCAGAATACGGCCGTCGCATTCGACCGTGGTATCGCAGCCCAGCACCAGGCCCCGGTCGATCTGCCGCGCCACGTCGTCGGCCTTCAGGCGAGCGAGCCGTGCAACCATCATTTCGGGCGATTCTCCCGGCCGCTCGGTTTCGTCGACGTCGGTCGGCGGAATCACCTCGAATTGGTATCCCGCCTGCCGGAGCAATTCCCGCCGGCGCGGCGACTTGCTTGCAAGAATCAGTTGTGGGAGGGGCTTGGCCACGGTGTACCCGGGTATGCGGATCGGAGCAAGCGCGGAGCATGGATGATCCCGGCTGCCGAGACAGCCGGAACCACCCGCCCTACGCAAGCTCGCGGTTATTCTAACGCGACGCTTACAGTATAATGTAGGGCTCTCAGCTTCGCGACCCTTCGGGAACGCCGCATGCCACCAGCACGAATCCATCCCGACCGCCTGGAAGTCCTGTACGAGGACAATCACCTGCTCGTACTGAACAAACCGGCCATGCTGCCTACCATGGGCACGCCCGGCGGCACGGAAACACTGTTGACCCTGGCAAAGCAGTATATCAAGGAGAAGTGCAGCAAGCCGGGCAACGTGTATTTGGGGGTTGTCAGCCGGCTGGACGTGCCGGTGAGCGGAGTGGTTCTCTTCGCACGGACATCGAAGGCGGCACGCCGCCTTACGGAGCAGTTCCGTGCCGGCAGCGTGGAAAAGTCCTACTGGGCCCTGGTCGAAGGCCGGATCGAGCCGGCCGAAAAGGAGTGCGTCGACTGGCTCGCTCACGACGAGCGGCATCGGCGAATGCGGATCGCCGGGCAGGAACTCCCGGGCGCCAAGCAGGCGCGGCTCCGATACCGGAAATTGCAGTCAGGGCCGGCGCATACACTTGTCGAGGTCCAACTGATCACCGGACGCAAGCACCAGATTCGCCTCCAGCTTGCCCATCAAGGTTTTCCTATTCTGGGCGACCGGAAGTACGGCAGCCGGGTGCCGTTTTCCCGGGGCATCGCGTTGCACGCCAGACGACTGCTGGTTCAGCATCCGGTGGGAGGGCAACCCGTCGAGGTGGCCGCCCCCCTGCCAAACTACTGGCCCCTTGCTGAAAACGACGCTGCTGGTTAGCATAAGAGGGTGAGTATTTTCTGATGAGAACTCCTTGTGGCTGAACAAACGTCGGTTTCCGATTTCACGAAGTGCGCCATCCAGAGCGGCCTGCTGACCGAGCAGGATCTCGCAGAGGCGCGCGCCGGCATCCGATGGTCGGACGGGCAGAATGGCGGCGACGCTCCGCCCACCGCCAAACAGCTTGCCGACCGGCTGGTGGAAACGGGCAAACTCAACTACTGGCAGGCCAAGCAACTGCTCGACGGCCAGACCAAGTTCACGCTCGGCCCGTATCAAATCATCGACTCAATCGGCCAGGGCGGCATGGGCCAGGTGTTCAAAGCGGAGCACAAAGTCCTCGGCCGCGTGGTTGCCATCAAGGTGCTGCCGCGGGCGAAATCGACCCCCGAGGCCATCGAAAACTTCACCCGCGAAATCCAGGCCCTGGCCAGCCTCGACCACAAGAACCTGGTGGAGGCCGTCGACGCGGGCCACGACGGCAACGTGCATTTTATGGTCACCGAGTACGTGCCCGGCACCGACTTGCACAAGCTGGTCCGCCGCCAGGGCCCGCTTGACATGCAAACCGCCGCCCGGATCATCTGCGACGTCGCCGAGGGACTGTACCACGCCCATCAGCAAGGGATCATCCATCGCGACGTGAAGCCCGGCAACGTTCTGGTCATGCCGGACGGGCACGCCAAGCTTTCCGACCTGGGCCTGGCCGGACCCATCGACGCCGATGCGAAGAGCGACCCGCGGTTCGGGAAGATCGTCGGTACGGCCGACTACATCTCGCCCGATCACATCAAGAGCCCGTGGGACCCGACGCCCCTGTGGGATATCTACTCGTTGGGCGGTACGCTGTACTATGCGGTCACCGGCAGCGTGCCATTCCCGGGCGGCACCACGGCCGACAAGGCGCGGGCGCACCAGGAGTTCCGGCCCCTGGACCCGCGGCGGCTGAACCCATCGCTGAGCAACGGGTTTGTGGACGTCATGGCCGACATGATGGCTAAGGACCCGGCGCAGCGGATTCCATCGGCCCGCGAAGTGATGGCCCGCCTGGCCCCGTGGGCAACCGGCCCATGGTCGCTCCCTTCACCCGCCGCGCGCCCGCCGGTTGCTCCCCCACCCGTCCGCGCGCCGGCAATCGGCGACCTGACGGAAAGCGACGACGACAGCCCCAGCCAGGTTGTCCCCATCACCGAATCGCCCGTCGCGCTGGTCTCCGTGCTGCTGTGGGGCGTCGTGCCGGCCCTGCTGTTGCTGGTGATTCTGCTTGCCTGGCTTCTTCTTCGTGGAAGCTAGTGCCATGCCAAACTGCGAGCGTGGGGTAAGCATCCTGCTTGCCGAAACATCTCAGCCCAGATTATTCACGTAGGGACAAGGTCGCGTAAGTCCTTGGTGGGCCTGCGCAAGCCAAGCCTGGTGTGGTTTGCACGCCGTGAGCTGGAAGCAGGCCTGCCCAAGCGACCGAAGGCCCACCAGGGTCTTGGCTTGCTTGTCACCACCCTACATCGTCGTGAATAATTCGGGTCAGCGTGGGGTGAGCATCCTGCTTGCCGAGTCATGTGGGCCCGGTATCGCAGCCCATCCGGCAGAGGAAACAGCGCGCGCCGCCGCCCCGTCGGCGCTTGCATGGGTAACCAACTTCCGACTGGGGCCTCTGGTACTGAGTTGCAGCACCCTCTCGAAGATGCGGGTTGCCAGCGGCATCATGCCTGCTCGGATGATCGCCACCCAGAGCGGGTCCATCCGCATCCACGCTACGTTGTAGGCGATCCGCTTCAGAGCGCCGGGAAGGCCCACAGAGCGGCGGAGGATCGAGCCGAAGCCGGCGAACTGCCGCTTCATCCGGCAGTAGCCTTCTTCCAGTTGCTCAGGCGTCATGCGTTTCGGCCGGAAGACCGCGTGGTAGGTGTCGTAGAGTTCCCAGTTGCGGTGCAAGAGCCGGCCCTCGGCCTCCAGACGTGCGAACGCCCGCGTGCCGGGCAGCGGCGTGAGCACGTGCAGTGATGCCGTCAGGAGCTTGTTCTCCACCGTGAATTCCAGGGTGCGATCGAAGACGTCGGGTCCGTCGCAATCGAAACCGAACACGAAGCTCCCGTTAATCATGATGCCTGCGTCGTGAAACCGGCGGCATGCTTCCGCATAGTCGGCCGCTGCGTTCACCGGCTTGTTGTTGCCCCGCATGTTGGCCGGCGACAGTGACTCGAAACCGACGAAGAGGCTACGGCAGCCCGCCTCGTAGGCTTCGGCAAGGTACGCGGGATCGCGCGCAACGTCCAGCGACGCCGCAGCCTGCCATACGATCCCCGAACCGCGCAGCACGTCGAACAACCGGCGGGCGTGCGCACGGTTTGCCAGCAGGTTGTCGTCCAGGAAGAAGACCAGACGATCGTCGACAAGACCCAGCTCGCGTTCCACCTCGGCGATCGGGCGAGGTTCGTAATACGTCGGCCCCCAGAAGCTGCTCTTGTAGCAGAAGTCGCACGCATGCGGGCAGCCGCGCGACGTGACCATCGTATGGCGGATGAGGTACGCCCGCGGGTTCATCAGGTCGCGTCGCGGCATGGGCACCAGAGCGGCCGAGCCTTCACAACCTCCCCGGTAGAACACCCGGAGCCGTCCCTTCTCGAAGTCGTCGAGAATCCGGCGCCAAACCGTCTCGGCCGGGCCAATGCACACGGCATCGGCATGCGCAGCGGCCTCGCAGGGCATGCTCGTCGGATGCAGTCCGCCCAGGACAACCTTCGCGCCGCGCCGCCGCCAGCGTTCGGCCAGTTCATACGCCCGGCCGGCCGACGAAATGTAGGCCTGGATGCCCACCAGGTCCACGTCCTCATCCACTTCGGAGGATTCGACGTGTTCGTCGCGGAGGATGATTTCCCACTTGTCGGGCGTGAGTCCGGCAATGGTCATCAGGCTCAGCGGCGGAAACTGCGAGTACTTGATGAGCCGGAAGTGCTCGCCGTCGGACCGCGTTACGGCGGCAAGGATCAGCAGAAGTCGTCGTTTCATGGCTTTTCTCCCGTAAAGTACTTTGCGCTACAAAGTATAAGGCGAAAAAAAGAGAGACACGGCAGTCACGTCATTCACGATGAGTCCTCCTCTTCGCCCTGGTGGCCGCGGTCGACGATCTGGCGCAACATGCCCAGGTAGCGTTCGAACGCCCTTCGGCCTTTGGGCGTCAGCGACATGGACGTGTACGGGCGCCGCCCGCGGAAGCTCTTTTCGACCACGATGTACCCCGCCTCATCGAGCGTTCGCGAGTGGGCGCTGAGGTTCCCGTCGGTCAGATCCAGCATCGACTTCAACTCGTTGAAGCTCAGTTGCGGCGAGACGGCCAGGGCCGCCACAATGGCCAGTCGCACGCGCTCGTGAATCACCGCGTCGATGTCGTCGGGTTTGAGGGGCTCGCTCATTGCACCACCGCCTGCCGCTGCTTGCGAAGGATGTAAAACCCGAAGACGAGATGGAGCAGACCGAACGAGAGGGCCGCCGCCACGACGCCGTACTGCGGGAATCCCAGAAGGGCGACCACACCCAGCGCGAGAAACGTCAGGCCGAGAATCCGGGGCGGTCGAATGGAGAACAGCCCCGCCGTGTAAACGCCCGTGCCATAGAGCATCATCCACACGGGTACGATGTACCGGATCTCTTCCGCCCGCGGCTCCACGGGGATCAGGAATTTGAACGTCAAGACCATCGCAACGACCACGCTCGGCGTGAGCGAAAACGCGGCCACTCGCATGGGACGGTCGGGAGGCACAAGCTGCTGCCGGGCCGCCGCCCGGTTGGTGAGAACGACCTCCACGAGCACGCCAGCCACGCCAATGGCAAACCACATGACACAGAAAGCAGCCTGATGTTCCAGCGGCAAGTGCAGGATATCGGCGAAGTCGAGCGACCAGATCATGGCGTAGCTGACCGCGCAACCGGCCAGCACCAGCAGACCGCCGATCACCGCCGAGGCGCCCGGCAACAGCGTGAAGAGCGTTGCCCGTTCCATGATCCGCTGGATTTCCTGCATGCGGGCTTGAGCTTCATCGGCGTTCATGACGCACCTCCTGCTAAAAGCTTTGTACCACAAAGTAATTTATCACAACAAGAGGATGGTGTCAACACGGAATATGGCGGATTTGGCAGAGCAGGTTCCCTATGGCCGTTCGGGCGGCGTTCGCGATCTGGATTGCACCAATATGAGTAGGGGTTATGGCTGTCAGAATCTTTTCTCAAAATCCTCGCCTTTGCGTCTTCGCGGCTTGGCGTCTTTGCGTTCAGGTAGGCCCGGCTCCGGATTACACGCAAAGCCGCGAAGCCGCAAGGACGCAAAGGTTACAGGGGGGAAGGCCGCATGGCCCCTAGCATGAGGGGCTGCCCAGAATTATTTACGGTAGATAAGTAGGGTGGGTCAAACAAGCCGCTTCTTTGGTGGGCCATCGGTCGCTACTGCCGGCGTGCGTCCAGGCGGCTGGCTGCAAATCAGGTTGGTTGCTGCTTGTGCGGGCCCACCAAAGAGCCACACGACCTTGGTCCATCCTGCGTATATGAATAATCCGGGGCAGGGCCACTTGCGGAGCATCTTGCAGCGCTGGCAGGACGAAAACCCCCGGCACCCTTCTCTTCCTGCCGTAGGGTGGGTGGTTCCGGATGTCTCAGCATCCTGGTTCACCCACGCGGCAGACAGTTCTGCACCCACAAGCGGCAGAGCCGACGAAAATGCCCGGCACTCTTCTCTTCCTGCCTACAATTCCAGTGCATGCCGAGTGACGAAACTGTTCCCAACCCCAAGGGTGCAGGAACGGGCTTGTAGTTGGAGTTCACGCTTCAGCGTGCAAATTAGGCGCGAACCGAATTTTGCACGCTGAAGCGTGAACTCCAACAGCCTGACTGCTGGCCGCCGCAAGGCCGTTCTTGGACCGCACTCTCAAATCCCAAAGGAGCCACCATGGCCGAATGGATCGAGGCAGGGGCCGAAGCGCCCGCTTTCAACCTCCCGGACAGCGACGGCGAGAAGATGTCGCTGAGCGCGTTGCGGGGAAAGCCTGTCGTTCTGTATTTCTATCCTCGCGACGATACGCCCGGCTGCACGCGCGAAGCGTGCAGCTTCCGCGACCGCAAGAAGGACTTGGCCAAGCTCGGCGCCGCGGTGCTCGGCGTCAGTACCGACACGGTCGAGAGCCATGCGAAGTTCCGCGACAAGTACGGCCTGAACAGAACATGTCCCCCAGAAACCGCCGTAAGTGCTAACTGTGTAAGGGTTTGCGCCAAACCCGCCAACCCGAGAATACACCCGAAACCGGCCAAAACATGGGCATTTTTGGGCCTACGGGTGTATTGACACCCGGCAGAATCACGCCGCACTCAGCCGGCGCACTAGCTCGGCCCGCTCTCTCTCTTCGGTCTCGCGGATGCAATGCAGCGCGTACAGGTCCATGCGGGCCTCTACCTCTGCCGTCAGCCGCTCTCGCAGTACCGACGTTGGTAGGGCGTCCAACTCTACCGATACGTCGCCGTGCTTGGCGATGAACGCCCTCGCCCGGCTGTCGCTGCGCTTGGCCATTGCTGGGGGTAGGCTGTACCGCTCGATATCCTCGGGTGTCAGTGCGCACTTGACTACTTCCGGCCGTGCGCCTTCTTCGGCCAGCCGCTCGCGCAGACTGCGTACCATATCCTCCCCGCTCGGATCGAAGTCGCCGAAGTAGAGCACGGTTACGGGCACCTCAGCCGCCTGGTACCGCTGGGCCGCGTCGTGGACCGCGGTCCAGCTATCGTACCCACGGCCCACGTTCAGCGTCGCGCCGTAGGTGTAGAGCACGTCCTGGAAAATGCCGCTCAGCGCGTCCTTTTCCAGCCACGCCTCGACATAGGCCGGCTGCGTATCCCAGACGTTCAGTGCGAAAGACGCCGCCGCATCGTCGGCAAAGTCGGCCAGCCCGTCCCACATCGGGACTTGTCTCGGTACGCGCAGCCGATCCTCGATCCACTCCCACGGGATATCCCCGTCCCGACGCGCCGACGCAAGCGCCCGGCTAAGAGCCTTGTACCGCGTCAGGGTGTTCGCAAGCTCCGCTCTCGCGACCAATTGGTAGAACACCTGCCGCAGCGTCATGGGGTTATCCTGGGTGAGAATGTCCCGCGCCAGCGCTATCAGCCGCACTGTGCTTTCACGTCGTGCCATTACGCCACCGCCAACTGGCCCACCTGCTCCTGCGCCATATCGGCCAGTTCCAGCAACACGGCATCCTCGACCAGGGCCCGCAGCGCATCGCCCGACGCGACACCCGGCAGTTGCCGCTCGCGGGGCTCAAAGTGCATTTCGACCGTCCTGCCGTCAACGATCACCTCGACGCCCGGCAGCTTGTAATAACTCGCCATTGCTCTAGCACCTCCAAAAAAAGAACCGAGCACCCCGCTTAGTATTGGCACGGCTCGGGGCACCCGGTTCGGATTTTCAGGTTGTGGTGTGCCAATACCATAGCCGGCAGTATCCCATATTTGCCGCCGGCTGTCAAGCCCAACCCTATAACTTGGCCCGTCCGTTGTTCGCCGATTGTGCGTTTCTGTCGGGTGTACCGTGAACGGTACAGAGTTATAGTGCCCCCAGAGTCGGGAAAAGCGCCGGGTGTACTCTGCACGGTACTAGGAAAGTCAAGGAAAAGCCGGCTAATTCCAGGGCGCAGCCAGTATCCAGCACGCTATTTTCCGCTCGCCGTCAATATGCCGGATCATGCGTTCCACGTCGGCCGCTGTCGCTGCGCCGACCGAGAAAATCCGATGCTCACCGTACTCTAGAGCCCGCTCTAGGTCGTCCCAGTCTTGCGCCATGGGCAACCAGCCGCACAGCCGCAACACGGCCGCCCGGTAGAGCATCCAGCGTTCGGCCCGATCGTCGCCGGCCCCTGGCACGGATACCGGGGGCTCTTCGCCGTCGTTGGACAAGAGCCATTGCATTGTGGTTGTGCTGTCGATCATGGCACCAAAGCTATCGACCGGGGCCGGAACACCCGGCCCCGGTCGTGTATCGCGCGGGGCTGGTGCGCGATACCGGCGTTTACGGTATGACTGCAATCGTCGTGCATCGGCAGTTGACTCGCTGTCCGGCCGACAGCCCCCAATGCGCCGGATACGGGGTCGGCTCGCCGCCGACGTAGAAGTCATCGGGAATCGGCACCTCGACGCCGTTCAGTGCTGCGTGCTCTGGCCGCGTGTCGCCGTCCAGTACCGACAGCCAGCGCTTAACCTGCACGGTCCCATCGGCATATAGTGCGTCTAGCCCGGCCGCATGGCCCGCGTTCAGTGCCTGCGACGCTTCGGTTCTGGCCAGTGCGTGCGCCCGCACCTTGCCAATGTCGAGCAAGGATTCACTTACCCGCTTGGCCAGCGCCCATTCATTCAGCCCCTCGTCAATGCCGTCGCGTATCAGGTCGGCCAGCTTGTCTTGCGTGCCTTGCTGCAAGTCGATCCAGTATTGCTGCTCCCCTAGCTCCGCAAGGCTGCGCTCTATGGCGTCCTTGACCGATTGCGGTAGGACCAGGTTATCTAGTTCGACGCCCGACCATGCCTTTTCCAGGTCGGGCTGCGCGTCGAGCCAGGTCGTCTGTGCCCCGACTCGGATCATCCGACCCAATGGCACGGCCAGCCGCCGCCACAACTCAGCCGCCTCCTCTACCGGGTCCAGCATGGCCTCTGCCGTCGCCGGTGAAATACCCCCGAGCCGTTCAATTTGCCGAGACAGCCGCCCAGTCTGCGCGCGGAAGAAGTCCCAGAAGCGCCGCGCAAGGGCCACCTCTGCGTTATGATGTACCAGCAGCCAGCCGGCCCGCTCTTCCGTTTCGTTCATGCGTCTTGAGTGTGTAAGGGTCAACGTCGTTGAACAGGTCGAACAGCGCCGAGTGCTTGGCCGGCATCATGGCCGGCAGCATGGGTGACGCCACGGCCGGCACAACCGGCACGTCGCCACCCGTCATGTCGGGCATGTTCAGTAGCTGCCGGCGCAACTCGTTCTTGGTGACCGCGCCGTACTGGCAAGCCAGCGTGTATCGTCTCAGTGATAGCTCGGCGTCATGGGCCACGGCCGGGGCAATCCAGACAATCAGCCCGTCACCGAACAGTGGGCCTAACCATGCCGTCATGCTCTCCGATAACGTCCTAATGAGCGGGTTCACCTTCGTCGAAACGAAAATCTCATCGGCAGTCGTCGCACTCGCCCGGTTCGCGCCCTCGACTTGGCCCAGCAAGATCGGCGAGACACCGAAACCCTCTAGGATTCGCTTTTTCGTCATCTCACTGGAGTTGAGAAAATCCATCTCTGACGCGCTCAGCGTCAGCCTGAAAACATCCTCTACCAGCGCGTCCAGAATGATCGGCTCGTTCCGGCTCGCAGCCCCCGCGTATGCGCTCTGGATAGCGTCGATTAGCTGCCGCCGCTGTGTCGGCGTCAGCCGGGGCCGGCCGAGCGTACCGGACGGGTCCGGGGTCTTGCCCACCCGTACCGCATGCCGCGGGAACGGGCCGGCCTTGGCCATCGTCCATTGGGCCTCGATAATGGCCTGGTCAGCTTCCACCGCCTCGGCAATCCGCTGTAGGGGGCTCATGCAGCCGGTGAACGGGTTCGCCGGGTCGGGATAATAGAAGTTCACAACCCGCTCACCCGGCAGTGTCATCACCTCCGAGCTACCTTCTGGCCGGATGTGCCACGCCGACCCATCCGGCTCGATAGACTCAATCCAGTGCGTAGGGATCGGTAGAATCTGCCACCCGGTGGCGCGCTTGGGATCGGGGTCCACGTACCAGAGCGACCGGCCGGTCAACTCAATAGAGAGAACCGTCACCGTCATCAGCGCCGCCCCAGTCATGTGCTCGTTCGGGTCGGCCAGCACGTCTAGCAAAGGGTGAGTCTGCATCGGCTCAAGGTGGCCAGTATCGCTCACCTCTGCCTTTGTGGTGAAGCTCGGGGCATCCTTGGCAACGTAGATCGGCTGGCCGGCAATCCGCTGCGCGACAAGTCGCGTACACGCGAACACCCAGCCGCGGTTTGCCCGGTATTGGGAACGGGCCCGTGTGCAAGACGGTCGGCGCACCCCCGGTATCGTGCCAGCCGTCGCAATGGCGTCGGCGTCTTTGGTGCGCAGCGCCGCCCGCGCACTGGCCAGCGCGCCGGCTGCAAACTCGTTCGACCTGGCAATCGCGTCGTCAATCATGCTTTTCACTCTCTGCCGTCGCCCGTGCCGCCGCTGCAATTTCCGCCCGCACCCGCGCCCGGTCGCGTGCAATCACGTCAGTCAGCCCCTCGATTTCCAGGGCGCGTATGCGCAACTGCGATTGTGCGGCCTCCAACTGCTCACGCAATACAGCCACCTCCCGCCGGCTGCGCCTTTCCCGGCGAGAGGTGGCCCCTTGAGGTTTCCTTTTCAGCCAATCGAGCATGGCTTATGCCTTTCTCTTGAGGCTCTCCACGGCCCGCGCAAGCGCCGTCAGCGCCTCGGCCAGTACGCCATCCCGAGACTTGACGGGGCTCGTGATATAGTTCTTGCGGGGCTCTTCCGGCAGCTTGTCCGGGATTGTGCCGGTCAACAGCTTGGCCGTTCCGCTGTCAACGGCGCGCCGCATCCAGAACAGCCAGCTTGAAACCGACTCGCTCGGGTAGTTCTCGCGCTCGGGTGGCAGTTCCTTTCCCAAGCCGCGGACTCGCCGGGCCAGTGCCGCATGTTCGCGGTCGTGCAGTGGCTCCCGAACGTACTTTTCCCCGGTGTCGGTATCGACGCCAATAATCTGGCCTGGCACCGGGTCGGGCCATCGCTCGGCAATCTGCCGCTCGGCCTCGCTGCGGCCGGTCAGGTGAACGCGACCGCGCACCCGCTTGCCGATCGGCCGAAAAAACAACTGCCGGCCATGCGGGGCCGCGCATTCAATCTCAACAATCATGGGGCTGCCACTCCTTGTATTTGGTTTTTCAATTTCACTGGCATGCCGTCGCGCTGCCAGTCCGCTTGCCGCTTGGCCTCCTCCTGTGCCAGCGCCAGCAGGTCTCGCTGGATTCGGTCGGACTCACTTTCGAGCATGGATTCCTGGATGGTCCTGTTCAAGTCGGCGAACGCCATGAACCCGCCGGCCCGCGTATCGGCCGTCTTGGAGTCCAGTTCCAGGTGTTCCCGCTCGCGCTCGGCGTCCAGCCGCTGCCGCTCTTGCTCGTAGACGGCCGGGTCCAGCCCGTGCTGCCGCTGTAATTCCAGGTGGGCCACCTGCTCGGCATGCCGTTGGTCGATCGTCTTATATTGGTCTTCCGTGGCTGTAATGCCTAGCTGCGCGTCCAGCCGCTTTTCCAAGTCGGCCAGCAGCCGGTTCACATCCTCAACCGGCAAGTCAAGGCCGACGCCGAACGTCAATTCATCCCGCGCGATATTGAACGCCTCAACTGCTTCCCGCGATTGCTCGGCCGGGGTCTTTTCGACCGCGCCGAGCGCCGCGTCAAACCTCCCCGTCAGTGCCGCCGCAAGCGCATCGGCCGGGATATCGTCGCCCAGCGCGCCAAGCGCCTCGCGCAAGTCGGCCAGTGAGTCCGTCAGTTCTTGCACGGGGGTCTTAGCGCCGCCGAATGCTTCAACGAACATGGCCCGGATTGTATCGGCCTTGCGCTGTTCCATTTCCCGCAGCGCTCCCAGCTGAGAAATTGATCTGGTACGCTCCCATTCGTCGCCCTGCTCGGCAATGGCCTGGTTGACGGCCTCGATTGACTTGCGGAACTGCTCGGCCGGTCGAATGCCCACCTCGAAAACGGCAAACCGCTCGGCAAGCTTCTTGGGGTCGGTTTCCGTTTCCACGGGGCCGGTCTCGCCGGGGGCCTCCACGCTCAACGGCCCGCCGGGGGTCGGGGCCTGCAAGCCCCTCATGACGTCCCGGTATCGGCGTCGCACGTCGGCCGCCCAGTCTCGACTCTCAATGGCCTTAATTTCCTTTTCCAGCGCGGCAACCTCATCCCGATAGGTCTCCACGCTGGCTGCCGAGAACTCGGGGGCAACAATCTGCAACACCCCCGAGTACTTGATATTCAGCGCAATAAACTCGGCCAGCGCAACTTGCGCCTTCTTCCACCAGAGCGCAAGTGTCTGCACATACCCGACAGCCTCGATAATGACGGCTGCCAGCCCGCCAAACTCAGTTGCCGAACGCGCCGCCGCTGCGCCCGCCTCTTCGGTCGGCTTGGTTAGGTCTTCGGCAAGCATCCTGGCAAAGGGTAGTAGCTGCATGCCAATGGCCTCGCCCAAGTCACCCAGCGAGTTCTTGAGTTGGACCATGGGGTCGGCCATCGCCTTGGCAGCCCCGCCGAATTGGGCCTCTAGCTCGGCCAGAATCACCCGCTGCGCGCCCACCATATCGCCGGATTCTTGCAGCGCCTTGACTTGCTCTTTTTGCGCGTCGGTAAACGTGATACCGACGCGAGTCAGCGCGCTAATGCCTTGGATCGGGTCATTCAGGGCCTTGCCGACCTGGATCGCGCTGCCCTTTAGGTCGGTCCCCAAGACGCTCGACATATCGAGAATGCTTGCCGTAGCCTGCTTGAAAACGTCGCCGCGAATGTTGCGGAAGGTCGCAAGCACGGCCATCATGGACAAGGTTGTCTCATCGCCGTAGTTGGTGACGCGCTGTAGGGCTGCCGCCTGCTCCTTCAGTTCTTCGACGTGGAACCCGGCCGCATGGCCAGTGGCCTCTAGCACAGCGCCGAGTTTCTTCTCGGCGTCTATCTGTTGCTTAGCCAACTGCATCGACTTGCCGAGTGCCGCGAGAACGCCGGCAGTGCTCAGACCGACACCCAGCGCACCGCCGAGTGTCTTCTTGATCGTGCCGGCAAGGGAAGATATGCTGCCTGTAACCGTGCTCTTCAGCTTCGCCAAGTCGCTCGGCAGCTTGCGCGCGTCGGCGCGAAGGTGAATGTAGGCTTCAGCCAGGCTCGACATATCTTCCCCCCGTTTTTTTGTCGCCCAGTGGGCGACAGTTTTGCTTACGCCTGGCAGTCGGGCATAATGGCCAGCGCCTCGCCGTTGACGATCTGGCCGGCGCAGCGCCCGCGGGCGACGATAAGAATTTCGTTCTTCAATGCGAGTTCCTTGTCTTCACTGACTAGCCGGAACTCAAAGCCTTGCCGACGCCATAGCCGGTACTTCCTCAGACACACGAAAGCCGCATGCGTGTTGGGGATGTCGTTCTGGATTCGGTGGGGCCATTCCAAGGTCATGTAGGAATTGACCGCAGCCAGCCCGAACACGGGCCGCTGGTCGGTCGTCGGGTCGCTCGGGTCTACGGCGATACCACGCGACCGGGCATAGGTGGTGTCGTTGCTCAAGAAGCACGGCCGCAAGTCTTGCCTCCGGTATTGCTTGCCAATGGCAAAGAGCAACGACAGGAAGTCTGCGAACGTATTGGCCTCGCCAACCCCGCCCTCGCTCGGCACCTCGGTTGCGCCCGGCGTGTTGAAAATGCCCAACGGACGATCCACGCCGTTGCCGACGCAGATAACACGGTCCATTTCTTCCGTGAACCGCTCGCCGAGCAACTGCTGCAAGGTCGCGCCGATCGACACCGGACTGTCGGCCTCAAAGTCGCGGCCTAGCACCAACGCACTTGTGACGGGTCGAATAGTAGCCGTTAGGGGGGAAATCAGGTCGTCCGTGTCGAACAGGCTGATCTGTGAACCCTCATAAGTACCCCATTGCACGGTCGGGGTCTGCACCGCCGCGGTTTCCACGCGCGAGCGCGACACGGGCCGCACCTCCACATGGGGTAGTATCTCACCATTCAGCAGCGCGTACGTAATTAGGGTGGTGTCGAACTCTGCTGGGACAATGTTTACCCCCCCCGACGTGGCGTCATCGAGGAGCGCCTTGACAGGCAGCCCCAGCTGCGAGAGCTTCGCGCCGTCGGTCCACGTCTCGGGTCCGGTCGGGCCGCACCACAGACCGTCAGAGAGCATTTCTTTGAAAAGCTCTTGTTCGTGCTCATGCACGGTCGGAATGGCCGCGCCGTACTCGCCGAGCAATCGCCGGTTGCCGCGCATCAAACACTTGAACCAAGTGCCCACCTTGGCAAGCTCAAGCTCAGACTGGCTCTTGACCTCCATACCGTCGAACACGACCGGCTTGCCGGTCTTGCTGTGTACGGCGGTCGCCTTGGTCGTGCAGTAGCGCTCGCTCGGCTTCTTCACACGGGGCTGTGCCCCAACAATGTCTTGTGCGGTAGGTCCGCTCATCTTCGCTTCCTTTGTTGTTTCGGGCTGCCCCTGCCCGTCAGTTATTTCGGTCGCGCTTGTGTGCGCGCTCTTGGTCAATAGCCTGGTCCATTCACTTCGCATGGCTCACCTTCCTGCCCCATGAAAAAACCGGGTGGCGCACTTGGCAACGCCACCCGGTACACCAACCTGTCGCACAACAGGAAACTATCACTACGGCCAGCACACAAGCTCGCCATCCACTCGCGCGCTACGGCCAGAGCCTGCGATACGGCGCGCATAAAGCAGCGAGAGGGAAAACGCCGTCGCCGCGTCGCCGTGCCCGCGCTCGTTGCGGGGCGACACAAGCCGAATGCCGTACGCGCGCTCTTCCAATCGCAGGTCGCGCAAGTCGGGCACCAAGTTCGCATCGTCGTAAAGCTCGACAATGCCTTCCGAGAAGGCCCCGAGAACAGCCGTAGCCATGTATTTGAGATTGGGGCCGGTGAAGTCAACGACGTGCGCCGGAACGCCTTGCGAGTGCAAGCGCTCGACAAGCTGGATGCCCTGCCACGGATCGACCGCAACAGCGTCCAGCCCGAAAACGGCATGTAGTGAAAGAATGGCCCGCTCAACTGCGCCTATCGCAATCCGCCGGCCGTCAGCCCCCGCTCGCCAGAGTAGGGAGTTGGCAAGTCGCACTCGCCCACTGCCTGTAATGTATTCTACCAAATCCGGGGTAGGGTGTTCAAGAGCGCGATGCAAGATTCCCGCCCGGACAAGCGCCGAGTCATTGTATTCGGGCTCGGCTTCCACTTCGTAACCGACGTGAACGCCGAGCAAGCAGACTGCCGCTGCGTCGCGTGTCGTTGCCAGGTCAACCCCAGCCACGTAGGCCCATCCGCGCTCGGGGCCGTTGATCGGGCCGGGTAAGACAATCGCCCGGTCAATCTCGGCCGGGTCCAGGGCGTCCCCGCTGCCGGTCGTCCACTCGTTCAGCCACACCCGCCGGTAGACCAGCGCCGGCAGCAGCCGCTTTTGCTCGTCAAGGTGCTCGGGGAGAATCCAGCTTGCTTGCGGCCCGTCCAGCCGGCCAAAGTGCCACCGCGGATCGGTTCGGGCATTCTCGCGGACTTCCCACTGCCAAGACTCGCCGCGACCAAACCCGGCGTTGCTGATTATCAGCAACATGCAGTGTGACCGCTTGGCAGCCGCCGAGAGTAACGAATCCCATAGGTCTCGGGTTTTCCAGACCGATATTTCGTCCAGAATGATAAAGTCGGCCAGCGTGCCCCATGACGTAGCCGCGTCGCTGGAAAGGATCTCCAAAACGCTGCCAGTCTGCCGGTTGATGACCCGGAACGCCTGCACGTCCAAGATCGCGGCAAGCCACTTGTTCAGCCGGCAAAGCCGCTCGATTGCATCACGCAGCAAACGGGCCTGATCGCGGTCACCAGCAGCCGCCACACCAGCCAACTGCCGCCGCGACGCAAGCAGCACCCATGCAGCCATGACCGCCAAGTCGCTCGTCTTACTGTGGCCGCGGGGCCGCTCAAGATACGCCCGCGCCGGCCCACCCTTGCCACGGCCGGCAACGCGCAGCCATGCGGGGTCCAGGGCTGCGAAGTCAGCCGCCTGCCAGTCATCGAGACATGTCGCAAGCCGCCGGGGGCCAGCGTCCGTGTCGATCCGCAACGCCTTGCGGAACGCGACCGGGGACCGGATAACGTCGGGCAGGCTTATTCCCATGCGTTCACGTCCACGTGTAGCGGGAAGCCGAGAATCCGCTCTAGCCGATGCTGGTTGTTCAAGAGCGCCGGCACGAGAAACGGCCTGGGGTCCATCCTGGTCGTACCCGCCTCTAAGTAGCCGGCATAACGTGCCGCTGCGCCGATCGTCGCCGATCCGTCGCCGTTATCCACGGCGAACACGGACTGACGCAGCCGGCCCGTGTCGGCATGCGGGGGCGTGCCCGGCAGACTCGGCCCGTGCTCGCGGGTGCTCTCACCGATCGACTCGACAATCGCACCACGCAACGTCTCAGCAGCCAGCCGCACCCGCGCGTCAAGCTCGTCCTGGATCGGACGGGCCGCAGCCTTGGGGCTGCCGCCGTTCCACCGCCACGTCACCCCGCTGCGTTCAGTCATCAGACGGCCCCTGCGTCGCGCCTGCTGCGTTCTCGGCGTCGATGGGTTCTGGGTCGGGCTCGTCGCCAAGGTTCGCGTACAGGTCACCCAGTGCGTCAGGTGGCGGGTTCGTCGGCGCGAGTCCAAGGGCGTGCAGTCGCCGGTCGCGTGCGTCCAGGTTACGCCGGTACTCGGCATCAAACTGCAACCCGAGTTCCGGCGTCATCAGCCCGGCCGCCGTCGCGCGTCGCACGTCGTACCGGTTCTTCTGTGCCAGCTTGGCGTATTCGGTCGCGGCATGAATGAGCGCCGCCTGCCATACGTCGATCGTGCCAGTCTGGGCCATGACCGCCCGTTCCACAGCCAGCCGGAACTTGCCAGCCTGCTTGTCCGGGTAGCTGTAGCCGGCCGGCAACCGGGGCGAATAGAGCCCATGCCGTAGGTTGGATCGGTTGCCAGGTTGCCCCCCTGGCAAGCGCTGTCCGGTTTGTCTCGCGTCATCAGTCATGGCCTTATCCCGTGCCTATTTTCTGTGCAGACACCTGCACCAGCCCCATGCCGGGTGTCAACCCCTTACGCAAACCCTTGCCCCGCAAGCACTTGCGAAACAAGGCCAACGTTCCCCCAATACGTTGCCCCACGTCGCCGTCGCCCCCCCTAGAGAGTGGCACCCCCCCAACGGGTTGTGCGTTCCGTTGGTACAAATTACCAACTAGCATACATTACCAACTATCCGTCGTTCGGGGGGTGTGGTTCTTTTCCGCTTTCTGCAAACCCATAGGCCAACCTATAGGTTTTCTCGACCGCCGCGAAAACCTGTCGGTCAACCGACACGTAACCGATTTCCTTGTCCATTAGCTCTCGTTGCTCCAAAACTCCAGCGCCCCCTGGCAATCGTCCTTCCTTGGCATGGGATTGTCCGACAGCCACCAATCCCATGCCTCGTGGGCGTCGGCAAACTCGCGCGTCATACGAGTACCCGCACCCTCTTGCCTCCTGCGATTCCACCACGCCACAAATGCGGCCTTGATTTGACCGCCAATAGCCGGCCAGCGCTCGAAGTCCCGGATTCGGGCACCGCGCGACATTGGGCAGCCGATGCAGCCGAGCCGCTTGTGCCCCTGATCGTACAGTTCGCAGTACGGCAGTTGTCGCTCCCGAATGAGCCGCCACACATCGTCATCCTTCCATCGCAGGATGGGGAGCACGGCATACTCCCTCGTCTTCCGATGAAAGGTGAATGTCTGCCAATTCGCCGCCCGTCGCGGTGACTCCGCAGCCCGCACACCTAGGATCAACCGCCGTCCCCGTTCACTCCTCTGTTCCTTCAGCGCCTCACAACACCAACGCATGCGCCGGGTAGGTGGTCCCTTGCGCAGAACTAACTGCGCAAACGTCTTGGGTGGCTTGTCCCGCGCCACGTCGGGGTGCTTCCGCTTGATAAATCGCGTTAGCTCGGGGGGGTCGATGGTTGTGACGTTGTAATGCCACTCCACCGCCACACCAGCTAGCCGAGCTAACTCCTTAATTACGACCGAATCTTTTCCGCCGCTGAAGCAGCCCCAATAGGGCTTGTCCTTGGGCTCGTACAGCCGCAACGTCTCGACAGCGCAGTCAATGAGTGTTTCGTGCCAGCCGGGAAATACTCGCTGTGCGATCACCGTCGCCCCCTACATGCTGCACACCAGCAGTCACCCGCCGCCGGTTTCCGACGGTCGCACCGCAAGCACCACGTCAGCCGAGCACCCAGTGCCGCTCTGTCCCGCCGGCTCTGCGCTGCCGCCCGTGCTCGACACTCGTCGCAGAGTGGCCAGCGCCGGCCCGCTGGCACGTCAGCGCCGCAGCCGCACCGCTCGACAGCCGGTGTGTGTTCCATATGGCTCATTCGCACCCTAACCTATACACCAGTGGATATGTTTCCTTGCCCGGCGCGAAAACCTACAAGTTGACTTGTAGGTTTTCGCGACCGCGCCAAGCGCCTTGCCGGTCATTCGCTCCCCCCGCAGTGTTCCAGCACCAGCCCCACGGCGTCGGCCGTCGTCTCGGCCGTCAGCGCCAGCGTGCCGATTCGCAGCCGGCCAGTGCCGGGGTACCAGGTGGCAGCTTGTATCTTGCCGGTTCGCAGCCGGGAACGCTGGCTGCCCTTCCCCACCCGCTGACGGCCGAGCCACCGGTAAAAGATGATCGACCACGCCGAGTTGCAGCGCTGTTTTTGCTGCCGGTTGTCCGGTCGGTAAGTCACTCCCCTGGCCCCCATGGCGTCGGCAAGGTCCGCTAGCTCACCAAGCACGGCCTCCATCCTCTTGTCGCGTTGCAGCACGGTCTCCTTGCGAAACACGCCCAACTTGCGGGCCGTTTCCTGATTGGCCGGTGTTCTCTTGCACTTTTCGCCGGGGCTCACACCAGCCCCCCTGGGTTTTGTCGTTCGGGGCATGCCCGGTGGCAGAGTCCAGCAGGTCAGCGCTTTCTCGGGTGGGATGTTTTCCGGCATGCCATCCTCTTTATAGTCCTTCCCCTAGGGTTCGATTTCTCCAAGAGCCCATCTCCTGTATTCTGTGTCCGGGCTGGCTGGGAGTTGGCGTTGTTCCCTGGGCTTGCGCTGCCCCGTAATTTCGCCCGCATTACGGTCGTTGCCGACAGGCTATTGCAAGTCGTCATCGGGTTTGGTATCATTAAGATACCTGGGCTGGTCTTGCCAACGTCACCGCCCACTCGAGCCCGGTGAGTCGTCGCCCGCCGGGCTCTTTTCATTTTCACTCCATGTATCGCCACCGAGAGTACATCCGCGGCCTCCGATCCAGTCGGATCACGGCCCGCAGCCCGTCGGCCCGAAGTCGCCACGCGCGCCGCTCCCGCGGATCGTCATCGTGTCGCGACTTGTCGATGTAGACGTCTCTCAGTTTCTCGTTTTTTGTCAGTTGCATCTATTTTTGTCGCCCATTGGGCGACAGTTTCCGTTTTTTTGTCGCCCATTGGGCGACAGTTTTAGACCCACTCCTTTTTTGGTCGGGGTGGTTTCGTGGTGATTGCCGCGGGCTGCGCCGCTTCCGGCTGGCGCGCCGTCTCGAAACGCTCGACCGCGTTGATCGGGACTCGCCACCGCGGCTTCTTCGCGCCGCGCTTGGAAATGTCGAACGCGCGCAACTCGCCGTCATGGATCATCAGCAGCACTTGCTCCGGCGTACAGCGCCAGCGCTCAGCTACTTCTCGCGGTAGCAACGTCGTTCCGTGCATTTTCAAGCCATTTCGAAACTAGTTCCCGCACCCTTTTCTCGCCGGCTCGCAGATCGACGCAGATTGCGCTCGCCGAGTCGCCGAGAAAAACGGCCCCCTCCTGGCATGCCCACACCCGATCACCGGAGACGACGACGTACGGCCGCTTCTTGAGCTTTCGCAGCCCGCCATGCTGGATGTACTCCACCAGCTTGACGACGGCTCGCCGGGAAATGCCCTTGGCCTTCATCTGCCGGGTCAGCACGGCCGCTACCAGGTCATCGTATGTATAGCGCCGGTGAGTGCCACGGCGCGACGACGGGTGCAGCAACCCTAAGTTGTCCCAGTTGTGAATGCTCTCTCTCGGGCAGCCGAGCAGCGCAGCCACCTGGCCGACAGCCAGCAATAAATTGTCCATTGGGTTGTGCCCCACATTGTTCGCCACATTAAAAAAGGTAGACCCTTGCGCCGGTGTGCAAGGGTCTACCTTTCTGTTGCTCGCTTGTGTCATTACCTACTATTATACCGACTCAGCCCCCGCCGTGTCAAACAGCCAATCGTGGATTGCGTCGGCCACGGCCTGCAAGCGCTCTTTGCTGACTGGGCAGGCCATATGCGGGCGATAGTTCTTGCCCTGGCCCGGCGCTACGTGCCCCATGACGGTATCGACGGCTACCGGGTCGCGTGATTCGCCGCCGGCTGTCGCGCAGACATGCCGCAGCCCGTAGAAATTGCGGCCTGGTCGATCCAGCTTCAGGCGACGCAGCAGCTTGCCAAAGGTCTGACTCAACGAGTCGTGCCAGCCGCCGGACGGCAGAGTACGCACCCACCGGACGCGAAAGCGCGTTAGAAAGACGATACGCTCGTCGGCCGGGTGTCGCGGCTTGGGTCGCGTCGCTAGGTACTCTCGCAGCGCGGCAACGGTTTCGGGCCACAGCTTGGCCCACCGGGGTATGTCGTTTTTCGGCCGCGGGTGCTCCACCCATCCGCCGTCCAGGTCCAGCGCGTCCAAGGGTAGTGAGCCAATGTCATGGTTGCCAAAGCCACAATTGACGCCAAGCAATACCATTGCCTTCATTTGGGTATCGACAGCGCCGAGTATGGCCAGCACCTCCTGCCGGCTGTACTGCCGCTCGGGGCGCTTGGCCTTCTCTCTGTTTATGAGCTTCTTGTCCGGTGGATCAAATTGAGTCCCATATTGCGGGGGACTGACCCATAGGTTTCTGGCCGACTCCCGGAATATGTGCTTGATACGGGTCATCATTACCCGCCGAGAGACCGCCGCCAGCCGCTCGGCCAGCTTCGCGCGCAAGTGCGCGAAGTCGGCCGGCTCCAAGTCGGCAACCGACGTGCCGCGCCCGAACGTCTTGGTAAGCCACTTTGACGCCTGAACGTAGCCCTCGAACGTGCGCGGACCCAGCTTGCCGTCCGTCTTCATTTTCTGCTCCGTCGATGCCAGAAACGAATTGCACATTTCGGCCACCGTCATCGTTCCCGATCCATCGCGCCGCCGCTTGCGGGGCCGCCGCCCGGCGCGCCAGTCGTCTTTCTCCTTATACCACTGTTCCAGCGCCTTCTCTCCCTTGGGGTCATCGTCGATTCTCCCAAAGTAGCAGGTCCGCCCAGCAACCTTCTTGGCCCACCGGCCGGTCGCATGCGGGAACAGTGGAAAGTCGGGTCGCGGCTTCTTGTGTTTCGGGGTCGCGGTCTTACTGGCCATTACTGGGCCTCCGTTAGTGGGGTGTAGGTGTCAAAACGGGTGTATTGTCATCTTACACTATTTCGCAAACCCCGTCAATACCAGGGTTTGTGGAATTGTGGACAAGTACGGCCTGAACTTCCCGCTGCTGGCCGACGAAGACCACCGCGTGGCCGAAGCGTACGGAGCCTGGCGCGA
>JAVEUP010000057.1:0-1500 GCA_034005525.1 Thermoguttaceae bacterium | reverse complement strand
TGCGCCGTTGTCGGTGGCACGATCCTTTTGTGCCAGGTTGTATTGACAATTCTCGGGCTCAGCGGTGACGCGCTCGACCTCGATATCGACAGTGATGTCGATCTCGATGCCGACGCCGACTTCTCCGGCGGCGAGGCCGACGCCGCGCACGGCCATGCAAACGGCCTCTTCGGCGTCCTTTCTTTCCGCACACTCGTGGCGGCGGTGACCTTTTTCGGCCTCGCCGGGCTGGCTGCCGAGTCGACCGGGGCCTCCCCGATCGTCGTCTTCGTGGTTGCTTGTGCCGGTGGCGCTGCCGCCCTGTACGGTGTGTACTGGGCAATGCTGGCGCTCTACCGGCTTCGAGCAGAGGGGACGGTGCGGATCCAGCGGACGGTTGGCCGGGAGGCGGTCGTGTATCTGACCATCCCCGGCCAGAACGCGGGCGCCGGAAAAATCCACATCAACCTGCAAAACCGGACCATGGAGTACCGGGCGGTCACTTCGGGTGACACCCTCCCCACAGGTGCTAGAGTTGTTGTAGCAAATGTCTTACCCTCCGATACTCTAGAAGTAGAACTGGCCCAGGAGCCTGAAAGGATCGAGCATGTCTGACTTCTTCTTGTTTGCACAAGGTTTCATGGGGCTCGCACTGGTCCACTGGCTGATCATCATCTTGGGCGCCGTCGTGGCCATTGCCTTCCTGCTGGTCGGGGTGCTTGTCCGGAACTTCAAGCGGTGCCCGAGCAACCGCGTGTTGGTCATCTACGGCAAGGCCGGCCGGGGCGACGCCGCCCGGTGTGTCCACGGCGGGGCGACCTTCGTCTGGCCCGTGGTGCAAGACTACGCCTGGCTGAACCTCGAGCCGATGCAGATCGAAATCCCGCTGCGCGGCGCGCTGTCGATGGAGAACATCCGGGTCAACGTGCCCAGCGTGTTCACCGTGGCCGTCGGCACCACGCCCGAGCTGATGCAGAATGGAGCCATCCGCTTGCTGGGACTGAAGACGGTCGAGATCAAGAAGCAGGCTGAAGACATCATCTTCGGCCAGCTCCGCCAGGTGATCGCCTCCATGCAGATCGAGGACATCAACCGCGACCGCGACAAATTCCTCTGCAACATCCAGAACTCGCTGGAGCCGGAACTGGCCAAGATCGGGTTGGTGCTCATCAATGTGAACATCACCGACATCACGGACGAGTCAGGTTACATCGAGGCCATTGGCCAGAAGGCGGCCAGCCAGGCCATCCAGAAGGCACGCGGCGACGTGGCCGACAACGAGAAGATGGGTGAAATCCGCGTGGCCGAAGCGGAGCGGGAGAAGGCCATCCAGGTGGCCAACGCCAACAAGGTCCGCGAAATCGGCACCCGCGAAGCCCAGCGCGAGCAAGCCGTCCGCGTTGCCGAACTTGAGAAGGAGCAGACCGTTGGCGAGCAGCAGGCATCCTTCCAGCAGGAAGCGCAAGTCAAAGACGCCGAACGCGAAATGCGCATCCGCCTGGCCGAGGCGAATGCGCGGGC
>JAVEUP010000056.1:0-40415 GCA_034005525.1 Thermoguttaceae bacterium | reverse complement strand
TTGCAAAACACGACTGCATGAACCAAGGAAGACCTCGTTCCACAAGAGGATAGGCCAAGGAAGGTCCCGCTTCAAGAGCGAAATCTTGTGGACAGCGGTACGCGTGCCCGCCGCGGGGCGGCGATACGGCATCGCGAAACACGCACGAAGCGTGTTGCCGATGAAGGTGTGCGCACCTGGCGCCAAGCACGGCAATCGGCCGTTTTCCCTAAGTCCTTACGGCGTAAGCGGCAGTGCCATTCGTACCGGACACCTTTAATTCACCCCTTTGTGGGCAGCGTGGAGGCGGGCGAGCGTGCAGCCGCCTTCCTGACGTTGACCAGCAGCGCGTTGCGGAACGACCTCGACGTGTGTGCGTACGTGAAGCACGGGCTCGACCGACTCCTGGCCGGCGAGACGGACTACGCCGCGCTGCGGCCCGACCATTGGGTCGCGCAGCATCCAGAGCACATCCTTGGCCTCTGTGGGAAGAATCATATTTCCTATCCCTTGAACTTGATTCTCCCACACGGATGGTGTAGTATTTGCAAGTGAGTGTTTGGGCTGCCACCGCTCTAACGCGACGAGATATCAGATATCAGATATCAGATGTCAGATTCGAACGCCCGGACGATGCCACTTCCTAAAGAGGGGTTTCTAGGCGTACAGGCGCTAGTTCAATTGGGGGAAGTAGCCCTTCGGAACTTGGCGGAGGCCATCGTCGATGTACCTCTTGATTTATCCTTTTCGAACCTGAACACTCGCTTGGCTGCCTCTATTCAGTGCGATCCGCAAACGCTCCAGACGGCCTGCCTCCAGGCTCTAATTCCGTTCAATGGTCTGCGTCGCACCCTTGAGATGTCAGTGCCGGAGTTCGTGGAGTCCCTGGTCTCAACTGTGCGAGAAAGGGCACCGAGCGATTGGCAACGAGAGAACTGGGATCAGTGGGAACGCGTGGCACGCGTCTTGCCACCACTGCTACAGCCGGACAGCCCGTTCAGCGTGGCAAGCAAGGCGTTTGACTTACTTTCAGAACGACCGGCCATCCTCCAGAACCTGCGCATTTTGACCGAGTTGCGGCCAATCTTCGACGAAACAATCACACGAACGTTGACGATTCTGCAAACGAACACGCTCGTTCTGAACTACTGGGATGGCAATTCGATGCGCACCCTCCACGTGACGGTCGACAGCGACGATTTACGGAATCTTCAAGAGGAACTCGATCGAGCGAAAAGAAAGATCGACGTCAGCCGGCGAGAAGCTACTCAACAAGGGGCGCAACTTCTCGTCTATGGTCAATCAGCTTCGCAGAGGTAGCGATTCATGGCAACGCGGTTGCTGATCAACGCGCTTCGGCAATATGGAAAAGTGTGGACCAAACGGTTCTTACGCAAAGTGAGCGTGTGCAATCGAACGTCGGAAGCGTAATCACTTCGCTCGGTGCCGGAGGCTGGGATCGACGACGCGACAGAACTTCTGCGCATATACACAGCCATTGTCAATTCCGCCTTCGCGTGTGATTCGGAGGTCTGTCCTCATTGTCACGTTACGGTAGTGTTCCCAGGTGTTTCTGAGGGAGCTTCCGACGTCCTGGAACCCGATTGGAGATTACCAGACCCCGAAGCGCCCATTGGGGCAGTCTTTGGCCCACGCTCTTGTTCTTTCCCCGTTGGCTTGCCCAGGCGCGCCGGAGTTCCGTGGGATTGGAACGCTTGGACGCGAGAACCCGTAAGCGCGCTGGCGTTAGAGCGAGCGCATGCAGGGGTGCAATGGCATAGTGGGGATATGGAGACGATCGCCCCGCTCTTCGGAGACTTGACCCACGCCGCGATGGAAAGACGAGCAGGGAAGTTGGGCGAAGATTCCATCGAGGAACAGATAAGCGCAGCGAAGGAACTTCCGGCTTCGGCAGCGCGGGATACGTTGGCCGCGTTGCTTCGCCCAGCCGCAAATCCCGCGTCGTGCTGCAGTGCCCTACAGAGCCTGATGGCATCCGATGAGCACAAGGCCGCGGAGTTCATTGTCGACCAACTGTGCGGCGAAGTCCCCTCGTCCGCATGGCGAAACCAGCTTGTCTTGTTTGCCGAAGTCGCACAGACTTCGGATGAGACCTTACGCCGTCGGCTAAAGCAACGGCTCCTTGAAATCACCGCTTCGCTTCAAGAGAGCGCGGAAGCCGAAGTCCGACCCGTCGTATGTTCCGCCATCCGCACGTACGCTTCCCTGATCTCGCCCTCGGAGGTCGAGACATTGACGCGATTTTTGGATCCTCCGCGACCCGTGGAGACGCGGCTGGTGACATTGCAGAGCATTGTTCACTTCTACGAGGCGCACCCTCCGCAGGACGCTTCCGTGCCAGGGGCTCTTGCCGACCGAATTGCCGAATTGGCGCAGAAGTTCCTGGACCGCGATTGGCTGGTCGCCGGCGAGAAGGCGGCAATCGGCCAGAGCGCCGCGCATGCCCTGGCTGCCATGGGTGACGCTCGCGTAGCCGAATGTGTGGAGCGAGTCCTGTCCTTGGGAATGCCGTGGGTTGTTCGGCAACTTGCCCGAAAGCTGGAGTCTACACTGCGAATCTGGCAGTTCAAAGGAGTGGAAGACTCCGATCCGCCGGCCCAGCGTATCTGCGCACAGCTACGACGGCTGATCCAAGCGCCTGCCGGCAACCCAAGCTGAGCGGGGTGGAACGATGCCGGGAGGCAGGCTTGAAGCGGAAGCGACGACGCTGAGGCGGTTTTCGGTTGTGGCTGAATATGCCGAACCGGATGATCGATGCTTCGTAAGGCATGTGGCCTTGTTACGCGATGACTGCCGACTGCAATGCGGCAGCGATGTCGAGGTTTGGCATGTCTGTCCGCCGGTGGTAGCCGGCGAAAGAACCGGGCGGGCCGCACCGCGCGATCTTCAGCAATGCTGTGCCCACGCCGTGGGTTTCCTCGACGACTTGACCCTCGACGAGTTGGCCGGTATCGCCATAACCTTGGCCGAAATCGACGATCAGACACAACCCTTGGACAGCCCGCTGAAGCAGTACGTGGTGCATCCGCCAGTCGAATGGGTAACCGACTGCGTGACAGGCACAAAACGCTTTCGACGCTTCAGTTGCGTCGGTTTCGTACACGAGTGTTACGACGCCGGCGCGGGAATCCGGCTTCTCAACCTGAGTGAAGACATGCCCCAAGTCGACTTGACGACGCTCGGCGCGGCTTATGGCGAACCTGTGCATCGCGAGCGAATTCGGGAGCAGTTGGGAATTGTGGGCAAGCCGCCCTGGTCCCTCGTACTACCCGGCTACTTGATGCACTCGCTGAGCAGGTCATCCACCGAGATCCGGAAGGTGCCACACGTGCCTTCGAGCGTCGGTGAAGCTGCTTTCCCGCTCCATTAACCGCCACTCGGGACGGGTCGGGAGTCGTGTGATCCGCAGGTGTTGTTGGCTCAGCCTGTAAGCGGTGCGATTTTCATGAGAGGAATCCTGATGAAGTATAATCCTACCCGGACGGGTCCGAGCCGGTCCTGGCCGCCAACGCGGAAGCCGAGAATGCCGAACTGAAGTCCCTCAACACGAAGTACTATCCCATGCTGAAGTCGCTTCGGCTCGCCTATGCAAAGGCGTAGGTGTGTTCGAGCCGTCGAGCGGCGCGCCACGACGCATCAATCGAGCGACGGATATACGATCTCGCCGCGCGATTGGGCGGCGGTGTCCTCGTAGGCGCCGTAGAAGTCGGAGTTGGCGTCGAGCCACACGATCACGCGCCGCCGCTCCTCGTCGGTCAGCTCGACGCCATGATGCGATGCGTCGAGGTACGCGGTTAGCCTCGCCGCGCGGGCGCCGAAGTGTCCGGCTTGCGTATTCGATCCGCTCCGCGCGTATAGCGGCTCGAGGCTTGCATCCAGTCCGGGCACCCCGCGCTGGCCGCGGCCGTGGTTGGTGGCATGAATGGAGCCGTAGTACGAATGGAAGTAGAAGCCGTAGTTGGCCGCGAGGTTGGTGTACGAGCGGGTGAAGCCGTGCGGGCCTTCGATGGCGCCGCTTAAGTCGAGGGCGTCCTCCCGCCGGTGGCACTCGGTACAATGCCGGTCGAGAACCGGCTGCACGAGGCGAACGTAGCTAAATGGATTCGAGCCCTCCGGCTCGGGCTTGATGGGCGAGGGGAGGCGCCGCAACGCCAGGGGCACACTGCGGCCCATCTCAGGCGGGCTGTGCTTGCGTTCGTGACACCCCTGGCACGAGAGTTGTTCCCCCGGATGAACGTACGTTGAGGATCGCATTGACTGCACGGCCATCCCCTCGGCATCGAGGGCCTGGAAGTAGATCGACTTGCCCACCGGCGCCTCGAAGTACGCGCTGCCGTCGGCCTCGACCGGGACGGTGCCCAGCACCGCCCGGGCGTTGGCCCCGTCGGCCACGCCGATGCGGGGGTCGTTCACCGGCGAGGTGCTCTTCGGCAGGACGTGGAGGATCCGCAACGCGTGGATTTCCGTCTCCGCCGGCCAGTCGAACTGGCTGTCGTACACGTTCATCACCGCAATGGTGGCCGGCGGAATCTTGCCGCCGGCGGCCGCGACGTCGCTGGCGGCCTGGACCGTTTGCCGCGGGATGACCGGCGGTCGCGGCCGGGGCCGCAGCGGCATGGGGGCATAGCAGGAGATGTCCGGATCGCGATAAATCAGCTCCCGGTTGCCGAACCGGTCCATCCAGTAGATCCCGCGGCGGTACACCCCGCGCTCGGCGCCTTCTGCGTCGTAGACCACCAGGTAGTCGTCCTCGCTCAGCGGCCACGGGGTGCCGTAGACCATGTACTGGTTGATGGGGCGCCCTTCCGATTCAGGGAACGGCACCTCGGGCGTCAGGCGGGTAAGCTGCGACATGGCCCCGTCGTCCTCGACGCGCCGGTCGATGAGCACCAACGAGCCGAACTCGTGGCCGTGGTGCGCGGCGGCTACGGCCACGTAACGGTGCGAGCCCGGAATGGCGCGGATCTGCATCTGCATCCACGGCCGGTCGCTGCGGCGGTTCGCCGGGTAGTTGCCGTGAAACGCGCGGGGGTCGCGGCCGTCGGGATAGCAAGTCCACTTGTGGTGTGCGATGTCCGAATCCCGATCGACGTAGTCCCAGCGGGTGTAGACGAGCATGCCGTCGTTGTCGACGCTCGGGTTCCACTCCTGCGTCTCGTGATAGCTCAGGGTAATGATGTCGCTGCCGTCGGGCTCCATCGAGTGGAGCGTGTAATTGGGCGACGGCCATTGCGGCGCGGAGAAGCCGCAGCGCAGGTATCCGCCGCGGCGGTCCGAAATGAACGCGATCCGCCCGTCGGGAAGGAAGCACGGATCGAAGTCGTTGTACGCCCCGTCGGTCAGTTGCATTAGCCCGCTGCCGTCGGCGCCCACGCGAAAGATATGGAAACACGCCTCGGGCGACCAGACGCCTTGCTCGGGCAGTTCGTTGAGGCCTTCCGTATAGGGGAAGAGGATCGTCTTGCCGTCGTAGGAAACATCGGGCGCCAGGAACGCGCCCGGCACGAGCTTCCGCCCGGCCAGCCGGCCGCTCTCCACCCGCGATTCGGCTAGCAGGTCGATCACCTCCGGTTCGTCGGAAAACGGATTGGATAGGACGTACAAGCCGCCGCCGGGAAGGGCCGTGTAGCCGTAATACTGATGGACCATGTGGAACGACAGACGCAGCCCGGCCGGATCGTGGCGCTTCACGAACAGCAGCTTGTCGAAGTCGAGCAGCGGGTTGGTCCATGCGATCTGCCGGGCCAGGCGGCGGGCTTCGCGGTACAAGTCGTCGCGTGCAGCTTCGGGAACGTCGGCCGTTTCGGCCAACTGCTCCACGCGGCGCCGCAGGCGACCGAGGTCCTCCACCAGCGGGTCGAGCCGTTGCGGATCGGCCGAAGGCGCCAACCGCGCGGCCAGGCCCGCAGCACGATCGAGCACCTCGCCGATATCCGCCAGGCGGCAGGAAGCCGGCGGGCCGGTGTCGGCTCCGAGCAGAGGCTGTACGGCCGGGGCGGCAAGGACCCCGAGGGCCAGAACGAATCCGATGGCAAGGCAGGCGGGACGCGAGGAAATGGCGGGCATCGGCACATCTTCCGGGGCGTAGCGGCTGACGGGCTCGGGGTACGCCGCGCACCCCGGTCCGGCAGCACGAACACCATATACGTTAACACACGGGAATCGTATTCGTCAAGTTGTCCGGTTCCCGGGTGTGCGGCGAGACTCTCTGGTACGTTTGCAGGCGCAAAGGGCCGCCTGCGGGCTTGCCCCGCATGGAGCCGTGGTCGGTGATCTAAGCTGGCCGGTGGCGGCCACGACTTGTGTACGGTTACGGCGAATGTTTGCGGCGCACCCAACAGGTGTCGCATACACAGTGTTCGTCGCGGCCGCACGTGCCGGCAATATCGCGATACGGTGCGGGCGCGAGCGCGGCTTCCACAAGCTGCCGCAGTTGCAGGTAGTTCGGGTCGGACGTGTTGCACCACCCCTTTTCCGGTAGCAGGCCCCAGCCGCCGGCCTCGGCCGCCAGGGGCGCTTTGAGTATCCAGCTTTCCTCCGGCAGGGCAACGTTCACCAGTGCTGCAAAGGGCCGCTCGGCAGGCGTCGGCCCGAAGCGGTCGCAAACAAACGCGCGCAATGCGCGCTCGCCTTCCGGCCGCGTGCCGCGCCATTCTGGTTTGTTCCAGGAATAGTCGCCATAGCAGACCGCGTTGGTGTCCAACCAGTCAACGATGCGAGCAAGGCTTTCCCGGTCCAGACGCACGCGCGGCGCGCCGTCTTCGTCCGGATGCCCGGCCAGCAGCATGGGCGCCAGGCGGCCGGCATGGGCGAAATAATCCTTCGGCGTGCTGTAGTCGGTTTCCATGTCGGCGTGAGCCACCTTGACCAGCCCGTCGCGGGTAACCAGCGAATTGTAAGCCCGGCTCACGATCATCTTGTTGGGGCCCGGCCATACGTCCCGTGGAAACGTTACCTGCTCGAGCGCGCCCAACAAGCTAACGCCGGCCTCGGTCTGTTCCAGCCCGTGGCAACCGATACAGTAACGATCCAACACCGGCTGGACCGTCTTGGCAAAGCTGAGCCCGCCCTCGTAGCGCGGGCCGGCCGGAGGCCGCAGGTCGTGGATGTCTTGCCCGCCGAGCCTGCCGAACGGCTCCGTAGCGACGTGGCGCGGTTCGTGGCAACCGGCGCAACCGGCCGTCTCGCCGGGTTGCAGGTACACCAATGCCCGCATGGTCATGACGGCCATGCCGTTTTCGTCAAGTAGCTGAAACTGCAGCGGCTGGCCGGCCGGCGCGCGAAAGGCCACCGAGCCGTCGCCGGCCACCGGCGCGGTGCCGACGATTTGCCTGGGCATTTCGTACGGCGTGATGCTGCGGCTCGGCGGCGTTTCCACGGTCTGGGGAAACACCCGCAGCACCCGAAGGCTCTTCACACTGCCGGCGGGGAGCGGCTGGGTCGACCGGTGGACGTTCTGCACGATGAACACGCCCGTTTCCGTCTCGTCTTCCTCCTTCACCGACGGCGGCAGCAGGGGCGGGCGCGGGCGGGGCCGGATCGGTATCGGCGAGAAGCAGGACATGGCCGGGTCGCGGTAGATCAACTCGCGGCCGCCGAGACGATCCACAAGATAAATCCCATACGCGGCGACATTTTGCACCTGCCCCTCGCGCGCCAGCGGCTCCGGCGTATAGGCGGCCAGGAACATATCCTCGCTGAGTGCAAACGGCGTGGCGAATGCGCTCGCCGGCCAGCCTTCCGACTCGGGAAACGCGACCTCCGGCGTGATGCGCGTCAGGGGCGCCAGGCCATCGAGCCCGATGCGCGGGTCGATGAGCACAATGGAACCGGCCGTGTAGCCGTGGTGGGCCATCGCCGTACTCACGAGTTTGTGCGAGCCCGGCACCTGCCTGGGTTCACCCGTGTGAATCGGGTTGCGCGTCATGTTTCCGTACAAGTTCGCGGTACCGGTTCCGTCGGGCCGGATGACCCACGGGCACTGAAAGTGGTAGGAGTGGCGGTTGGTATAGTCCCATCGCGCGAAAACGATGCGGCCGTCGTTCAGGACGCTTGGCTTCCATTCCGGTGCTTCGGCGAACGAAAGCTGCCGGATGTTCGAGCCGTCGCCGTCGGCCCGGTGCAGCAGGAAATTGGCGAAATACCGCCCGCCGTAATGGCAGCGGATGTGCGTTTGCGGGCGCGTGCTGACGAAGGCAATGCTGCCGTCGGGCAAATAGCAGGGGTCGAAATCTTCGATCAGTGCGGTCCGCCGGCCCTCCGCGCCGATCATTGGATCGGACCGGGTGCCCGTCAGTTGCCGCAACCCGCGCCCGTCGATACCCACCTCCCACAGGAAGAACTGCCGATGGTTCGGGTCCGGCGGCGTATGATCGCAGAACGAAAACAGCACATGGCGGGCGTCGAACGAAAGGTCGGGATGCATGACCGTCCCGGTTGGCAGCTTACCGTCGAGGAGCACCTTCTCCGTCGGATGGTCCTTCCAGCCATCGAGGACTGCCAGCCCCGGCCCCGGCCGGCTGTAGCGCCCGAGATACTGCCGCGATTGGTGCGAGTAGCCGGGCGGCGGGCGTTTATTGATAAGCAGCTCGTCGAAGTCGAGCAACGGGTGGCTGAAGATGATTTGCCGACGCACCTGGCGAATGGCCGCCGCAAGCTCCGCCCGGTCGGCTGCCGCGTCTGTCGGCAGTTGGGCCGCTCGCCCGCTCAGCTCGTTCAGCGTGGCAGTCAACTCAGGGCAGGGCCGGCTCCGCTGGACAAACCGGAGCGTGTTCTGCGCCAGCGTCATAGCC
This sequence comes from Thermoguttaceae bacterium, assembly GCA_034005525.1. GTDB lineage: Bacteria > Planctomycetota > Planctomycetia > Pirellulales > Thermoguttaceae > PWXP01. The sequence goes on along the minus strand of JAVEUP010000056.1, from coordinate 31,623 downwards.
CGCTGCAAATCCTCCGCGCGCGCAAGGCCCGCGCCCGGAACGCATCCGCCAAGCGCCGCCAAGATTGCCAGACGTACCACTGCAGCCAATCGGCAATGGACGCATGATCGAAGGTTCTTCATTTCCCTGCCATATTTCGGTCCGCTGGGCGGGGATCGGAATCGGCCGGTTGCCTTCGGCATCGGGCTGCGCCGACGCTGGGCCGCCGAGTTCGGCCGCCCACACCCGGCACGGACAACCAACTATACCACGACGGCATCCCGGGTATCAATAAGGCTCTTCCGTAACCATGGCTTGCCTGTCACCACCCTCCATGCCGGTGAATCATGCTGCCCAGAACGAACGTCCGGCTCATCGGCGAATTCCATGAAGTCGCCCCAGCTTATCATCCGAAACCAAACAACATGGCCGTTCGCAAACCCAAACCGTTGCGTCCCAGCCCGCCGCGGGCGCGCAGTGCGGCGGAAGGATACCTTTCGGCGTTTATCGATTATTCGGCGGGTGAGTGCCGGCTTGCCGAGAACACCGTGGCGGCCTATCGGCGCGACCTCCGGAAGTTCGTCGAGTGGCTCGCCGGGCGGAACCTTGTCGGGCTTTCAATTCGTGACCTTGCCGACTATGCAGGCTGGCTTCACGACAAGGGACTGGCGCCGGCCAGCATCGCCCGGCACCTGGTCTCGCTGAAGGTGTTCTTCCGCTACCTTCAGCTTGAGGGCGTGCTGAAGGAGAACCTGGCGGAACTGCTGGGCAGCCAGGCCCTTTGGGAGCGTGTTCCCCGGGTGCTTAGTCCCGCGCAGGTGGAGCAGTTCCTTGCGGCCCCGAAGCGGACAGATGCCTGCTGGCGCCGCGACCGGGCGACGCTCGAACTGCTGTACGCGACCGGCTGCCGCGCCTCGGAACTGTCGAACCTCCGCCTGGCCGACTTGCACCTGGCGGAGAGCTTCTGCAAGTGCCGCGGCAAGGGCGATAAGGAGCGGCTGGTGCCGCTGGGGCGGCATGCGGCGGCGGCGGTTGAAGCCTACCTCGAGCACGAGCGCCCCAAGCTGGCTGCCCGCGCCGGCGCACCGCCTTCATGGGTGCTGCTCTCCTACCGTGGGCGCCGCCTGCGGCGCGAGCGGGTTTGGGAGCTGGTCAAGCAGTATGCTGCCCGCGTCGGCGCACCGGAAGAGATCAGCCCGCATACGCTAAGGCACAGCTTCGCCACGCACCTGCTCGCAGGCGGCGCCGACTTGCGGCAGGTGCAGGAGATGCTCGGCCACGCCAGCATCGCCACCACGCAAATCTATACCCACGTGGACGTCGCACGGCTGAAGGCGGTTCACGCCCAGTTCCACCCACGGGCGTGACCGGCTCACTGCGCCGGGCGGGGCGGGGCGAACTTGATCTTTTCGCACACCTTGATGACGTTGCCCTCGGGGCCGACGTAGCCCGACACGGCCGTGATGGCATCCATCACGTACTCGAACTGCAGCGCGTAATCGGCGTCGATCTCAACCTCGGCGGCGTCGCCGGCGCCATGGCCGACAATCTGCCGGAGTTGCATGTTCAGGGCATGGAAGTTTCGGCCGAAGTCCCTCTCGTTCATCCGGATGCCTGCAAGATGGCCGGCACCGGTGGCCACGAGGCGAATCTTGATGGGAGGGATTTGCGGATCGAGGGGTTCTTGGCCCGGGCCGGCCGTTGCCAAGGGCATGCGAATGTTGAAGTCGCCTTCCGGCGCCACGATCGTGAAGGTCATGATAAAGAAGATGAGCAACAGAAAGACGATGTCGATCATCGCCGTCATCTTCAGTTCGATCTTGTCACCCTTCCGGAGGGCATGGCGGACTCTCATGGGACCGACTCCCTATGTGCCGAGGTCGATTGCTCCGTTCACAGCCAATTGCGGGGCGGCGCGGGCAGTCCCGTTCTCGCTGCCGCAAGGGCCGGGCGATCAGGCATAATGCCCGCTGCGCGCCGAAACTTGCGGCCGTGCCCCATGGATGGTTGCGCGGTTGCCGAACGAGAATTCATTCGGCCAGAAACCTGCCTTTATTCCCGGGCGTGAATGCCGTTGCGCCGGGTAACCGTTCGCGCCCCGCTCACGCGACCCGTCCGGTTCACTGAACAGGCAGGAGACCGTGGTGCAGAAACGCGCCCTGTAGTTGGAGATCACGCTTTAGCGTGCGAACCAAGCATGAGCCGATTTCAGCACGCTGAAGCGTGAACTCCAACAGCGCGACTACTGGCCGCCACACGCCCGTTCCCGGTGAACGGTTATTGCGGCGGGCGGGGCGGAGCGAACTTGATCTTTTCGCACACCTTGATGATGTTGCCCTCGGGGCCGACGTAGCCCGACACGGCTGTGATGGTGTCCATCACGTATTCGAACCGTAGCGCGTAGTCGGCGTCGATCTCGACCTCGGCGGCGTCGCGGATGTTCGGCCCGGTGCTATCGCCGACAATCTGCCGCATTTCCATGTTCAGCGCCTTGAAGTTTCGCCCCAGGTCCTTTTCGTTCATCCGAATGGTGGAGAGATGGCCGGTGCCGGTGGCGACAAGGCGTATTTTGATGGGCGGGATGAGATCGGGGTCGGGTTGACCTTCACTAGGGGCCGCAATGGGCATGCGGATGTTGAAGTCGCCTTCCGGCGCCACGATTTTGAACGTCATGATGAAGAAGACGAGCAACTGGAACACGATGTCGATCATCGGCGTCATTTGCAGCTCGATCTTCTCACCGCTGCGTTGGGCATGGCGGACTTTCATCTGAACAACCACTCATCAGGTTACTAAGGAATATGTTTCTTCGTATTCAGCGCCGGACTTGCAGCCGGCAGGCGCGCACCGGCGGCGCGCTTCGCGGCCGCGCCTACGTGCGTTCGGCCTGTTTTGCGCGCAGGGCGAACCGCTCAAAGCCCGTTTCCTGGCACACTTTGATCACCTCTTGGACTTTCCCGGCCTTGGCCCGCATATCGGCGCGAATGATGATGGTCGCGCCGGCAACGGTCTTGTTCGGCGTGGCCTCGATGATCTGCCGCTCGCGCCGCAACGGCACCTGAAGCCGCTCGACCGAGAACTCCTCACCGCCCAGCAGGACGGTTCCCTCCCTTGTAAGCTGCAGGGTGATCGGGTCCTCCAGCGGCGCGTCGGGCGGCTTGGCCAACTGGCTAATCGGCAGCCGGATGCGTTCGTTCTGGTCGGCTTCGGTGAAATTGATCAGCACCATGAAGAACGCGATCAACTGGAACGTCATATCGATCATGGGCGTCATATCGCCCTCGGCAAAACTCGCACGGCTCCGAATACGCGCTTTCTCTTTCGCCATCTGCAAACTCCCGCTGAAACCGTTACTGGCAACTCAGGAAACGAACCCTCTTCCGCGCGCTAGGCGGGTTTCTTGCCCACGCTTGCGAAACGGCTCATCAGCCCCTCGCTAAGAATCCCCACCTCGAGCACCAATCGCTGTATCCGGTTGCGTATGATGTTGTACGCGGCGATAGCCGGAATGGCGATGAACAGTCCGACCAGCGTGGTGAACAATGCCGTCGAAATACCGACGGCCAACTCGGACGGCTTTGGCGCGGTCGGAGAGTTGGCAATCACGCTGAACGACGCGATCATACCCTGGACCGTTCCGAGCAGTCCGACCATTGGGCTGATGGTGCCGATCAGGGCCATGTAGCTGAGGCGGTGTTCCATTTTCATGTTCTCTTCCTCGCCCACTTCCTGCATGGCCTCGATGGCCTGGTCGTAGCCGGTAGACAGCTTTGCCAGTCCCGCGGAAAGCACCTGGCCGAGGAACGACTCGTCGTTCTTGGCCATCTCGTACGCCTCCTGATACCGCTTCTCGTTCAGATGCGCCTCGAAGCCCTCGACGAGCGCCACGGGCACGACGTTCTCGCGCCGGGCCATCAGCAGGTTCATCACAAACAGGGCCACCAGCGTGAATGAAAGGCTGAGGAAGACTACGCTATACATCCACCCCAGCGACTTGAACATCCATTGCAGCGTGCTCTCGCGCCGCGGAGCTTCCGGAGCCGCTGCGCCGGGGGCCGCCGCAGGCACCTCCTCGTCGGCTTCGACGAGTTCATCGTCTTGAGCAATCGCCGACCTCTCACCAAGCAGCGTGACGGTCGAGCACACTCCCAAGACCATCAACAACAGAACCCACGAGCACAAGCCCGCCCTAAGCCATCCCGCAAAAAACCGGTGCCGCATTGTGACCTCCACAAGTAAAGGAACTCTGAATTGTTGGTGTACCGAATTATCCGTCTGCCGAACGGCAGGAAGTTCATTATTTCTAGTGTACCAAGCCGCCCCAGGCCCCGTAAAGCCCCCACTTAGGTTTTTGCTCAATTCGGAAGGGTGCTTTCCCCCCGGTCGGCACGGGCAACCGGCGCCGATCTTCGGGCAGGAACTCACTTGGCCCAAGGACTGTTCTTGTACTGCTCCTGAAGGATTTGCTGGGCGCGTACTGCCTCGTCCGTCTTGCCGACCTCGTTCCACAGTTGCGCCAGGTTGGAAAGTGCCTCGGCGTGGGCATCGGCCACTTGGAAGTAAAGCGTATCGACGTGCAGGAAGGCCAGCAGGGCGTCTTGCGTCCGGTTGGCCTTCCGGTGGGCCGTACCCAGGGCGTTGTAAGCCCGCGCGTGCAAGTCGATGTCCTCCGGAGCGGCCTTCATGATGATCTCCTCGATCACCTTGACGGACTCATCGGCGCTTCCGGTCGAGGCCTGGGCAACGGCCTTCCCCAACCGGGCGGCCAATCGCTGGGCTTCCGCCAACTCGCCCTCGGCGTTGTTGGCAAGCACGCTATCGAATGCCTGAACGGCCTCGGCATTCTTCCCTTGCGCCAGCCGGGCACGGCCCACGGCCACACCCGCCCGCATCTTGAAGTCGGGCCAGGGCGCCTGGGCGATCCGCGTGTAGTATTCCTCGGCCTGGGCATGGGAGCCGAGGGCCACCAGCAGGTTGCCAATGACCTCGCAGGCTTCCAGGTATCGGTAATGGCCCGAGTTGTCGCGGGCGAACCCGATCATCTTGCTACCCGCCGCCCGAAGGTCGCCGTTGCCTTGCAATGCGACTTGCGCCTCGCTGAAGGCTGTCATGAAGTCCATTTCCCGCAAAATCTCGGGGCGCGAAATCGTATCGCGGTCGATTCGCTCCAGGGCTGCCAGGGCGTTCTCGTAAGCCCGGTTGGCGATATTGCTGCGAGCGGTCTTCAAGCCGGTCGGCTCGCCGTCATAAAAGACGTTTTCGATCTGATTGACCGGGAGTTCCTGGTCGGCGCCCTGCACTTCAATCACCACGTGCGTGGGTGTCATCTTCCTGATTGGCCCCGAGTAGGTGCGGTTTCCGGCTCGGATCGTGTCGTTGTCCTGTGCTAGCGCCACACCCGTAAGGCAGACGGCCGCAAGCACACCAAAGTAACGGAAGGTCATACGAAAACTCCTTTGCTTGTGTAACAAATACGTGGCCTGCCCCTATTTGCCGGTCTTTGCCGGCGGGTTGGGATCTGCTGCTGGCGACTTCTCAGGTTCAGGCAGGCCGGAAGGCGACTCGCCGAGCAACTTCTGGATCTGTTTGAACAAGTCGTTGTATTTCCCGCGCCAGGCCTCACCGCCCATTTCGGGGTACAGTCGCTGAATAATGAGAATGTCGTCCTTGGCCCGCTGCAGGGTTTCCTTGCGTTCATCGCCGGACTGCGATTGGCCAATCTCCTTACGGCAGAAGGCCAGGTTGAAGCGAGCCTCATGGAACACGTCGGCATGCCGGGGGCTGCTCGATACACGGTTGGCGATCCTGCCCCATCCCCAGAACTGCTGATATTTCCGGCTGCCGAACATGGCCAGTTGGTAATAGGCAGGCTTCTCGGTACCTCGGGCCTGGTAGGTGTACGCCGCTTCAACCTGGGCGTCGATCATCATGGGTTTCTCTTCCAAGACGGCTAGCAAGAGTTTCAAGGCGTCGTCGTAGCGCTGCAACCGGCGCAGGCAGCGGGCCAGGCGGATCTTGATGCTGAACTCGGCCTCCGGCGGCCCGAAGGCTGCGTCTTTCTGCAGTTCCCGCAGGATGCTCAAGTAGCCTGCCGCCGCCCTCTTGTAGTAGCCCTCGGCGTCGGCCGGCAGCTTCTGTCCGCCCGCGTCCAAACCGGCGCCCAGGCCATAGAACGTTTCCGCGATCCAGTTGAGCGAACTGAAAGTATTGCCGGGTCTCTTGAGGATCCGCGTGAGGAACAATTCGAACCCTTCGGACACTTTCCGCTGCTCAGCCCGTTTATTCTCGGCGCGGAGCATTTCGAGTTGCTGCTCGAGATCCTTGCCCAAGCTGATATAGATTTGCGTAAGCCGTTCCTCGGCCCCAGCGTCGCCCTCCTCCTTGATGGCCTGCTCAAGGTCCTCCATGACGCCCTCGGCCCTGTCAAGGTCTTGTTGACCCACGTAGGCGCGGAGGGCCGCCTTGTAGGTTTCCACCCGGAAGGCGCCGCGTTTGGTCACCTCGGCGCTCTCGCGCACCAGGGTCATGGCCCCGACGGTGGGGTCGTCGAGCCATGTGACGGCGTTTTCCGTGTCGTTTTGGTTGATGAGGATCTGGGCGAGAGAGAGCACGGCCGTGCACAGCGTGTAGTTGATTTCTCCGCCCTGGTCCACGTGCTGTTTCATGCGGGTGACGCCCGCTTCCAGCGTCGTCCTGGCGGCTTCGACCAGGGAGGCAAGCTGTTCCTGCCCGGGCCGCTCCGCCTCGGGCAGCCGGGCCTGGCGCGCGTATTCGGCCCAGAGCGTTTGCCCGATGAGCAACTCGGCCTCGCCGCGTTGCGGAGCCGTATCGGGAATGTTCGCAAGGTACTCGCGCGCCTGATCGAGTTCCCGGCTGACCACGGCGCTGCGGACGAGCATCATCCAGGCATCGGCCGCGTCGGCAGCTTCGGGCCATTGCTTGGTGATGAAGCGGGCGATGTCGACCATTTGGTCGATTTCCCACTGCCGTGGCTCGCCTGGCTTAGCGACGGCAAAGAGCTTTGCGTAAGCTGCCAGCGCGATCTTGGCGCCCTGCCTGGCGGCCACTCCATTGGGATACCGCCTGGCAAGGAACTCGCCCATCACGGCGGCGCGATAGTAGTCGTCGCGCGTCCAGTAGAGGAACGCCAGGTAGTAGCGGACGACGTTGATGTCGTCCGGCTCGACGTCGGCATCGGCCAGTTGCATGGCAAGGCGGAAATACTTCAAGGCGGCCTGGGCGGCCTGGTCCCGGTCCTCCCGCTCGATGCCCGCCATTTGCGACTTATCCAGTTCGTCCTTGCCCCGGTCCCGCGCATCGACGAACGTGGTCGGTTCGCCCTCTTGTTCGATTCCCAATTCGGCAAGGCGTTCCCGGGCGCGGCGCTGATAGTCGCCGGGCGCGCGGGCAACGAACTCGAATGCTTTCTTCGCCTCGGCCCGGGCCTGATCGCGGAGCTTGGCCTCCTCCGGGTCGTCCTTCTTGAGGGTCTTTGCGTACTCGGTTGCCGCCACGCCGGCATAGTACCGTATGGCCAACCCCTCAATGCTCGTCTCCTCAGCTCCCCGCGTCGTCTTCAGCCAGCCGAATCCGCGGTCCACGGCCTTCTTGTACTCCTTCACTTCCGGCATCAAGCACGTTTCGAGTTCCAGCACCATGACCCGGTTGGCAAGCGAGCGGAATGCGGCAGGTTCGTCGGGCTGCTCGAGCAGTTCTTCAAACGCCTCGAACGCGCGCACGTGATCGCCCAGTTCCTTGTAGCAGCGTCCTTCCCACATGCGGGCATAGAGCCCGACGAGCCGGGTACTGTACAACTCGTACACCTTGCCGTACCGCTCCGCCGCCTCGGTCATGGTCTTCTTGAACTCGTCGCTCCCCTTGGGGAAGGTGAGAGCAAACTCGTATTTCACGCCGGCCAACGACATGCGCGCTTCGAGAATGTCGCGCCGCACCTGGTCGCGCTGCTCAATCCGTTTTGCTTCTTCCTGAGGAATGAACTTGGGGAACCGTTCGTGCTCTTCGATGGCCTGCGCTTCCTGCTCCTGGAACACGATTTCGGCCTCGTCCAACAGCTTCCTCGCCGTTGCGGCGTGCTTAGCTTTCACCTCGTCACTCTCCGCCTCGTCGGCCTTCTCCCGCTCGATGCGGCCGCGCTGCACCAGCAGATTGGCGAGTTGGGAGCGGGCGGAGAAGACCAGCGGGTGGCCGGGGTTCGCCTTGACGAACCGCTCGAAGTGGGCCCGGGCCTGTTCGAGCTGCTTCTCGCGGACGGTCATCACACGGCCGGCCATGGCCGCGTTGATGAGTGTGACGCCTGCCTCGTAGTCGATGACCTGCTTGAACTCGGCGTCCGCCAGGGGACTCTCCTTCATGGTCTCGAGATAGTAGAGAGCCTGCTCGTGGAGTCCGCGCTCCCGGAGTGCTTCGAGAAACCTCCGGCTTTCCTCCGCCGCTTCACTCGTGGCCGTAGCAAGCAACACTGCGGCAACTGTCAGAATCCCGACACAGGGCAAGCCGCCGCGTCCCCAAAGCCTAATCATATTCTGCTCTCCTTAACGATCAACGAGACGAAAACCCGTCACCCGACGATTCTGCCGGCAGGCGGGTTCCGGAGCCGCCCGCCGACCGGGTTGAAAGCCGCTTACCGAGGAATCGTGGCCGAAACCTTGTCCGCCAACCAGGGTTCCCGCGGCCGGAGGCAGCGACGGTTACGTGGCCGCCTCGCGTGCGCCAACACGGCTTACCGTCAGGGTAACCTGTTTCACGGCAATGCACAAGCGGTCGGCGGCCATTTGTTCTACAAATCTACTTCGCTCCACCTCCCCGGTACGGCCTTGCCTTCACGGTCCCTTTTACGACTTCGGCGAAATCGCAAAAAGAGGGGTTCTGCCACAACTCCGTGTCGATCTGATCGAGCAATTCCACGACTCCGGGAAGCGAGCCGGGGCGCGGGCGGAGCTGCGTGTACACGCTTCCCCGCAGCAACTCCCCGGTCTCCGCGGCAATGATGGCTGCCTGTAAAGGCAGGGCCGACTCGATCAGGGTGGCCGGTAGGTCGCCACGCCGGAGGACCGCCGTCTCCCGCTCGTTCCGACCGCTTCCGGGTTCGCGCCAGGTCACTTCCGCCGTTGCGAGCACGTCGCTGGCGTTAAGCCCCTGCCGCAGGTGGACGTCGAACAATGCAGTGCCCGACTGACTCGAGAGCAAGACACAACCCGGCTCCAGGGTCTTCACACCGGGCTCGTGCCCCAGGAGCCGATAGAACCTTGTCGTCCTTGGATCGAAGCGGAGCGTCATGCGGACGTTCTCCGCCACGGCCTGAGGTTGGCCGCTGACCACCTCGCGCAGCACCCAACCAAGCTGGCGCGCATCGTCGGCCCACCATACCCTTCCCGCGCCCGCCGTCACGAAGCTCTGCAACTGGACGTTGAGCGGCTCGGGAGCCGGGCGCGACGCGACGACGTGCAGCCTGATTCCTTCCGCGGCAGCCTCGGAAAGGTGCCGTTGAATTCGAGTTGCCGCCCCGATAGGCAGGTCTGCCAAGCCATCGCTAAGCAGGACAATCAGCGGCTGGGCCGTCCGTTCGGCCTCGCCGGTTTGCCCGGCGAGAGCGTACGCCGCGCTAAGACCTGCTCCGGGATTCGACGCCGCCTGCGCCGGGATCCTGTTGAGGGCATCCTGCAACTGCCCGGAATGGTCCGGGCCGGCACGTTCCGCGATGACCTCGGCGCTGCGATGAAAAGCAACCAGCGATATCCTGTCCTCGGAGCCAAGCCAACGGCACAAGTCGGCCATAGCCTTCCGGAGCATCAAGAGCCGATGCTCCCGCCGATTCCCGGACGAGACATCGACTACCAACACCAAGTGAACCGGCGGACGCGGTGCGGACGCAATCTCGGCCGCTTGGACTCCGCTCTGGAGCATGATGGCGCCGGGCAGGAAGGGGCTTGGGCCGCCGAACAGGGATAGCCGGACCGCCCTCGCCGAAGGCTTCGGAAAACCGTAATCGACGGCAGCCAGGAACTCTTCGGTGCGAACATCGCCCGGGGCGGGAAGACGCCCCTCAGCCACACTATGCCGTGCCAATTCGAAACTGTCGGTGCCGACGTTCAGCGGGACCGACACGGTAAGCAGGCTCTCGTCGGCAGTCGTCGGAACGAAAGGGAAGACGCCGTAGCGAATCAAGATGCTGGAATTGAACCCGGCCACGGTGGGCGCAGGAATGCCGCGCGGCCGGATCGATTGCGTTTCCCGCCAGGATCCCGGTTCGTCGAACGGCTCGTGCGCACCGAAGACCCCCCATCGGTAGGAAGTGACGTCGAGCAACGGGTCCAGGCCACCGGGCCGGCGGTGAGCAAACATCGTGAACTCGTCGGGCTGGTAGGGCGCCGGCGTGGGCGGAGGGCCGGCATCGTGGGCCAGTTGAGACAATTCGACAGGCGGCCACGCAACCAGCTCCTCGCTTCCGCGCCCCGAATCGGAAAGCACTTCCATCTGGACGATGGCAAGAGACGACTCGGACGCATCGGGCAGGAGTTCACCGGCCATATACCAGGCAAGCTCAGTTGGCGGTTCCGGCAGGACCGGCAGGCCCGCGACCAAAAAGCCCATCGCGGCTCCGAAGTAGGACAGACCGATGGCGAGCATTAAGCTAGCGGCGGCGACCCAACCGGCAATCCGCTGCAATTGCAGTCGGTATCCCGGCGTTGCCTGCAAATTGCGAATTACCCTATACGGAACAGGCACATCCCTCAGAAGTGCGTCGAGCCCGGCATCGTCCTCGGCAACGGAAAGTCGGAGCCGGCCGCAAAGCCGTGGCGGAACCGGCACGTTTCGCAACCCGTCGTCCAACCCGGCGTCATCGGCCAGGATCACTTCGCGCAGGCGTTGCGCGAGCCCTTCGGGCACGGGCACACCTCGAAGCTGGGTGTCGATCCAGGGATGGGGGTTGGGCTGAAACATCGGATGTTTTTGAGGAAGATGAACTCGTACACCAGACTATTTGGTGTTGGCGGCCATTAAATATTCCCGCAACCGCTTTCTGGCGCGGCTTACGCGGGAAAGGACTGTGCCAAGGGGGATTTCGAGCAGGTCTGCGGCTTCCTGGTGGGTCAATTCGCCAACAACCACCAAAAGGAGGGTTTCCCGCAATTCCTCGGGCAGTCTCGCGAGGGCCTGCTGCATTTCGTCGGACATATCGTCCCGCAGCGGGTCCTCGCCAACCACGCCAATGTCGAGTTTCTGGTCTCCTTGCAGTACTGAGGGGGGGTGCGGTCTGCGCCAATGGTCCACAACTCGGCGTCTGAGGATGGCCGCGAGCCAAGCTCGCTCACCTCGGCCATACTGGAAAAGGCGCCGGCTGTTCCAGGCGGAACGGTAGGCATCCTGCACAAGGTCTTCGGCCTCGTGCCGATCGCCCACCATGCGATACGCCATTCGGTAGAGTGCAGGACCGTGCTCGTCGACTAAGCGGTTGAATTCGGCTAGCGAAAGCGCCAAGCTCGCCGCTCCTTTCCGCCCCAGAATTCCACATTACGGTTACCCTGACCGCCCGAAAGGTCAGCCGAAGCCTCAACGCATGATCGGCGACACACCGACAGGTTCGCACCCACATAGGGTAACTTATTCCCGTTTTCAGATTGGGGCTGCGCAATAGCCATTATAGCAGCCCACCCCCTTGGGCAGAAACCGTTCGCGAGGAAACTCATACAGGGGGGGTGCCGCGCCGGCGACGGAGAATATCCCAGTAGGCGCCGCGGGCTCCTTGAGCGATTGCGTCGATCAGGGCCGTATTCTCGTTGTAGTTATAACCGGTCTCGGCAGCTTTGGCTGGCCCATCGTCGTCGGCAGGTGCGAAGAAGCGGGTATCGCCGCCAATCAAGTCGCAAATTAGGCGTGCGGGACGCTCTCCCAAGGCGGGCGAAACGTAAAACGTGGGCCTCAGCAGATCGATCGGGCCTTCGTACCGGCGATGGATGCCCGGGTTGGCCACCAGGGGCCCGACGGCTGCCAGGCGCACCGTGACAGCCGTGTCGGGATAGAGTCGAATGCCCAAGGCGGCACCGGCGCAGTCGGGATCGAGCCGCTTGAAAAAAGCTATTGATTCGGCGGCCGTCTCGGGCGTTTCGCCCGGCCCGCCCAGCAGCAAGTCGGTCATGACGGCAATGCCGTGCTGCCGGCAAAGGCGTACGGCAGCGGTCAGATCCTCGGGCCGGTGCGGCTGGCGGTAGGCGGCCAGCATGGCCGGGCTGGCCGCATCGCTGGTGAAGTTGATGCCTACGCAACCGGCCCGCCGCATCGTGCCGGCCAGCTCGGCGTCGAAGGGGACGACGGTCAGGTAGGCGTACCATCGCATGCGATCGCCCAGCCGGCGGCGGATCAATGCCTCGCACACGGTCCGGGCGTGGTCCACCGGCAGGTTGAACTCCGCGTCGCAAAGGTGGAACACGTCGATTCCTTGGCCCAAGAGCGACTGGAACTCGGAAGCCACTTCTTCCGGATCGCGCAGCCGGAGGACGGTTCCCTTGGCAAGTGGATCGGCGCAGTAGACGCATTGCCGGTTGCAGCCGCGCTTCGTCTCGATGCCCATCTGACCGCCCCGGCGGAAATAAGCGGCGTTGTCAACGGCATTGCGTTCGGTGGGGATCGACAGGCGGCTTGGCCAGGCCGGCCGGTTGGCGTGGAGTACCCCGTCCTGCCGCCAGAGCAGCCCGCCTACCCGCTCAAATCGCCGGGCCCCTTCCAACTCGCCCAGCAGCACCGGGAGGGCTTCCTCACCGTCGCCATGAATGCCGAAATCGGCCCCGCAATAGGCGAGCACCTGACGGGCGAAGATTGAGTAACCCACGCCGCCGAGAACGATGGGGGCGTCGGTCAACGTGCGGATGGTGTCGATCAGCGCCGACAGTTCGGGAACGAACCAGGCGCCGCCGGGCCAGAAGCAGTCGTCGATGTTGCGGAACGATAGCCCAACCAGTCTGGGGCTGTGAGCCGCGAAATACTCGCGCAGCACCCGGTCAGGATCGGCAGCGAGTCCCAAGTCGACCACGTCGGCCGCCGCGCCCGACTGCCGGACCGCACCGGCCACGTAGTCCAAACCCACCGGCGCGATGGGCGGGCTCATGCGGTTCGTGTTGATCAGTGCCAGTGCGGACATGTCACGGGAGCAGTCCCTCAACGACCTGCCGGCGTTGCTCCAGGTTGCCTGCCGACAATTCGGCGCCGTCCTGCGGCCCCAGAATGGCCGTGTAGTGCGCTCTCAACGCAGAGGCGTCGAGCAGTCCCTTGGCCGAGTAGTAACGCAGCTCAACCAATGCCGGCAACGGGTCGGCGTGCTCCTCGGCGGCGAGAGCCGCGGCCCGCCGGGCGACCACCGTGGGGTCGAGCTTCGGCATATCGGTTAGTTGAAGGCTCTCGTCGACATACTTGAGCACGTCGTCGACGAAATCTCGGGCTGGGTCTTCGTCGGCCCGGTCGCCGGCAATCGCCGCTTCCACCCTCCGGCTGCTGAGGTCCCGTGAACTCCATATTTCCTGGTTCTTGGCCACGTCGTAGGCCTTCATGGAAAGGCTGGTTTGGACGTTTCCGCGCAAGCTGCCGGACCGCAGAGCCACGGCTACGGTCAGGAGGACGTCGATCTGCTGGTCAGCCGCCCAGCGTTTCGCGTCACTGAGCGTGGCGGCTTGGGTCATCAGGATACCGCGCAAAGCGGGATTGCCGTGCGCGCCGGCCGCCATCTCGGGCGGGCCCTCGGCAGGTTCGTCGAGCTGCCGTTGCGGCACATGCGGCTGGCCTGCCCGCTGGGTCGCGCTGTGCGTTGAAGCAACGAGTTCCGCGCTGAGCCACCGCCCGAAAGCCCCCTCGGCAATTCGGCGCTCCAAAGCCTGGAACAGCGGCAATCCAACGGCGTCGTGCCAGAGCTTCATGGGTCCGCCGGCGCCGCCCCCCGTCGAACTGCCGCCTTCGCCGCCCGCTTCCTGGCGGGCAGGGGCTTGGCCTGGCAGGCCGGGGACGAGGACGGCGACTCCCCAGCGCATGGTGAGCTTCGGCCGCTTCAGCACCGGCGACCACCGCAGCGTATTCAGCACTTCCTCGGCAGCTTCGTCTTCAGCCAGCGCGGCGGCCTGGAGCAAGGCGATTCCGTCGGGAAAGCGGCCTTCCACAAGCGCCTGCCTGGCACGACCGAGCAGCGTCGTGTCCTCGATGGGCACGTCGGGCACGTGCGGGCGGTCCATTTCTCCTTCCAGACCCTCCATGGCACCGTGGTCTGGCCCCGGCTCCACCAGAGCGCCGCCTTCCGCATCGCGCCCGCCGGGTGGCGTGTCCATTCCCGACTCGTCAGGTTGCACGTCCATTCCCGACTCGTCGGGCGGCACCACCATTGCGGGCTCGTGTTCGGCAACTTCAGAGGGCGGCGCGTCGGCCGCCGGCGCGGCTGGTGCAGGCGGTGGCGGTGGTGGCGGCGGCGGGGCAGCGCCGTCCTGGAGCGATGGGGCAGGTGAACTTGCCACCTGCGAATGATCGCTGCCGCCGCATCCCGCCAGCACGATCATCAACAGCACAACTGGGACAAATAACCAATTTGACATGATGAGCCCCCTGACGACGAATCGTTCACGAAGAAAGTGAATGGGTGGAAGACGCCGATCGATGCTGGAATGAGCATGAATGCATCGGTGCGCCGGCCCCACCCTAACCTTTGAAGTCAACCGTGCCGGCGACTATCGGCGCCCATTTGTGGAGATCGACGTGCTGAGCGATCGACGTGGGTACCCGCCATGCCAGCACAACGGCCCAATTGCCGTCGACACGATAGTAGACCTCGAAAACACCGGGCATTTTCACTGCCCGGCCTTGACCATCTTTGCCCACATAGTGGAAATCCTGGTCTCCCTCCACCCGGATACGCCGCCATGCCACACTTTGGCCATCGGACGTGTCGCACCGGACATCCTCCCAGGCCACCTCCTGGCCGGGAAACCGCTCCTTGAGTTGGTTGATCCATCGCGACGCCGGGTCGCGGAAGTTGGGCTGCGTCTTATCGGCTGCCCCGAGATAGAGGTAGTAAGGAATCTGCCCGCCCTCAGCATCGGCCACGAACTCCTCGTACGTGTAGGTGAGCCCTGGGATGTCGATCAGCCCGGTCTGAACGCGGGCATCGCTGGGCGGGGCCTCTTCCCCGGCAACTTGCACCCCCGCCACCAGCGGCTGGCGCTTGAACGACTGCGGAACGCGAACCGCAATCGGCTTGTTACCCAAGGGTTGAGCGGAATAAAGCCCCACCGCGTCGGAGGTTGTGCCCAATTCTTGGACTTGTTTTTCGATCCGCTGCCGGTACTCGCCGACGCCGCACCCGAAGATGCTTGTCACCCACGCAGCCGCCACGATTCCCGCGGCCACGCGTCGTAGATGCCCGCCGTCTCGGCAGATTTGACCGTCGCAATCCCTCATTGAATGCAGCCCTCAAGAAGTGTTCAAGAACGGACAATATTCTATATCGCCGGGGCCTCGGGTGGCAAGGGGCCGACATTCAGTCGAACATCAGCCATCCGAATCCTTCGGGCATCACTTCGATGGCCGCCGGCTGGGTCCACGATTGGAAGCCGGCGCCGGGCACGGTCCTCTGGACGCCCACCGCCCAGACGTCGCGTGAGGTGGGATAGCTGCCGGTGAGCTGATCGAGCGGAATGGCGGCCTCGATGGTCCAGGTCTCCTCATCCTCGGCTTGAGCGACGAACCACGTCGGGTTCCAACTCGCGTCGCCCCAGCACGATTCGGCCACCCACCCGCGATGATCGACCGCAAACCGGTACCAGGTGGCGTAGTCGCGGTCGAGGTCGATATACAACTCGATCCGGTCCCGGGCTGAAAGGTCGGCATTGCGCGGGCGGGGCCCCTGCGGCGGAGGGTATTCGACGCCCGGCGCCTTGCGGCATTGGACGGCCCAATAAAGGAACTGATCGTCGTAGGCGACTCTCGCTTCGGCAGGCCAGGCGTCGTCGTCGCCCAGCAAGCTCACCAGCGGCGCCGGTTTCGCCCGCTGCCAGGCGGAATCGTCCAGCTTCCCGTCCAACCGCGGCTTCGCCGATGCCCGCGCACTCCGCAGCGTCGGTTTCGGGGGGAGGCCGTCCGGTTCGGCCAGCCACAGTTCGCTGCGGGCGTTCAGCCACCATGCGTCCCGATTTGCGGCGCGGCCGGCCAGCAGGAAATACCGTTCTGCCGCCTTCGGCAGTCCGCGATTCCGATCGGCCGCCGCCAGGGGGAACCGCAGCGACGGCTGGGCGAACAGGGCGGGGCGGGTTTGCTCGATCCGGGCCCCGAGTTCCGCCGCCCGCTTGGGACCCTCCGTCACTTCCGCCGCTTCGACCGCCAGCGCCGAAGCGTGACGCACGCCCAACTTGGGTTCCTGAGCAACGGGACGGCCGTCGGCAAACTGCACGTTCACGCGCTGTTCACCCTGAATGCGCCACAAGGCCTCGGAACTGGCGTGGTACTGCACCAGCCACGTGAGGGCCGGGAGGCACAGTGGATGGTCCGGATGGTCTTCGACCAGGAGTTCGAACATTTCGGCGGCCATAACCCAATGGCCTGACTGGACGAACCGCTGGGCAAGGTGGTACAGCACGTCGCCGGCGGTGGACGGCTCCAGGCCGCGCGTCAACTCGCCCGCGCCGGCCAGCAAGTGGGCCGACGTTTGCACGTCGTCTTTGGCCCGCCGCAGAATGCCTTCGATATGCTGCCGCCGCTGGGCGATTCGCCGTAGTGCGTCGATTCCACCCGGCGCCGGCTGCAACAATTCGCGCCGCGCATCGCCGCCGGGGCTCAGTACAATGCCCTCGAAGAAGTCGCGCCCGCCGGGGTCCTGCGGCAAACGGCTTACCAGCAGGGAGAACCCCAGCGTGGCCGGCGGCGGCGTGAAAACTTCATGGAGAACGCCGCGAGGCAGGGCGCAGAGTCCTTCCAGCGAGGTTCCCAATCGGACGGCGATCTGCGAGGTGGTCAGTTCCGGCATTCCGCGCTGGCCGGACTCCAGCTTCGCAAAGACCTTCCGGGCGCGCCACGGCGGAAGGCCGGCATCGGCTGCCAGGGCGGCGAACCGCGTGGGATCGGCCGCCTGCTCGATGGCGTCGAGCACAAGCTGATTCACCAGGTGCGCGTGCGGCGAGTCGCCTTGCGGGCTCGCGTCGTGCGTGATCATGACGTCCGGCCGCCAGAGGCGGATCTGCCGCACCAGGTGGCGCCCGAGTTCCTCGAATGCCCTGCCGTCGTTGGCCCGGTCCCAGATTGCGGTAATCTGCCGCGCGTCGAGGCCGAGTCCCTTCTGGCGCATGGGGAACCGCCATGCGAAATCGGCCCCGCAAGCGCCGACGGCGACGACGGCTTCATGCGTCCGGTCGGCAACGTGGGTTGGGCTGCGCGGGGCCACCTCCACGTCGTCGCGGCCGACGATTTCGATGACGCCCAGGTACCCCTCGTCACCGCACAGCCGGGCGAGCAGTTCGAGGGGCACGTCCTCGCCGCGCACGAAGACCGCCATCAGGGCCGCCCGCTTGCCGCCTGCCTGCTGCGTCTGCCACGTCTGCCCGCCGTCGGAAGTGGCAAGGATCGTCCCCAGGTCGCCCACCGCCACCCCGCGGCGCTCGTCGGCAAACGCCATCCCGCGGATCGGCGCAAACGAACCCGTCGGCGATATCTGCCACGTCCGCCCGCCGTCGGCCGAGTGGAATACGCGGGTGCCGGGCGTGCCGGCCGTCCAGACATGTTCGCCATGCGCGGCCAGCGCGTGAAAGTCGAAATGGGCCGCGGCTTCGGGCAACTCGGTGGGCGGGGTTTGCCAGGAGAGGCCGAGGTCGGGTGTGTGCAGCAGCAGGCCGCCGTCGGCGGCCAACCAGCCGCCGGTCGGCGGCAGGAGGCGGAGTTGCGCGAGGTTGCGCAGCCCGAACCGGCCCACTTCACCGGGGCGCACCTCGCCGCGGCGAACGGCCGCCGCCGTCCCCTTCCGTCCGGCCAGTGCCCCGGTTTGCGGATCGAGCAGGTCGGCGGCCAGCCAGGAGGCGGTTCCCGGGCCGGTGAGCGGCCGCCAACTCTGCCCGGAATCGGCCGTAACGAAAACCCCGCTTGGGTACATGGCCGAGGGATCGCCTGCCGCCCAACCGTTCCGCGTATCGAACAGGCCCACCCGCCGCAGGCCGGGCAACAGGGAACTGCGGCTGGGCAGCCATTGGCGTCCGCCGTCGCGGGTGAGGAGCACAACCGCGGAACTCGAATGCGTGTAGGGGTCGGTCTGCCCGCCCACGGCAATGCCGAACTCCCGATTGGCAAACGCAACGGCGCGCAGCGGAACCTCGACCCCGCTGCGCTGCAAGTGCCACGTCTGGCCGCCGTCGCGGGTATGCCAAATGGCGCCCCGATCGCCCACGGCCCAGCCGAACTCGGCATCGACCATGCACACGTCCCAGAGCCGGGCATCGCGCCGAAAGCTCTCCGAAGCCAGCGGCGACAGGTGATGCTCGCTCGACCCGGCGTTTGCCAGGCGCAGCCCAAGAAACAGGACAGCCAGCCATCCCTGGAAGATTCGAGAAATCACGCCTGCAACTCCTTTCGGCAAAGCGTTCCAGCAATCATTTTCCCAGTGCCATCGTGACCAGCGCGGCAACCCAGAACACTTCCACGAGAACTGCAAACGCCAGCAAGCATTTCTGCAGCGACGACGGTGGAGTGGTGTTTCCTGCCGACGGGACGCTCGCCGCGCTGGCAGGCCGGACCGGTGAATTGCCGTTGGCGCAGGTCTTTTGTTTCTTCCGGGCCGCCATCGGATCCTCTTCGTCAAAACCTTCCCGCCCAAGGCGAGCGGAGACGTGGGATAGGCTTCCAGCCTGTCGGTGGAAAAGACAGGCTGGAAGCCTATCCCACGCAATTCGAATAACTTGGGTGCAATTCCCCGTTTCAATCGGGGGGGCGAATCTCAAACGCCCGGCGAAAGGCGTCGTCGAAGTCGTACACGTCCTGAAAATCTTCGAGCCGGTCGTGTGTGGTCTTCCGCATCTTGCCGATCCGAATCAGGTTGAATACGATCTCGCCCACGTCGCCGGTGCTGTTGATCCCCCAACTGCCCAGGACGGTCTTGGCCATGTATCCATATTGATCGAGTGCAAACCGCCGGGCTGCCTCGCACAATTGCTGCCCGGAAACATGCCGCTCCGGCTCGTCCGATTCCTCGTCCGGTTCGACGCCATCGACCGGCTCGCTCTCCGCCGGCTCGCCAAGCCCGAGCACCTGCTGCGCGTAGCCCAACGCCTCAAACACGAATACGTACGCTTCGTACTTGTAACGAGGGTCTTCGCTGAGCAGTTCGGCAAGGGAGCGGGTGGAGTGCGGCATGGCAGCGTGGGTGTTCAGGCCGGATCGGCGTCAGGTTCGGGTTCGGGTTCGGCGGGCCGCTCGTCGCGACGAAGCCGCGTGGCCTCCTGGGCGTCGACCAGCAGTCGGCGCCGATCTTCGGTAACGACCAGCAGTTGGCCGCTGAGGACTTCGTGCCCGACGACCTTGGCCTCGCCGTCGGCCGTCATGACGCGTGCGCCGAGCGGCGGCATTTCTTTCTGCATCTGATCGTAGGTGTCGTATTCATAGCGGAGGCAGCACTTCAACCGCCCGCACCGCCCCGAAATCTTCGCCGGGTCCAGGGTTGCCTTCTGGAGCTTCGCCATGCGCATCGAGACCGGCGGCATTTGCACCAGGTGGTTGTTGCAGCAGACTTCCTTGCCGCAATCGCCGAAATCGGCCAGCAGCTTGGCCTCGTCGCGAACGCCGATTTGGCGCATTTCAACGCGGGTTTGGAACTCGGTGGCCAACTGCCGGACCAACTCGCGGAAGTCCACCCGGTTTTCCGCCAGGTAGTAGACCACAATCCGTTCGCCGCCGAAAATGTGTTCCACGTCGACCAACCGCATGGCCAGACCCAACGAATCGACGTATCGCTGGCAAACGGCGATTTCGTCCGGCGCAAGCTCCCGGAGCCGCTGCATTTCCCAGTGGTCCTCGGGCGTCATCTCCCGGACGATCTGGCCCTCCGGAGGGTCGTCGAGCCATGCCACTGCCTCGCTGTCGGCTTCGCAAAGCACTTCCGCCGCTTCGAGCCCGCGATCCGTGCGGGCAATGACGCTGGTATTTCGATGGTACTCGTGCCCCCCCGCAGGCGCAAACACCCCCAGAAATCTCATGGCTCCATAACGCACCACGTAACTAGCCATTGTAACTACAACACGGCAAAAGGGTGGCAACGCACCAGCAGGCAACTAGCCTGCAAGACATTCTGGCTCTGTCGCCAGCAATGGATTATACTGGATTTCCCATTGGCCCGGAAGATGTAACGTAGCTCTTCCGCTTCTTCGTGCCGACGGCGTCCTGCTGGAGTCCCGGCTTCAGCCGGTGCGGAAAGAACCGCCTGAAGGCGGGACTCCAGCCCAGCGGCCTGCACCTGGAAACCCAATAGCCTATAACATTCAAGTTAGCCTGTCCCGATAGCTGCCGCTTTGGTGGCACACAAGCACGCATGAGGTACGAAGCCATGAAGTGGTCTATCGCTGTCGTATTGGCATGGATTCCGCTTGCAACCGCTTGGACGCACTCCGCGCAGGGCGAGACGCCCCGCCCGCCCAATTTGATACTCATCGTTACCGACAATCTCGGTTACGGCGATATCGGTCCGTTTGGCTCGAAAGTGCATCGCACGCCCAACCTCGACCGGATGGCGGCCGAAGGTACCAAGTTCACCCACTTCTACGTCAGTGCCGGCGTCTGCACTCCATCGCGGGCGAGCTTCATGACGGGCTGCTACGCGCAGCGGGTGAGCATGGCCGATACCGACCCGGACGGCATTGTGCTGCGGCCGGTCTCGCCGAACGGGCTTCACCCGGATGAAATCACCATTGCCGAGGTCCTGAAAACTCGCGGCTACTTCACGGCCATGATCGGCAAGTGGCACCTTGGCGACCAGCCGCCCTTCCTGCCTACCCGACAGGGGTTCGACTCGTATTTCGGCGTTCTCTACAGCGACGACATGGTGGCCGACATGCGGCCGGGCGTGTGGCCGCCGCTGCCGCTGATGGTCAACGAGCAGGTGGTCGAGGCCCCGGTCGACCGCAACAAGCTTACCCTCCGGGAAACCGAGCGGGCCTTGGCCGTCATCGAGGCCAACCGTGACCGGCCTTTCTTTCTGTACCTGCCGCAGGCCATGCCGGGCAGTACCCGCTCGCCGTTCGCCAGCGAGGCGTTTCGCGGCAAGAGCGCCAATGGGTCGTGGGGCGACGCGATTGAGGAACTCGACTGGTCCGCAGGGCAGATTCTCGAAAAGCTGCGCGAGTTGAAACTGCATGAGCAAACCTTGGTGGTCTGGACCTCCGACAACGGCGCGCCGACCACCGGCAAGCCCGGCGATCTGAGCCGCGGCTCGAACGAGCCCCTGTTCGGCCGAGGATACACCACCGCCGAAGCCGGGTTCCGCGTGCCGACCATCGCCTGGTGGCCCGGACGGGTTCCGGCCGGAAAGACCTGCCAGGAAATGGCCGCGTCGATGGACCTCCTGCCCACCTTCGCCTACCTGGCCGGCACACGGCCGCCGGACGATCGTGTGATTGACGGCAAGGACATCCGGCCGCTGCTGTTCGGCGAACCCGGCGCCCGGACGCCCCACGAGGTGTACTATTACTACATGGGCACACAGCTCCAGGCGGTGCGCAGCGGTCCCTGGAAGCTGTTCGTACCCCTGGCGGAACCGTGGCGTCATCCGCACCATCGCGGCAAGGGCCCCTCGTCCGCCTTCCTGTTCAACGTAGTCGAAGACGTCGGCAGCGAGCGGAACGTGGCCGACGACCACCCGCAAGTCGTCTCGCGGCTCATGCAGCTTGCCGAAGCGGCCCGCGCCGAACTCGGCGACCGCGACCGGCCCGGGGCCGGGCAACGGCCCGTCGGCCGTTACGAAAACCCCACCCCGCGAGTCAAGCCGGATGGCGCGGAACCGGAGGGATAGGCAGCCGATGCGGCTACAACGCCGTCGTGAACCCCGGCATGGCCACCGGGTAGTTGCCTTCTTCGTCGGGCTTCACCGGCGGCTCGGTATCCCAGGTCATGCCGTCCACGCCGGGGGCGAGCACGAGTTCCGAGTTGAGGGCCTGCTCCCAGGTCACCTCCTTGCCCGACTCAATGGCCATGCGTCCCAGGATGCCCACCATGGCCGCGTAGGCGCAGCGCTCGGTCTCGTTGTGCGGCTGGTCCTTGCGGACGGCCTCGAATAGGCGGTCCATTTCAACCTGGTACGGGCTGGGCGCGGGTCCCTCGTGGCTCCATATCTGGTTCTCGGCCGTTGCATGATAACCCTTGTACAGCCGCGGGTCCTTGATCCCTTCGCCCAGCACGCCGGAGCCGGTCGTGCCGTGGATCTTGTTGCCGAAGAAGCCCCAGCAGTCGCTCATGTGGCGCCCCTGCGCGAACAGGCGGGTGCCGTCGGGGAAGGTGTACTCGGCCGCGTAATGGTCGAACAACTGGTCGGGCTGATTGCGCACCTGCCGCCCGCCCTGCCCCTGGCAGGAGACCGGCCATGCGTCTTTGACCCAGCAGCACACGTCCAGGTTGTGAATGAGCCAGTCCAGCAGGAAACTGCCGTTGAGCCATGTGAAGTTACTGTAGTTGGCCACTTGGTGCGCCAGTTCGCTCATTCCCTCCTGCCGCGGGCGGAACCCGACCGGCCCGTGCATGCGATACGCCCACGCGGTGACCACGTTGCCGATCTTCCCCTCATGCACCTGCTTGACCGCCGCCTGCAATGCCAGGCAGTGGCGGCTCATCAGGCCGCCGGCGATCTTGAGGTTCTTCTCGCCGGCCTTCTTGCCCGCGGCCAATACGCGGCGGACGCCGGGAGCATCGACGGCGAACGATTTCTCCATGAACACGTGCCGCCCTTTCTCGACGGCGTATTCGAGATGCGGCGGTCGGAACGCAGGCGGCGTGCCCAGCAAGACGACGCCGCCCTCGCCGAGCGCGTCGATGGCCTGCTTGTAAGCATCGAATCCGACGAACCGCCGTTCCGGCGGCACGTCCACCTGCTCGGGAAACTGCTTCTGTAATCGATTGAAACTGCCTTCCACCCGGTGGTCGAACACGTCGGCCAATGCGATCAGCTTGACCGGCCCCTGATTGCCGGTCGAAAGCGCATTGGCTGCCGCCCCGGTCCCCCGCCCGCCGCAGCCGATCAGGGCAATCTGGATGGTGTTGTTTTCGTCGGCATAGGCCCGGGCCGCGATCGCACCGGCCAGTGCGGCGCCGCTAACGGCGCCCGCAGTGTGCTTGAGAAACTCGCGGCGGGAACTGGATTGGGTGGTAGATTGTTCTTCGCGTTTCATGGCGGTCTTCCTTTGTGGCTGGTAGTGAGTAACCGTTCACAGGGGACTGTCCCAATTTTAATCTGGGTTATCGCATGCCCAAAGGGTACCCGGATCGGCTGAGAAAGTCCAGTCGCCAGTCTCATGAACGGCCAGCTCCCACGATGGAACGGCAAGGCGCCCGTTCGTAAAGCCTCTCGACAGAAACACTATGGCTTTGCCGGCCTTCGATGTCTTTGGGTGGCAATTTTCTCGTTTTCCACACTCCCCGTCGCTTTCGTTCGTTTCTCGGTGCAGGCCGCTGGGTTGGAGTCCCGCCTTTAGGCGGTTTTTTCTGAACCGGCTGAAGCCGGGACTCCAGCAGGGCACCGTTTGCAACTCGCCACAGCCGGCTGAGCGGCAAGCTGCGATCGAGGCACGGAAGGGCGCAGCGTGTCCGCCCCCGGTTGAAACTGGGGACATACGGGAGTCGGCTGAAGCCGACGAAAGGGGCGTCCTACAGGGGCGGGGAGCATACGGTGCAGTTGATAGTCAACGGTAACGCTTGTTTACGAACCGGGATCCGTGCGGTATGATAGGGCCCAAGGCCGAGCCCATATCCCGCGGCTGTTGCCGCCGGTGTGGCCTCCTGTTTTCTCCACGAACAAGGAGACCGTCATGTCGAAACACGCGCAGTTGGCAGGATGGCTTGTCCTGCCGTTTGCCTGCCTGGTTGCCGCTGCCGGAGCCGATGAATTGTGGCAATCGCTGGCCCCGTTCACCCGCCCGCCGGCTGAGTTTGCCGAGGCCGACGAGGAGCTTCGATCACCGCTTCTGTTCAGTAATGGCCGTGAAGTCACGACACCGGAGCAATGGTCGCAGCGGCGCGCCGAGATACTGGCCGAGTGGCACGCCCTGATGGGCGCCTGGCCGCCCGTGATCGAGCGTCCGGCACTGGAAACGCTGGAGACAAGTCGCCGCGAGAATTTCACGCAGCGGCGCATCCGCCTGGAAATCGCCCCAGGGCGGCACGAGTTGGGCTATTTGCTTGTCCCCGACGGCGATCCGCCGTTCCCGGCGGTGTTTGTGCCGTTCTACACTCCCGAGACCAGCATCGGTCTTACCGGCGAGCTGCGCGACTTTGCCTACCAGCTTGCCCGGCGCGGCTTCGTGACTCTCTCGATCGGCTCGCCGGGCGGCGACGCGCGCAAGCCGGTGCTCAGCGAAGGTGCGCAGTGCCAGCCGCTTTCGTACCTGGCCTACGTCGCTGCGAACGCGTGGCAAGCGCTGGCCGCGCTGCCGGAAGTGGACAGCGAACGGATTGGCATTGTGGGCCATTCCTACGGCGGCAAGTGGGCGCTGTTCGCCTCTTGCCTCTGGGAGAAGTACGCGTGCGCGGTGTGGTCCGACCCGGGCATCGTGTTCGACGAGACGCGCGGCAGCATCAACTACCAGGAGCCCTGGTACCTGGGGCTCGACCCGGAAGTGACGCGCAAGCCCGGCCTGGTCCGCGAAGAAAGCCCGCGAACCGGAGCCTATAAGACGATGATGGAACAGGGCCGCAACCTGCATGAGTTGCACGCACTGATGGCCCCGCGGCCGTTCCTTGTCTCCGGCGGCGCCGAAGACCCGCCCAAGCGCTGGGCCGCGCTGCAGCATGCCCTGGCGGTCAACCGGCTGCTGGGCCACGACGACCGCGTTGCGATGACCAACCGGGAGACGCATGGTCCGACGGAAGAGTCTAACGAGCAGATCTACCGCTTTTTCGAGTTCTGGTTGAAATAACCGTTCACGGGAGGATGGTCCCGGTCTTCACGGCAAGCCGGCCGCGAAGCGGGACCACTCCCCTTTCCGACCTTTGGAGAAGAGAATCCATGAGCAAAACAAAGACGGTGCGCTGGGGTTTGATTGGCTTGGGATGGTTCGGCGAAACTCACGCCGAAGTGCTTGCCACGATGCCGGGCATTTCCTTCGATGCAGTTTGCACGCGACGGCCGCAGCGGCTTGAGGAGATAGCCAACCGCTTCCAGGTGCCCAAACGCTACACCGATTACCACGAACTGCTGGCCGACCCCGACATCGACGTCGTGGGCATTACCACGCACATCTACGACCATCGGCACATTGCCATCGACGCACTGCAAAGCGGCAAGCACGTGTTCCTGGAAAAACCCATGGCGCCCACCGCTGCCGACTGCGACGACATTCTCGCCGCCGCCCGCGAGGCCGGGGGCTTCTTCATGGTGGGGCACATCTGCCGGTTCGATCCGCGGGTGGCGTTGGCCAAGCAGGCGATCGACGAGGGGCGCATCGGCAAGATCATTTCGATGCACGCGCGGCGCAACCTTTCGAAGACCATCGGCAACATGGTGCTCAACGACATTTCGGCCCTGATGGGCGACGGCATCCACGACGGCGACCTGATGCTCTGGTTCACCGGCGCCAAGCCGGTAAGCGTTTACGCGCAGGAGATTCATCCGGGCGACAAGAAGTATCCCGACGGCGGCTGGGCCATGGTGCGGTTGGACAGCGGGGCCATTGCGGTGATCGAGTCGATCTGGCACCTGCCCACGACCACGCCCTACCAAATCGACGCCCGCATGGAAATCATCGGCACCGAGGGGGCGCTGTACATCGACTGCGGAAACGCGGGGCTGGAAATCCACGACGGCCAGGGCAACCAGATGCCCGACACGCTCTACTGGCCAAACGTCTTTGGCCAGCGTTTCGGCATCCTCCGCGCGGAACTGCGTTACTTTGCCGACTGCGTGGCCGAGGGCCGGCGGCCGGAACGCATCACGCCCGAGGAGTCGCGTGCGGCCGTGGCCATGCTGGCCGCCGCGGTCGAGTCGTCGCAGACCGGGCAGATCGTGACGCTGTAAGCCCGGCTGCCGGCCTTCCGTTTCTGGGTGCAAATCAGTGGTGAAAAGGCGTAGGGTGGGTGGTTCCGGATGTCTCAGCATCCGGGTTCACCCACGCGTCAGACAGTTCTGCACCTGCTCCGAAAATGCCAGTCTTCGTCATCCCGGGTGCCGCGAAGCGGCATAAGTGACTAGAAACGGGTGAGTCGCGAGAATGCACGCGTACAGGTGAATCGGTTCACCGAGCGTTTATGCAGATTGCCTGTAATACCCATTATGCCTCATTGGCATGCGAGGTGCCATTAAACCCGGCGGAACCGCTACAGTTTAACGCGCGGGTAGCCGATTCTAGGAACGCCATGTGGTGTTTCCAATGCCGACAGGATGTTCCCGCGCAGCCATCGCCCACAAGCGGCGAGTTGTGCTGCCCCCGCTGCTCCGCCGAGTTGCGGCGCGAGGCGGCGGGTGTCGAATCGGCCAAGGCGGCTGCGCCGGAGGCGGCCCCGCCGGGCGACTCGGCAGGCTGCCGGTTCGACTCGTGGGAATGCGACGAGCAGTTGCGGCACATCCAGCGGCGACTGCACGCCGGGCGGGACAAGCAGACGGGGGCGCAGATGCAGCGGGAGATCGCCCGGTTCGACCCGCCGCACCTCGCTCCCTCCTCGTGGCACGCACCGAAGGCCCTCCCGAAACCGCGCCAGCGGAAGGATCGGCGCCGGAAGCCGGCGGCGAAGCCGACCGGCTCGTTGGTATGGACGGCCCTTTCGGTGGGCACCATGGTGCTGGTCTGCGGTGCCATCCTGCTGCTGTGGGCCGTCCTCTCCGACCGTGGCGAGTTGTGGGCCATCGGCCTGCCGACCGCCATTGTCGGGCAGGTGGTCTTGCTGGTGGGACTGGTACTTCAGATCGACCGTCTCTGGCGCGACAACCGCACGGCGGCCGCCAAGCTCGATCGGGTTGACGTGCAGCTTCACGAACTCCGGACCACGACCACGCTGATGGGTACCAGCGGCGCCAGCCCCGGCAGCGCGTTCTATGCCCACATGGCCGGCGGCGCAAGCCCTCACTTGCTGCTGAACGATCTGAAAGGCCAGCTCGACTTGCTGGCCATGAGGCTCAGCCGAGAGCCGTAGCTGAAGGGTTTCCTGCCGTTTGGCCGAAGGCCCCGATCGCGGTGTTTCGGCCCCAAATACGACCGATTGACCACGAAATACACAGACGACACGAAAGGAAACTCCTGCTTTGTCTCCGCTTTCGCGCCCATGTCTGACTCTGAGCCTGTAGGCTCCCTT
The DNA here is from genome assembly GCA_034005525.1 of Thermoguttaceae bacterium. Taxonomy (GTDB): domain Bacteria; phylum Planctomycetota; class Planctomycetia; order Pirellulales; family Thermoguttaceae; genus PWXP01. Next base: position 4,137 of record JAVEUP010000056.1, on the reverse strand, counting down.
TTCGTGTGCTTCTTGTATTTCGTGGTTCCCTTGCTTCATCGACCGGGACAATCGCTCAAACCGGCACAACCAGCATGGCTTTCCGCGGCGCAATCGGCATGGTCGTGCGGAATGGTTTGCCTGGGCAGAACCTTTGGCGTAGTCTTGTTTGCGGTAGTAGCCCCTGACGATCCGCACAGGATGAACCATGCTTGCAGGACTTGTGGAACAACCGGAATCGGCCTTTGAAGACGACGAACAAGGTCCGACCATTCTCATTGTCGACGACGACGACGCACTGACCGACGTGCTGGCGTTGCGACTTCAAAAACAGGGTTTCGAGACGATCACCGTCTCCACCGGCGAGCGGGGCCTGGAGCGTGCCCGTTCGCAACGGCCCGCCTTGATCGTGCTCGACCTGTGCCTGCCCGATGCCGACGGGTTCGAGATCTGCCAGCAGTTGGCCGACTCGCCCGACACGTGCGCCATTCCGGTCATCATTCTCAGCGGGCTGGAGCAGCCCGACATCCTCCGGCGTTGCCGGGCGGCCGGTTGCCAGTTCTTCGTTCGGAAGCCCTACGATCCGAACGTGTTGCTCATGCTCATTCGCCAGTCGATCGAAGACGCCGCCCACTGGGACGATCTGCTGTAGGCCCGCGGAAGAGGAGACGGGCGCTTCTTTCCGTAACGGCCGGGAAGGGTGCTGTTTCCGGTACGGTCGCCGGCTTCGAGCCCGCTTCCGCGTCCCCCGAAAACGACGCAACCCCCTGTGAAGAAAGGGGGTTGCGCGAGTAGCGGCGCAGGGACTCGAACCCCGGACACGCGGATTATGATTCCGCTGCTCTAACCAACTGAGCTACGCCGCCTGAGATTGCAAAGAGAAACTGGAACTCAGGGTAAGCGTACCACATAAATCACGGACGGCAAGCGGGGGTACGGCTGTCTCCATCCTCCGGCCCCCGCAAGGGCACCCCCTTTGGCCCGTAACGCAACCGGGTTACAACCAGTTGGTATGGCCCAAGACGAGCAACAGCAGACCTTTCCCGGTTTCGAAGAAACGCCGGAACCGCCGAACCCGCCCGATCGCACGCCGCCGGGCGGGTTCTCGGTAGAGCCGGTGGTTTGCCGGCAAGGAACCCCCCCGCCGGATGATCTCGCGGGACAGACGGTCTGGATTGTCGATGCGCACAACCTGATCCACCAGGTGTTTCACGCCCTGCCGGAAATGACCAGCCCGCGGGGTGAGCCGGTCGGCGCCGTGTACGGGTTCGCCCGCGATATGCTGTACCTGCTCGAAGAGAAGAAGCCCGACTACCTGTTCTGCGCGTTTGATATGCCGGGCAGGACGTTCCGGCAGGAGATGTTCGAGGGCTACAAGGCCCAGCGGGCCGAGATGCCCGAAGACCTGGTGCCGCAAATCGGGGCCGTGCAGCGGCTGATTCTCGCCCTGGGCATCCCCGGGCTCGGCTGCGAGTCGTACGAGGCCGACGACGTGATGGCCACGCTGGCCGCGGTTGTCGAGCAGCGCGGGGGCCAGTGCTTCCTGGTCACCGGCGATAAGGACTGCCGGCAGATCATTACCGACCGGGTGAAGCTGTACAACATACGCAAAGACGAGATCGTCGACCGTACATTGCTGCACGAGACCTGGGGCATACGCCCGGACCAGGTGGTCGACTTCCAGGCGCTCGTGGGCGATTCGGTCGACAACGTTCCGGGCGTGCCGCTGATTGGACCCAAGTACGCCCGCGAACTGCTCAATCAGTTTGAAACCCTCGACGGCGTGCTCGACCGTGCCGACGAGGTATCGGGCAAGAAACGCAAGGAGAACCTCAAGACGTACCGCGACCAGGCGCTGCTCAGCCGCGAGTTGGTCCGGCTGAAATGCGACGTGCCGGTGGCCGTCGACTGGCATGCGGGGCGGGTGGGTGGCGTGGACGTCACGGCGGCGAGGAACCTGTTCCAGGACCTCGGGTTCCGCGGGATTGCCGCACGGCTAGACGTATTGGGCGGCCGGCCCATCGCCCCGAAGGACCCGGTCGAAGAGCCTGCATTTCACGTCGCCGACACGCCCGCGAAGCTCGCCGCGTTGGTCGCCTTGCTCAGCCGCCAGCGGGCCATTTCGTTCGATACCGAGACCACGCATCTCTGGCCGCGATGGGCGGAGATTGTCGGCTACTCGTTCGCCGCCGACGGCGAGGAAGCCTGGTACGTGCCCGTCCGGGCACCGGAAGGAGAGCCGTGCCTCGACCCGGTGCAAACGCTCGAAACCCTGCGGCCGGTGCTCGAAAACGAGCAGATTGAAAAGGTGGGGCAGAACCTGAAGTACGACATGATCGTGCTCCGCAACGTGGGCGTCGAGCTGCGCGGCGTGGCGTTCGACACGATGGTGGCCAGCTATTTGCTCGATGCCGGCCGCCGCAGCCACAGCCTCGACGAACTGGCCCTGCGCTACCTCGACTTCAAGAAGATCAAGACCAGCGACGTGATCGGCGCCGGCAAGAGCCAGAAGCGCATGGACGAGGTGCCGGTGGCACTCGTGGCGGCATACGCCTGCGAAGACGCCGCGGTTCCCGTTCGGCTGCGGCCCATCCTGGCCGAGCGGATCGAACAGGCGGGGCTTGGCCGGCTGCTGGCCGACGTTGAGGTGCCGCTGATCGACGTGCTCGTGGAACTGGAATCGAACGGGGTAAAGCTCGACGTGGCGCGGCTGGCCGAGTTGAGCCACCGCTTCGGCCAGCGCATGGATACGACGGAGGAAGAGATTTACCAGCTTGCCGGGCGGCGGTTGAATATCGCCTCGCCGAAGCAACTTCAGCAGGTGCTCTTCGAAGAACTCAAGCTGCCGGTGCTGAAGAAGACGCCCAAGACGGGGCCCAGCACCGATGCCGACGTACTGGAGGAGCTGGCTCAATTGGGCAACCCGCTGCCGGCCAAGATCCTCGAATACCGCCAGTATGCGAAGCTGAAGAACACGTACGTCGATGCGCTGCCCAAGCTGGTCCACCCGGTCACGGGGCGGGTGCATGCTTCGTTCAACCAGGTCGTGGCGGCCACGGGGCGGCTTTCGAGCAGCGATCCCAACTTGCAGAACATCCCAGTGCGTACCGAAGAGGGCCGCGAAATCCGTTCTGCGTTCGTGCCCGGCGAAGAAGGTTGGCTGCTGCTGGCGGCCGACTACTCGCAGATCGAGTTAAGGGTGCTGGCCCACCTTTCGGCCGACGAGCGGCTTTGCGAAGCGTTCGCCCGCGATGAGGATATTCACACCCGCGTGGCTGGCGAAGTCAACGGCGTGCCGCTTCAACAGGTTACTCCCAAGATGCGCCGGGAAGCGAAAGCGGTCAACTTCGGGATCATTTATGGTCAGAGTCCGGGCGGACTGGCCAGGGCACTGGGCATCGAACGCGACCGGGCGGCACGGTTCATCGACGACTACTTCCGCCGATACCGCGGGGTCGAGCGGTTCTTCACCGCAACCCTGACCGAATGCCGCAACCAGGGCTACGTGCAAACGATCCTCGGCCGGCGGAGGGCCATCAGCGGCATTCGGCACGACGCCGAGCGGGCGAAGAACCTGCCGGAACGCACTGCCGTCAATACGGTCATCCAGGGTTCGGCCGCCGACCTGATTAAGCTGGCAATGCTGGCCGTGCATCGCAGGCTCAAGCGGGAGAAGTGGCAGGCGCGCATGTTGCTGCAGATCCACGACGAACTGATCTTCGAGTTGCCCGAGGAGGAACGCGACGGGCTCGCCGAACTGGTTCGCCAGGAGATGTCGGCCGTTCTGCCGCTGCGAATCCCCCTGAAGGTGGATGTCAAGTGCGGCCGGAACTGGGCCGATGCCGAGTGAGGGGGGTCTTGACAGCCTGGCAAGAGGACGGCACAAATGGTTGTTATGCCAACCCCCATCGACCACGACCAGGTCTTCAAGTGCCTCGTACTACTGCCAGTTGTTCCTGCGGTACGACACGGAGATCGTTCCGGTGGCCGTGTTTACCGACGACGCCCACTGGAAAACGCCAGTGCCGGATCGTTTCGAGTTGGGCCTGCCGGGCAAGTCGTTCGTGCAGTTCGAGTACCATCTGGTCAAGCTGAAGCACCTCGATCACCGCCGTTTCGTCGGCTCGACCAACCCGTTGGCCTTTGCCTTGATGGCGA